>JAEUMX010000448.1 GCA_016791285.1 Burkholderiales bacterium
GAAATCGACGTTGTCGCTGCCCAGCCCGCGCGCGAGCTTCGCCAGCAGGTGGAGTTCCTCGAGCGTCGAGTGCGGCGAGGCGAGAAAACCGATCGCGTCGCGGCCGTGCGTGTCGCGCACCTGGGCGAGCCCTTTGGCGACCGCGTCGAGCGCGGTGGGCCAATCCACTTCGCGCCAGCGCCCGCCTTCACTCAGCATCGGGGCGGTCAGCCGATCGGGTGCGTTCAATCCCTGGTAGGCGAAGCGATCCTTGTCCGACAGCCAGCATTCGTTGATCGCTTCGTTCTCGAGCGGCAGGACTCGCATCACCCTGTTCTGCTTCACCTGAGCCACGAGGTTCGAGCCGAGCCCGCAATGCGGGCTCACCGAGCGCTCGCGGGAAAGCTCCCAGTTGCGCGCGGTGTAGCGGAATGGCTTCGACGTGAGCGCGCCCACCGGGCACAGATCGATCACGTTGCCCGAGAGTTCCGAGTCCACCGTCCTGCCGACGAAGGCGAGGATCTCGGAATGCTCGCCGCGCCCGGCCATGCCGAGCTCCATCACACCCGCGATCTCCTGCCCGAACCGCACGCAGCGCGTGCAGTGGATGCAGCGGGTCATGTCGGTGGAAATCAGCGGGCCGAGATTCTTGTTCGACACGACGCGCTTCATTTCCTCGAAGCGCGACGCGCTGGTGCCGTAACCGACCGCGAGATCCTGCAGCTGGCATTCCCCGCCCTGGTCGCAGATCGGGCAGTCGAGCGGGTGATTGATGAGCAGGAACTCCATCACCCCGTGCTGCGCCTTGTGCGCGTACTCGGAATGGGTATAGACCTTCTGCCCGTTCGCCACCGGGGTCGCACAGGCCGGCAGCGGCTTCGGCGCCTTCTCGACCTGCACCAGGCACATGCGGCAGTTGGCCGCGATCGAGAGCTTCTTGTGCCAGCAGAAGTGCGGGATATAGATGCCGAGTTTGCTGGCGGCATCCATCACGGTGGACCCTGGGGGCACTTCCACCGCCTGACCGTCGATCTCGAGAGAAATCAGATTCGCCATGGTGATTCGTCGGAGCGTCGCGTGTGGTTCACAGACCGCCCGCGACCAGACACTGCTTGTGGTCGATGTGATACGCGAACTCGTCGCGGAAATGCTGGATGAAACTCTTCACCGGCAGCGCGGCCGCGTCGCCGAGCGCGCAGATCGTCCGGCCGAGGATATTGTCCGCTACGCTGGTGAGCAGGTCGAGGTCTTCGGGTTTGCCGCGCCCGGTCTCGATGCGGTCCACCACGCGATACAGCCAGCCGGTGCCTTCCCGGCATGGCGTGCACTGGCCGCAGGATTCCTCGAAATAGAAGTACGACAGCCGGCGCAGCGCGCGCACCATGCAGGTCGTGTCGTCCATGATGATGACCGCGCCCGAGCCGAGCATGGAGCCCGCCTTGGCGATGGAGTCGTAGTCCAGGTCGCACGCCATCATCACGTCGCCCGGCAGCACCGGCATCGACGAGCCGCCGGGGATGCAGGCCTTGAGCTTGCGCCCGCCGCGCATGCCGCCCGCCATCTCGAGCAGCTGGGCGAAAGGAGCGCCCATGCGCACTTCGTAGTTCCCCGGACGATTCACGTGACCGGACACCGAGAAGAGCTTGGTGCCGCCGTTGTTCACCTTGCCGAGATCGAGAAATTTCTGTCCGCCGTGCAGAACGATGTACGGCACGGAAGCGAAGGTCTCTGTGTTGTTGATCGTGGTCGGCCGGCCGTAGAGTCCGAAGGTGGCCGGGAATGGCGGCTTGAAGCGCGGCTGCCCCTTCTTGCCCTCGATCGAGTCGAGCAGCGCGGTCTCTTCACCGCAGATGTAGGCGCCATAGCCATGGTGCGCGAAGAGCTCGAAGCCGAAATCCGAGCCCAGGATGTTCGGGCCGAGGAAACCCGCCGCACGTGCTTCGGCGAGCGCTTCCTCGAAGCGCTGGTAGACATCCCAGATCTCGCCGTGGATGTAGTTGTAGCCGGCGCCCGCGCCCATCGCATAGCCGCCGAGGATCATGCCCTCGATCACCATGTGCGGGTTGTACCGCAGCAGGTCGCGATCCTTGAAGGTGCCGGGCTCGCCTTCGTCCGAATTGCACACCACGTACTTGGGGCCGGTGTAGTTGCGCGGCATGAAGCTCCACTTGAGGCCGGTCGGAAAACCGGCGCCGCCACGGCCGCGCAGTGCGCTCAACTTCACTTCGGCGATGACCTGCTCGGGCGTGATCTTCTCCGTCAGGACCTTGCGCAGCGCCTCGTAGCCCCCGCGCTTGCGGTAGTCATCGAGCCGCCAGTTGAGGCCGTCGAGCCCCTGCATCAGGATCGCATCGGGGCCGTACATCTCGGGCGAAAAAGGCAGCGTGGGCGCGTTCATTCGCCGAGCTCCGCCAGCAGTTGGTCGATCGCCTCGGGGCTCATGAAGCTGCACATGCGCTTGTTGTTGACGAGGAGCACCGGCGAATCGCCACAGGCGCCGAAACACTCGCCCTCCTGCAAGGTGAAGCGGCCGTCCGCCGTGGTCTCGCCAAAGCCGATGCCGAG
This sequence comes from Burkholderiales bacterium, assembly GCA_016791285.1. The sequence goes on from JAEUMX010000448.1 coordinate 2,545, forward strand.
CTTGCGCTTGAGATACGCCGCCGCCTCGCCCGCTCCGGAGAGCGCACAGGGAAGATTGGTGCAGACGGTGAGCTTGTGCCTGCCCACCGGCGCGAGATCGTACATGTTGTAGAACGTCGCCACCTCGTACACCGCCACCGGCGCCATCGCGAGGTAGCGGGCCACGAATTCCATCGTCTCGGTGGAGAGCCAGCCCTTTTCGTCCTGGGCGATCGCAAGCGCCGCCATCACCGCCGACCGCCTCTGGTCCGGCGGATATTTGGCCACCTCGCGGTCGATCTTCGCGAGCGCGGCGGGCGACAGGAGCATGGGCGCATTCATGATTGCGGCACTACGGGTTGGATGGGGTGTGTCATCGATCGACCTCGCCGAAGACGATGTCGAGCGTGCCGATGATCGCCACCACGTCGGCGATCATGTGTCCCTTCGCGATCTCGTCCATCGCGGAAAGGTGGGCAAAGCCGGAGGCGCGGATCTTCATGCGGTATGGCTTGTTCGCGCCGTCGGACACGAGGTAGATGCCGAACTCGCCCTTCGGATGCTCGACCGCGGCGTAGGTCTCGCCGGGTGGAACGTGGAAACCTTCCGTGAAGAGCTTGAAGTGGTGGATGAGCGCTTCCATGTCGGTCTTCATGGTCACGCGTGGCGGCGGTGCAACCTTGCGGTTTTCCGTGATCACCGGGCCCGGGTTCTGCCGCAGCCAGTCGATACACTGCTTGATGATGCGATTCGACTGGCGCATCTCCTCGATCCGCACCAGGTAGCGGTCGTAGCAGTCGCCGTTGACCCCGACCGGAATGTCGAAATCGACGCGGTCGTAGGCGGCATAAGGCTGCGTCTTGCGCAGATCCCATTCGATTCCCGAGCCGCGCAGCATCACGCCGCTGAAGCCCAGAGCCTGAGCGCGCTCCGGGGTGACCACACCGATGCCGACCGTGCGCTGCTTCCAGATGCGGTTCTCGGTGAGGAGCGCTTCGTACTCCTCGACGCACTTTGGAAAGCGGGCGACGAAATCGTCCAGGAAGTCGAGCAGCGAGCCCTGGCGATTCTCGTTCAGTCGCGCCACCGCCGCCTCGTTGTGAATGCGCGAGGCCTGGTACTGCGGCATGGTGTCGGGCAGATCCCGATACACCCCGCCGGGGCGGTAGTACGCGGCATGCATGCGCGCCCCGGACACCGCCTCGTAACAGTCGAAGAGATCCTCGCGCTCCCGGAAGCAGTACAGAAATACCGTCATCGCCCCGATGTCGAGCCCGTGCGTGCCGAGCCACAGCAGATGGTTCAGCAGCCGCGTGATCTCGTCGAACATCACCCGGATGTACTGCGCGCGAATCGGAACCTCGAGCCCGAGCAGCCGCTCGATCGCCATCACGTAGGCGTGCTCGCTGCACAGCATCGACACGTAGTCGAGCCGGTCCATGTAAGGCACGCTTTGGAGGAACGTCTTGTACTCGGCGAGCTTCTCGGTGGCGCGGTGCAGGAGACCGATGTGCGGATCGGCGCGCTGGATCACTTCACCGTCCAGCTCGAGCACGAGGCGCAGCACACCGTGCGCCGCCGGGTGCTGCGGCCCAAAATTCAGCGTGTAGTTACGGATCTCAGCCATGTCCGATCAGCGGATATCGAAGCCCGCAGCAGCAGCGTCTGCACGACGAAGATGAATTTCGGTGCAGGCTAACCCGAACGAAGGGCGGGTTAAGCGCGTTGCGCGGCCGGAGCCAAAATTCAGCGTGTAGTTGCGGATCTCAGCCATGTCCGATCAGCGGATATCGAAACCGGAAGCGGTCAACGCGCCGTCACCCATTCCTGAACCCCGGTCCCTCGGCATAGTTCTCTTCGCGCAGCACACGCGGCGTCACTTCCCGCGGCTCGATCGTGACCGGCTGATAGATCACGCGCGCCTGATCCGGGTCGTAGCGCATCTCCACGTTGCCGGACACCGGGAAGTCCTTGCGGAACGGGTGACCGACGAATCCGTAGTCGGTCAGGATGCGGCGCAGGTCGGGGTGTCCGGGAAATACGATGCCGAAGAAATCGAAGGCCTCGCGCTCGAACCAGTTGGCGGACGGCCAGACACCGACGACCGAATCGACGCTCGGAAAATCGTCGTCGGCACAGAAGGCACGCAGGCGAACGCGCCAATTGCGCGGAATCGACAACAGGTGATAGACGACCGCGAAGCGCGGTCCGTCCCAAGTGCCGCCTCCGTACTCGCTGTAGTCGATGCCGCACAGATCGATCAGGACCGAAAACGCGAGCTCCGGGTGATCGCGCAAGGCCTGCGTCACCGCCGTGACGTCCGCGCCCTTGATCTCGACCGTGATCTCACCGCAGGCGCGGGCAAGACGCGTGATCCGATCGCCCAGCGCACCTTGTAGCGCTGCTTCGAGAGTGTCGAGTCGGGTAGTCATCGGCTGCTGGTCAGCGGGCGATCGTGTTGGTGCGCTTGATCTTGTTCTGCAACTGAATGATGCCGTACAGCAAGGCCTCGGCGGTGGGCGGACATCCCGGAACATAGACGTCGACGGGAACGATGCGGTCGCAGCCCCGCACCACCGAATACGAGTAGTGGTAGTAGCCGCCGCCGTTCGCACACGAGCCCATCGAGATCACCCAGCGCGGCTCGGCCATCTGGTCATACACCTTGCGCAGCGCCGGCGCCATCTTGTTGCACAGGGTGCCCGCGACGATCATCACGTCCGACTGGCGCGGGCTCGGACGGAACACGATGCCGAAGCGGTCGAGGTCATACCGCGACGCGCCGGCGTGCATCATTTCGATCGCACAGCACGCAAGACCGAAGGTCACCGGCCACATCGACCCGGTGCGCGTCCAGTTGATGACCGTGTCGATCGATGTGGTGACGAAACCCTTATCGAGAACGCCTTCCGCACCCATGGTCAGACCCTCCGTCCCTGGAACTGCACGACGGAACTCGCGGGAATCCCCTGCTCCGTTGAGCTTCGCGGCCCGGCGAGCGTCACCAAAAACTCCATGCACGGTGCCACCGCCGTCAACGCCGCGCTCTCGCGTCGCATCCCCGCAAAGGCGCGGGGCCCCTGCTCCGTTGAGCGCGGCGTTACTCCCACTCCAGCGCTCCTTTCTTCCATTCGTAGATGAATCCCACCACGAGGATGCCGAGGAAAATCATCATGGCGACGAAACCGAACACGCCGATGTCGTCGAGCACGACCGCCCACGGAAAGAGAAATGCGATCTCGAGGTCGAACAGGATGAAGAGGATGGCAACCAGGTAGTAGCGGACGTCGAACTTCATCCGCGCGTCCTCGAACGCCTCGAAGCCGCATTCGTAGGGAGAGAGCTTTTCGCTGTCGGGGCGATGCACGCCGAGGAGTCGCGATACGCCGCCGCCCATGACCATGGGGCCGATACCGACCGCGAGTCCGACGAGGACGAAGAGGAGGACAGGGAAGTAGTTTTCTAGCATGGCGCGGGGTCCCTATCTGTCTTTCAGCTTAGCGACAACGCCATTTTCGCATCTATCGTCACGACTGTCCGATCCTCTTTTTCGTTCGTTGGTTCGGTCAAGACTGCCGGCTCGCATCGGCGATCGCACAGTGCGGAAACCAGAATTGCGTTGGTGCCGATGGGGAGACTCGAACTCCCACGGCTTTCGCCACCGCCCCCTCAAGACGGCGTGTCTACCAATTTCACCACATCGGCCCGACTGCGACACCCGCTGGAGTTCACCCCCTCGCGTGCGCCCAGGTCACTTGGGAACCTCCGGCGCCTTGGAGCCATCGGCAGCCGCCGGCGAAGGAACGGATTTGTCGGCCGTGGCGGGGGACACCGGCTCGGTCTTGTGAGTCGCCATGACTCCCCGATCCCGTGACTTGCTCGCCGAAAAATACGTCAAGCCGAGGCTGGTGACGAAGAACACGGCCGCCAGCACCGCCGTGGTGCGACTCAGGAAATTCGCCGAGCCGGTAGCGCCGAAGAGACTGCCCGACGCGCCGCTGCCGAACGCCGCCCCCATATCCGCACCCTTGCCGTGCTGGAGCAGCACCAAGCCGATCACGACCAGCGCCGCAATCACGTGCAACACTACGATCACCAGTTCCATTCGCTTCCGTTTACCGTGACAGAACCCCACGCCGCGCGGCGGCGCCGAACCCCGCCCTGACCATCCGCGCGCCTACCCGGCGCCGCCCGCCCCGCAGATCGCGAGGAACTCGCTTGCGACCAGCGACGCGCCCCCGATGAGACCGCCGTCGATGTCGGACATCGCGAACAGGCTCGCCGCGTTATTGCCTTTCACGCTCCCGCCGTAGAGGATCAACAGGTTTGCCGCGACTGTCGCATCCAGTTTCTTGACGCGCTCGCGAATGAACGCGTGCACCGCCTGCGCCTGTTCCGGCGTGGCGGTGCGTCCGGTCCCGATCGCCCACACTGGCTCGTATGCGACGACCGACCGTGCCAGCCCGCCGGCGGCGAGAACAGCGGTCACCGCATCCAGTTGCTCGCCCACCACGCGCTCCGTGATCCCGCCCTCACGCTCGGCCAGCGTCTCGCCGACGCAGACGATGGGAACGAGCCCCGCATCGAGCGCCGCTTGAGCCTTGCGCGCCACGAGCGCGCTATCCTCGCCGTACAGCGTACGACGCTCGGAGTGACCCACGATCACATACCGGCAGCCGAAATCGCGAAGCATTCCGGCAGCCACTTCACCGGTGTATGCGCCTTTTGCGAATTCGCTCATGTTCTGCGCACCCCACGCCACCGCACTGCCCGCGAGCGCCTGCTGCGCCTGCGCGAGATACGGAAATGGCACGCACACCGCGGCTTCCACGCCCCCCCCGCTCGGTGCTCCACTGCGAACCGCATCGAGCAGCGCCGCGTTCTCCGCGAGACTGCCGAACATCTTCCAATTGCCCGCAACCAGCTTTTTTCGCATGTGACCTCCCCTTGCAAAGCCCGCAGATGGTATCGCTCGACAGGCCACTGGTCAACGGCGCGTGCATTGCACAGCGGCGGCCGACGTGCGCTCGACCTCGCCACTCGCAGATGGAATGGTCAGCCAAAGCGCCCGGTGATGTAGTCTTCGGTCTGCTTGTGCTTCGGCTTCAGGAAGATAGTGTCGGTCAGATCGAACTCGATCACCTCGCCCAGATACATGTACGCGGTGAAGTCCGAAACTCGCGCGGCCTGCTGCATGTTGTGCGTGACGATGACGATCGTGACCTTGGTCTTGAGGTCGGTGACGAGTTCCTCGATGCTTGCCGTCGCGATCGGGTCGAGCGCGGAGGTCGGCTCGTCGAAGAGCAGAATTTCGGGATCGGTCGCCAGCGCGCGGGCGATGCACAACCGCTGCTGCTGACCGCCGGAGAGATTGAACGCGAGGTCGTTCAGCCGGTCCTTCGCCTCGTCCCAGAGCGCCGCGCCGCGCAGCGCCTCCTCGACTTTTTCGTCGAGGATGCCCTTGCGCTTCACCCCGCGCACGCGCAGCCCGTATGCGACGTTCTCGTAGATCGACTTCGGGAACGGGTTCGGTTTCTGGAACACCATGCTGATGCGCATGCGCACCTCGATCGGGTCGACGTTGGCGGCGAGCACGTTCACGTTGTCCGGGTAGAGCTTGATCTCGCCCACGTAGCGGTTGCCCGGATAAAGATCGTGCATGCGGTTGAAACAGCGCAGCAGCGTCGACTTGCCGCAGCCCGAAGGGCCGATCAGCGCCGTCACCTTCTTCTCGTAGATCGGGACGTTGATGTTCTTCAGCGCCTGGAAGTCCCGATAGTAGAAATCGAGGTGGTCGACCGATGACTTGACCGGGAGGTCGGCGACGTGGGGCACGGCTGCCATGGCTGCTCCTACCACTTCAGGTTCTTGCGCAGGCGGTAGCGCAGCCAGATCGCCAGCCCGTTCATGAGCAGCGTCATGACGACGAGCACGATGCCCGCCGCCGCGGCGTTCACCTGGAACGCCTCTTCGGGCCGCGATACCCAGTTGAACATCTGGATCGGCATCACGGTGAAGGGCGCCATCAGCCATTCGAAGGACACGAAGGGAAACGTGTCGGTCAGCGGCGGCGGCGGCAGGAACGCGATGAAGGTGAGCGCGCCGATCGTGATGATGGGTGCGGTCTCGCCTATCGCCCGCGCGAGGCCGATGATGACGCCGGTGAGAATGCCGGCCGACGAATAGGGGATGATGTGATCGCGTGTCGTTTGCCACTTGGTGGCGCCGAGCGCGTAGGCACCCTCGCGGATCCCGACCGGGATGGCGCGAATCGCCTCGCGCGTGGCCACGATGACGACCGGGAGAATGAGCAGGGCGAGCGTCAGCCCGGCGGACAGAATGCTGCGGCCGAAGCCCAGTGCGTAGACGAACACACCGAGTGCGAGCAGGCCGTAGACGATGGACGGCACGCCGGCCAGGTTGGTGACGTTGATCTCGATGATGTCGGTCAGCCAGTTCTTCGGCGCGTATTCCTCGAGGTAGACACCGGCCATTACGCCGAGCGGCACGGCGGCCAGAGCCGTCACGAGCATCACGAGGACCGAGCCCACCCAGGCGGAAAGGATCCCGGCCTGGCCCGCCTTGCGCGACGGGAAACTGGTGAAGAACTCCGGCGTCAGGCGCTCCCAGCCGTGCCATACCATGCTCAGGAAAAGGGCGGCGAACGCAAGCACGCCCACCATCAGGCAGAGCAGGCCGATCACGATGAAGATGCGGTCCCACCGCTTGTGCTTCGCGATGAGATCGCGGATTTCCTGCAGACTCTCCGCGGTCTTCTCCGTTCCGATGCTCATGGCTCAGTAAGCCTCCCGATACTTGCGGCGCAACCAGTGCCCGCCGATGTTGAATCCGAGCGTCATGAGCAGCAGCGTCAGCCCGGCGGCGAAGATCGTCTGATAGCCCACGCCACCGTGTGGAAGATCGCCTAAGCTCACGGCGACGATGTAGGCGGTGATGGTCTGCGCCGGCTCCATCGGGTTCAAGGTGAAGTTGGGCTGATTGCCGGCGGCGATCGCGAGCACCATGGTCTCGCCCACCGCGCGCGAGATACCGAGAATGTACGCGGCGGCAATCCCCGAAAACGCGGCTGGAACCACCACGTTGGATGCCGTCTGCAGACGCGTGGCGCCCATGGCGAAGGAGCCCTCGCGCAACCCCATCGGCACCGCGCGCATCGCATCCTCGCAGATCGAGCTCACGTAAGGCACGATCATGATGCCCATGACCAGCCCCGCGCTCAGCATGTTGAAGCCCGGCAGATTGGGCAACAGCAGCTGCAGGATCGGCGTCACGAAGAGCAGCGCGAAATAGCCGTAGACCACCGTCGGGATGCCGGCGAGCAGTTCGAGGAACGGCTTGGCGATCTCGCGCGCGCGAAAGCCCGCGAACTCGGACAGGTAGATGGCGATGATGGTACCCATCGGCACCGCCACGCAGAGCGCGATGCTGGAAGTGACGAGAGTGCCCATCAGCAGCGGCAGGATGCCGTACTTCGGGTTGTCGAAGAGCGGTGTCCATTCGGTGCCGGAGATGAAGTCCCAGATCGGAACATGCTCGAAGAACAACAGCGATTCCTCGACCAGCACCACCACGATGGCGATGGTGGTCAACACCGACGACAGCGCTGCGAAAAACAACGCCGTTTCGATCAGCTTCTCCTTGATGCGGGTCGAGGCCCGCCGCCGCAGGTGCGAGGGGGCGACAGCGGGGCCCCGGACGGAGGCTGGAGTGTGTGTTTCGTTCACGATGGTCGTGCCGTTGCCCATATGCCGGAGCCCGGTATTGTAGTGGCACCCGCGTGCCGGGAGGGCGCCGGCTGCGCCCTCCTGGTGGACCGTCGTGAGGATTACAGGCTGGCTTCCTTCTTGACGAGGTCCTCGATCTTGAGGCCCACATCGGACTTGCCGCCGAACACGGTGCCGAGCTTCTTCTTGTCGACATGCTCGGCGTTGACCGCATAAATGCCGGCGGGCAGAGACACGTACTTCACTTCCTTGACGAGTGCCGGTGCGTGCTTCAGGTAGAAGTGCACGAATTCCTTGACCTCGGGCTTCTCCAGTGCCTTTTCGCTTACGTAGATGAAGACCGGACGCGACAGGGGCTGGTAGGAGCCGTCCTCCACTGCCTTCTCGGACGGTGCGACGGGTCCTTTGCCGCCGTCGATGCTGGCAGCGCCAAGCTTCTTGGTATTCTCCGCATAGTAGGCATAGCCGAAGTAGCCAAGACCGCCCTTGTCACGGGCCACGCCCTGCACGAGGGTGTTGTCGTCCTCTGACGCGGTGTAGTCCGCCCGGCTCGACTTCGCCTTGCCAACGATGGCCTCGGTGAAGTACTCGAAGGTGCCGGAGTCGGTGCCGGGGCCGTAGAGCTTGAGCGGGACATCGGGGAAGTCGGGCCGCACCTGATTCCAGTTGGTGATCTTGCCCTGTGCTTCGGGCTCCCATATCTTCTTCAGGTCCGCGACCGTGAGGGTCTTCGCCCATGCGTTCTGCGGGTGGATGACCACGGTCAGCGCATCATAGGCAACAGGCAGCTCGACGTACTTGATGCCGACCTTGGCACAGTCTTCCATCTCGGACTTCTTGATCGGTCGTGAGGCGTCCGCGATGTCGATCTCGCCGCGGCAGAACTTCTTGAAGCCACCGCCGGTGCCCGAGATGCCCACCGTCACCCTGACGGCGCCCTTTTTCTCCTTCTGAAATTCCTCGGCGACGGCTTCGGTGATCGGAAAGACTGTGCTGGAGCCATCGACGGTGACGATCGGAGCGGCACCGAGGACGGGCGCCGCCCCGCCGGCCAGCAAACTGATCATCGCAAGGGACGCAGAAAGGGACGGCAGGGATCCGGATCTGGTTTTTGACATCTGTGCCATGAGGGCTTTTCTCCTGGTTGGGGACGATCGTGGGCATGGTAGGGGCAGTTCGTTACCGTTTTGTTGCAGTTAGCGCCGCCGTCACACTTCGCCGACCCGGATACAGCATTCTCCCGGCGCTCGCCGATACCGGCGCATGGTGGTGACTGATCCGGTCTGAATCGATCCCGGCGGTGTTTCGCACCGTGTTGGAGAGCTGCGATGAGCGCGACTGCGCCCGGCCCTGCCTGCGAGTTTCTGACTCAGGACACCAGCGGGGTCGCGCCGGAGCGTGTCAGGGCGTCGGTTGCCTGGGTAGCTCGGCGAAGACACACTGGCCGAGCGAATTCGTGTCCGTCCCGGGATACCAGCCGCCGAGAAAGGCGGAGAAATCTCCGCGCCCGATCTTGCCTTCGAAAAGCCGGGAAAGTGCATCGATCATGTTGGAATCGGATTGGATCAGTGTCGAAATATTGCTGTTTCCGATCGGATAACCGTTGCACTTTGCGGAGACGCGGTCGAGGAATTGATTGAAACCGGGGTAACGGCCATCGAGGGAATCAGTGGCCGTGTCCTTGTAGAGAAGAGCGCCGGTGTCCTTTACCGCCGTGCAGCCTGCGCACAAGGGCAAGGCGATCAGCGCCAAGATTCCAATGCGCACGGGCGTGATCATCGCGCGCTCGCCGTCGCAGCCTGCTCAACGCTCTGCGCAATCTCTTCCGCCCAGCGCTGTACCTGTCCATGCGACCGTCCTTCCACCATGACCCGGATCAGAGGCTCGGTGCCGGACGCACGCAGCAGAACCCGACCCTCGCCGTGCAGGTCGCCTTCCGCGGCGTCGAGCGCCGCACGCACGTCCGGCGCCTGCTGAAAATCGAAACGCTCCGGTACCCGGACGTTGATCAGGATCTGCGGATACAGTTCCACCGGACTCGCCAGTTCGGCGAGCGCGTGCCCGCTCTCCCGTATCGCCCACAGCACCTGGAGCGCCGAGACGATGCCGTCGCCGGTCGTGTGCTTGTCGAGGCAGATGATATGGCCGGAGTTCTCGCCGCCCAGGGTCCAGCCCTTTTCGAGCAGAAGTTCGAGCACGTAACGGTCGCCCACCTTGGCGCGCGCGAACGGGATGCCGAGGCGTCCCAGTGCGTGCTCGAAGGCGAGATTGGTCATCTGCGTGCCGACCACACCGCCCGCCAGCGCACCCAGCCCCTGACGATGGGCTGCGATGACGTACAGGAGCTGGTCGCCGTCGTAGGTGTTGCCCGCGCCGTCCACCATGACCAGGCGGTCGCCGTCGCCGTCGAAGGCGATCCCGTACTGCGCGCCGTGTTCGCGCACCGCGCGCCGCAGCCCCTCGGGATGCACCGCGCCGCATCCTTCGTTGATGTTGAGGCCATCGGGCTGACTGCCGATCGCGACGACGTCCGCGCCGAGCTCGTGGAACACCGGGCGGGCGATGTGATAGGTCGCGCCGTGCGCGGAATCGAGCACCACCTTGAGCCCGCGCAGGTCGAGCGAGTTCGGAAAGGTGCTCTTGCAGAACTCTATGTAGCGCCCCGCTGCGTCGTTGACGCGCCACGCCTTGCCCAGCTTGGCGGAGGCAGCGCACGCGATCGGCTCTTCGAGCCGTGCCTCGATCGCGCGCTCGGTTACGTCGGGCAGCTTGTCGCCGCCAGCCGAGAAGAACTTGATCCCGTTGTCCTCGAAGGGGTTGTGCGAGGCGCTGATCACGATGCCCGCGGAAAGGCGCAGCGCCCGCGTCAGGTACGCCACCGCCGGCGTGGGCATCGGACCGGCGAGGTACACGTCCACGCCTGCCGCCGACAGTCCTGCCTGCAACGCCGACTCAAGCATGTAGCCCGAGATGCGCGTGTCCTTGCCGATCAGCACCGCCGGGTGATCGCCGTTGCGACGCGCCCTGCCCTCGCCCACCAGCACCTTGCCCGCCGCGTAGCCCAGGTGCATCACGAACTCGGGGGTGATGGGTTCCTCCCCCACGCGGCCCCGCACGCCATCCGTACCGAAGTATTTTCTATTCATGGTCCAATTCTATCGCGCCGTAAACCGCGAGGGCATCCCGGGTCGCCCCCACGTCGTGCACTCTTACGATCGCCGCACCCCGGTAGACGGCGACCAGCGCCGCCGCGACGCTGGAGGGAACGCGCTCCCCGACATTCCTGGCGGTGATCGTTCCGAGCACCGACTTGCGCGACAGGCCGGCCAGCACCGGCAGTCCCAGCGCCGTGACCTTGTCGAGATGTCGCAGCAGATCGATATTGTGTGCCTTGGTCTTGCCGAAACCGAATCCCGGATCGATGACGATGCGTTCGCGATCGATACCCGCGGCCTCGCACGCCGCGATGCGATCGTGCAGGAACGCGCACACCTCACCCACCACGTCCCCATAATTCGGATCGAGCTGCATGGTTTGCGGCGTGCCGCGCATGTGCATGAGACACACTGCCGCATCCGAGCGCACCACCGCGTCCAGCGCACCCGGCTCGCGCAGCGCCTTCACGTCGTTCACCATGCTGGCGCCCGCCGCCAGCGCCGCCACCATCACTTCGGGCTTGTAGGTGTCGATCGAGAGTGGAACCGGGCTGTCGGCGATGCGTTCGAGCACGGGAAGCACCCGATCCAGTTCCTCCGCTGCCGCCACGGGAGCCGCGCCGGGCCGAGTGGACTCCCCCCCGATATCCAGGATATCGGCGCCTTCGTCCATGAGCTGTTGTGCCTGCCGTACTGCCGCCTCGATCGACCCGAAACGGCCGCCATCCGAGAAGGAGTCGGGCGTCACGTTGACGATGCCCATCACGAGCGGTCGGGTAAGCGCAAGGCGAAACCGCCCGCACGCCAGCTCACGCATACGAAAAAAAGGCCGGGTGGTGGCCCGGCCGGTTTGCTGGGTGATGGGTCAGGTTCCGGGCGCGGCGGAGGGGGCACCGGCCGGCGCCGCCGGCGCACTGCTCGGCGGCGGCTGCGGCGCGGTGGCGGTGGGCCGTGGCGGTCGCGGTGAGCGGCCGTCCATGATGTCGCCGATCTGATCGGAGTCGAGCGTTTCCCATTCGAGCAGCGCCTTCGCCATCGTCTCGACCTTGTCCCGGTTCTCCTCGATCAGCCGTCGCGAAAGGCCGTACTGCTGATCGATGATGCGCCGGATCTCCGCGTCCACTTTCTGCATCGTCGTCTCGGACACGTTCTTGTGGGTGGTGACGGAACGGCCGAGGAACACCTCGCCCTCGTTCTCGCCGTACACCATCGGCCCGAGCGCGTCGCTCATGCCCCATTCGGTGACCATGCGCCGCGCCATCTCGGTGGCCTTCTTGAAGTCGTCGCCGGCGCCCGTCGTCATCTGGTTCATGAACACTTCCTCGGCGATACGGCCGCCGAAGAGCACCGCGATGCGGTTCATGATGTACTCGCGGTCATAGCTGTAGCGATCCTCTTCCGGCAACTGCATGGTGACACCGAGCGCACGACCACGCGGAATGATGGTGACCTTGTGCACCGGATCGGCCTTCGGCAGGAGCTTCGCCACCACCACATGCCCGGACTCGTGGTACGCAGTGTTGCGCCGCTCGTCTTCGGGCATCACGACCGAGCGGCGCTCCGCACCCATCATGATCTTGTCCTTGGCGCGCTCGAAGTCATCCATGTCCACCAGCCGCTTGCTGGCACGCGCCGCGAACAGCGCCGCTTCGTTCACGAGGTTCGCGAGATCCGCGCCGGAGAAGCCGGGTGTGCCGCGCGCGAGGATGTCGCCGCGCACGTCGGGCGCGACCGGCACCTTGCGCATGTGCACGGTCAGGATCTGCTCCCGCCCGCGGATGTCCGGCAGCGGCACCACGACCTGGCGGTCGAAGCGCCCCGGGCGCAGCAGCGCCGGATCGAGCACGTCGGGACGGTTGGTGGCCGCGATGACGATGACGCCCGAATTGCCTTCGAAGCCGTCCATCTCGACCAGGAGCTGGTTCAGCGTCTGTTCCCGCTCGTCGTTGCCGCCGCCCAGGCCGGCGCCGCGCTGCCGCCCGACCGCATCGATTTCGTCGATGAACACGATGCAGGGCGCGTGCTTCTTCGCCTGATCGAACATGTCCCGCACGCGCGCCGCTCCGACACCCACGAACATCTCCACGAAGTCCGAGCCGGAAATCGAGAAGAACGGAACCTTCGCCTCGCCAGCGATCGCTTTCGCCAGCAAGGTCTTGCCGGTGCCGGGATTGCCGACCATCAATACGCCGCGCGGAATGCGTCCGCCGAGCTTCTGGAACTTGCCGGGGTCGCGCAGGAACTCGACCAGCTCGGCCACCTCCTCCTTCGCTTCCTCGCACCCGGCGACGTCGGCGAAGGTCACGGTATTGGTCGATTCATCGAGCAACCGCGCGCGACTCTTGCCGAACGAGAACGCGCCACCGCGGCCGCCCCCCTGCATCTGGCGCATGAAGAACACCCAGACGCCGATCAGGAGCAGCATCGGGAACCAGGAGACGAAGATGTTCATGAGGAGCGAAGGCTCCTCTTCCGGCTTGGCTTCGACGATCACGCCGGCCTTGAGGAGATCGGACACCATCCACGGATCCGACGGCGCATAGGTCGTAAAGCGCTTGTTGTCGCTGCGAATGCCCTTGATGACGCGGCCTTCGATCGTGACCTTGGCAACCTTGCCCTGTTTCACCTCCTCGATGAACTGGGAGTAGTCCATCGGGCTCTGAGCGGTCTGCCGGGTGCTGAACTGATTGAATACAGTCATCAGCACGAGAGCGATCACCAGCCAGATGGCCACGTTCTTGATGAGATTGTTCAAGTTCACTCCTAGAAACCTATGCTTGACAAAGTCGAACGATCGATTCTAAACCCATTATCCGGTACTGTCACAGCCGGGTGCGGCCCCATCAAGCGGCTCCCATGCCAATTCCTCACCGCTCAAAGGCGTAAGACCGAGCAGGTAGAATTCGCTCGAACTGTCGCGCGAAGCCTTGGGTTTACGCGTGTGCACCGTCTTGAACGACCGATCCATGCGCATCCGCAATGCCTCCAACCCCTGACCGTGAAACGCTTTGACTAGGAACGCCCCGTGCGGTTTCAACCATTGCAGTGCGAAGTCCAGCGCCCGCTCCGCCAGCGCGATCGCACGCGCCTGATCCGTCACTGCCACACCCGACAGATTGGGGGCCATGTCGGAGAGTACAAGATCAGGTCGACCGCCAGCCAGGATCGTCTCGAGCTTCTCCCACACCGCCTGCTCCCGAAAATCCCCGCGCACGAAGGTGACGCCCGGAAGGGGCGCCACCTCGACCACGTCGACGGCAATCACCCGCCCGGCCGCGCCGACCGCGGCGGCTGCGGCCTGCGACCAGCCGCCCGGCGCAGCGCCCAGGTCGACCACGGTCATGCCCGGCTTGAAGAGACGATCCCGCCGCGCGATTTCGAGGAGCTTGAACGCGGCACGCGAGCGGTAGCCCTGGTCCCTGGCCTGGCGCACGTAGGGATCGGTCAGGTGCCGGTGCAGCCAGGCCTTGCTGGTCTTGTTCCGCTTCATCGCCTACACTCTCACCGCCTGCGATCTGCCCGCCCCGATGACGCCGACCACACGCCTCCTTTCCCCAGCCGAGCGCCGGGTGCTCCGCGCACGCGCCCACCCTCTGCAGCCGGTCGTGATCGTGGGTTCGAAAGGGCTGACAGAGTCCGTGCTGAAGGAAGCGGAGATCGCCCTCAAGAGCCACGAGCTGATCAAGATCAAGCTCGCATCGGATGACCGCGAGGAGCGGGCGAGCCAGTTCCTGACCCTTACCACGGCGCTTTCCGCAAGCCCGGTGCAGCAGATCGGCAAGATCGCCGTCCTCTATCGCGAGAAGCCGGAAGAACCGAAAGCGCCGGCGCCGCGCACGAGGGCTCCCGCGGCGGCGTCTCGATCATCCCGGGCACGCACCGCCAGCCGACCTCCGTCCTCCACCCCGAAGCGCAATCGGGGGCGATCCGGCGCAGCACCCGCCAAATCCCCACCGCGCGCACCGCTCCGCCCGCGCGCCGCGCGCAGACCGCGGCCCCGTCCCTAGACGGAGTGCCGGCGCAGCAGGACCACCAGGGCGCCTCCGAGCACGCAGTTCAACAGGTAGACGCCGCTCGCGACGCCGTGCCAGCCAACGAAGCGGCCGCGCAGTGCGCTCTGCATGACATCCGCCGGCGCGGCCGCCGCCTTGAGACCGGCCAGGATCGGCTGGACGCCGAACTCCCCGATCACGGTGAGCGCAGCCATTGCTGCCGTCAACCCGAGCAGCAGCCGCGAGCCCGGATGCCCGCGTATCAGGTGCAGCAGGACGAAGCACGCTGCGCAGGCCAGGCCGACATAGGCAGCCACGGTGAACAGCCGTCCCGCGACGGCGCCTGCCAGCATCCGGTCCGGCAGAATACGGAAGAGCGCAGGAGCGATCAGCAGCCCCGTGGTCCAGAGCGATCCCACCCAGAGCGTGACCGTCAGCGTCTGCAGATCGCGCGAAAACCCCCTCAAGCTCGGCCGCCCGCCCGCAACTCAAATATACTTGACGTCGAGGATCTCGTACTCGCGCAACCCCCCCGGCGCCTGCACCTCCGCCACCTCGCCGGCGTACTTGCCGACCAGCGCCCGCGCCAGCGGCGAGGTGATCGAGATCTTGCCGAGCTTGATGTCGGCTTCGTCCTCGCCCACGATCTGATAGGTGACGACCTCGCGGCTATCCATGTCCTCGAGCTCCACCGTCGCCCCGAACACGCAGCGACCATCGGCATCGAGCAGGACCGGGTTGATGATCTGGGCGTTGCCGAGCTTCGCTTCGAGCTCGGCGATGCGCCCCTCGATGAAGCTCTGGCGTTCCTTGGCAGCGTGGTACTCGGCATTCTCCGACAAGTCGCCATGCGCGCGCGCCTCGGCGATGGCGTTGATCACGGCCGGCCGGTCGGCGCTCTTGAGCCGGGCAAGTTCGGCGCGCAGCAGTTCGGCGCCGGTGACAGTCAGGGGAATCTTCTGCATCGTGTTCCCGCGGGATGCTAGACCGCGGCTTCGGCCAACTGCCGGTGCAGACCCTGCACGTCGTACGGCCGCAACCCGGTGACGTGCTGTAGACCGACGCAGGCCGCGCGCGCTTCCGCCATCGTCGTGTAGTACGTGATGCGCCCCTGCACGGCGGCGTGGCGGATGTAGTAGGAATCCTGGACGGCGTTGCGCCGTTCTTCGACGGTATTGATGATGAGTGCGATCTCCCCGTTCTTGACCAGATCCACGACGTGGGGCCGGCCTTCGGTCATCTTGTTCACCGGCGTCACGCGCAAACCGGCTGCAGTCAGCGCCGCGGCCGTGCCACGGGTCGCGTACAGCGCGAACCCGAGCTCGGACAGCGCCCGCCCGACCTCGACCGCGCGTGGCCGGTCGGACTGCCGGACGCTGATAAAGACGTTGCCGGAGGTGGGAAGTTTCACGCCCGCCGCGAGCTGCGACTTCACGAACGCTTCGGCGAAGCTCTCGCCCACGCCCATCACCTCCCCGGTGGACTTCATCTCGGGACCGAGAATGGTGTCGACCCCGGGAAACTTGATGAACGGGAACACCGCCTCCTTCACCGAAAAGTAATCCGGGATCACCTCGGTGAGCACGCCCTGCGCGGCCAGCTTCTTGCCGGTCATGCAGCGGGCGGCGATCTTCGCCAGCGGCAGCCCGGTCGCCTTCGACACGAAGGGGACGGTGCGCGAGGCACGCGGATTCACCTCCAGCACGTACACCGTGCCGTCCTGGATGGCGAACTGCACGTTCATGAGCCCGACGACGTCGAGCGCCCGCGCCATGGCCACGGTCTGCCGGCGCAGCTCCGACTGCATCTCTTGCGAGAGACTGAAGGGCGGCAGCGAACACGCGGAATCCCCCGAGTGCACACCCGCTTGCTCGATGTGCTCCATGATGCCGCCGATCACGACGTCGGTGCCGTCGGCGAGCGCGTCGACATCCACCTCCGTCGCGTCGTTGAGAAAGCGGTCGAGCAGCACCGGCGACTCGTTCGACACCTTCACCGCCTCGCGCATGTAGCGCTCGAGATCGTGCGGGTCGTGCACGATCTCCATCGCCCTGCCGCCCAGCACGTAGCTCGGACGCACGACCAGCGGATAGCCGATCTCCTCGGCAAGCGCGATCGCCTCGCGCTCCGCGCGCGCGGTGCGGTTGGGCGGCTGCTTGAGGTCGAGCGCGTGCAGCATCTGCTGGAAGCGCTCGCGGTCTTCCGCGCGGTCGATCATGTCCGGGCTGGTGCCGATGATCGGCACGCCGTTCGCCGCAAGGTCGCGCGCGAGCTTGAGCGGCGTCTGACCGCCGTACTGCACGACCACGCCCCAGGGTTTCTCCACGTGCACGATCTCGAGCACGTCCTCGAGGGTGAGCGGCTCGAAGTACAGGCGATCCGACGTGTCGTAGTCGGTCGACACCGTCTCCGGATTGCAGTTGACCATCAGCGTCTCGAAGCCGTCCTCGCGCAGGGCGAGCGCGGCGTGCACGCAACAGTAGTCGAATTCGATGCCCTGACCGATGCGGTTCGGTCCGCCGCCCAGCACCATGACCTTCTTGCGGTCGCTCGGTGCCGCCTCGCACTCTTCCTCGTACGTCGAGTAGAGATAAGCGGTGCCGGTGGCAAACTCGCCCGCGCAGGTGTCGACGCGCTTGTACACGGGGCGGATGCCGAAGCGCCGGCGTGCGTCGCGGACCTCTGATTCCGTGGTCTTCAGCAGCTTGGCAAGACGACGGTCGGAGAATCCCTTGCGCTTCAACCGCCGCAAGTGCTCGGCGTCGAGCTCCGCCAGCGAGCGGTCGTCCAGGTCCGTCTCGATGTCGACGATTTCCTTGATCTGCGCCAGAAACCACGGGTCGATGCGGGTCAGCGCATGCACTTTCTCCAGCGTGAAGCCGTTCTCGAACGCGTCCCCGACGTACCAGATGCGCTCGGGGCCGGGCTCGCCCAGCTCCTTCTCGATGATCTGGAAGTCGGTCGTCTTCTGGTTCAGGCCATCGACGCCGACTTCGAGGCCGCGCAGCGCCTTCTGGAACGACTCCTGGAAGGTGCGTCCGATCGCCATCACCTCGCCGACCGACTTCATCTGCGTGGTGAGGCGATTGTTCGCCTGCGGGAACTTCTCGAACGCGAAACGCGGGACCTTCGTCACGACGTAGTCGATCGACGGTTCGAAGGACGCCGGCGTCACACCGCCCGTGATCTCGTTCTTGAGTTCGTCCAGCGTGTAGCCCACCGCGAGCTTGGCCGCGATCTTTGCGATCGGGAAACCGGTCGCCTTCGACGCAAGGGCGGAGGAGCGCGACACGCGCGGATTCATCTCGATCACCACCATGCGCCCGGTCGCCGGGTCGATCGCAAACTGCACGTTCGAGCCGCCGGTGTCGACGCCGATCTCGCGCAGCACCGCGATCGACGCGTTGCGCATGATCTGGTATTCCTTGTCCGTCAGTGTCTGCGCCGGCGCCACGGTGATCGAGTCGCCCGTGTGCACGCCCATCGGATCGAGGTTCTCGATCGAGCACACGATGATGCAGTTGTCGCGCGCGTCGCGCACCACCTCCATCTCGAACTCTTTCCAGCCGATCACCGACTCCTCGATGAGAAGTTCCTTGGTCGGCGAGGCTTCCAGCCCGCGGTCGCAGATGGTCACGAACTCCTCGCGGTTGTAGGCGATGCCGCCGCCCGATCCGCCGAGGGTGAAGGACGGCCGGATCACCGTCGGATAACCGACCATGGCCTGCACCTGGAGCGCTTCCTCCAGCGAGTGGGCGAGCGCGGAGCGCGGACACTCGAGCCCGATGCGCTGCATCGCGAGCTTGAATTTCTCGCGATCCTCGGCCTTGTCGATCGCCTCCTTGCGGGCGCCGATCATCTCGACGCCGTAACGCTCCAGCACGCCGTGCTTCGCCAAGTCGAGCGCGCAGTTGAGCGCGGTTTGCCCGCCCATCGTCGGCAGCAGCGCATCCGGCCGCTCGATCTCGATCACCTTCGCCACCATCTGCCACGTCACCGGCTCGATGTAGGTGGCATCCGCCATCTCCGGATCGGTCATGATGGTGGCGGGATTGGAGTTGACGAGAACGACGCGATAGCCTTCCTCGCGCAGCGCCTTGCACGCCTGCGCGCCGGAATAGTCGAACTCGCACGCCTGGCCGATCACGATCGGACCGGCACCGATGATCAGGATGCTGTGCAGGTCGGTGCGCTTCGGCATGTCAGGCTTGCGCCGTGCGCGCGGTGCGCGGTGCGCTGACTCTCGCTGCCGCGAGATCCTCGACGAAGCGGTCGAAGAGATAGTCGACGTCGTGCGGGCCCGGGCTCGCCTCCGGGTGACCCTGGAAGCAGAACGCGGGTCGATCGACGAAGCGGAAGCCCTGCAGGCTGCCGTCGAAGAGCGACACGTGGGTTACTTTCATATTCGCCGGAAGTGTCGCCGCGTCCACTGCGAAGCCGTGGTTCTGGCTCGTGATCAGCACGCGTCCCGACTCCACGTCCTGCACCGGATGGTTCGCCCCGTGGTGGCCGAACTTCATCTTGAGCGTCTTCGCACCCGCCGCGAGCGCCAACAGCTGATGGCCGAGGCAGATGCCGAAGAGCGGCAGCCCCAGGTCGAGAAACTCGCGGATGGCGCGGATCGCATAGTCGCAGGGCTCGGGATCGCCCGGCCCGTTCGACAGAAACACGCCGTCCGGGCGCATCTCCAGCACCTGTTCGGCGGGCGTCTGCGCCGGCACCACGGTGACCCGGCAGCCGCGGCTGGCAAGCTTGCGCAGGATGTTGTTCTTGATGCCGTAGTCGTAGGCGACGACGTGGTAGCGAAGCGATGGGGTCGCGAATCCCTGACCGAGCGCCCACTCGCCCTCGTGCCACGCGAATGCGCGGGTGCAGCTCACGACACGGGCGAGGTCCATCCCTGCAAGACCGGGAAACCCGCGGGCGAGCGCCACCGCCTTTGCCTCATCCGGTGCGCCAGCCATGACGCAGCCGTTCTGCGCGCCGCGCTCGCGCAGGATGCGGGTCAGTCGGCGGGTGTCGATGTCCGCGATGGCGACGACTCCTTCGCGCTGCAGGTACTGCTCGAGGGTCATCGTCATCCGGAAGTTGCTCGCGAGCACGGGCAGGTCGCTAACCACGAGGCCGGCTGCAAACACGCGATGCGATTCGACGTCCTCGTCGTTGACGCCGGTGTTGCCGATGTGGGGATAGGTCAGCGTGACGAGCTGGCGGCAGTAGGAGGGATCGGTGAGGATCTCCTGGTAGCCGGTCATCGCCGTGTTGAAGACGACCTCACCGACTGTTTCACCCGCCGCGCCGATGGCTGCGCCCCGGAAAATCGTCCCGTCGGCAAGCGCAAGAATCGCGGGCAGACGTGACGGCAAGGCAACTCCGGAAGTCGATGAAGGCTTTACGCACAAAGCGGGACAGGGCTTGCGGCCCCATCCCGCTCGACGCCTGCGGATTATACGTTGCCGCGCACGACCGGGCAACGACGAGCAGCGTGCGTCAGCGCAGCCCCAGTACGTCCTGCATATCGTACAGACCCGCCGGCCGGTCGGCGAGCCAGCGTGCGGCGCGCAGCGCGCCCTGCGCAAAAGTGGCGCGGCTCGAAGCCTTGTGCGTGATCTCCACGCGCTCCCCGACACCCGCGAAGAGCACCGTATGATCGCCCACGATGTCACCGCCGCGCACCGTCGCAAAGCCGATGGTCGACGCATTGCGCTCGCCGGTGACGCCTTCGCGGCCGTACACCGCGCAGCCCGCAAGGTCGCGCCCCACGGCCCGGGCCACCACCTCTCCCATGCGCAAGGCGGTGCCGGACGGTGCGTCGACCTTGTGCCGATGATGCGCCTCGACGATCTCCACGTCGTAACCCTCGGAGAGCACGCGCGCCGCCGTGTCGAGCAGCTTGAAGACGAGATTCACGCCGACGCTCATGTTGGGAGCGGCGACGATCGCGATACGCTGCGCGACATCCGCCAATCTTTCCCGGTGCTGCTCCGAGAGCCCGGTGGTGCCGATCACCATCTTCACCTTCAGCACGTCGCAGGCGGCCAGATGCGCAAGCGTTCCCTCCGGACGGGTGAAGTCGATCAGCACATCCACGTCGGCAAGCGTGCGCTCGATGTCGTCGCTGATTACGACACCGCAGGGCGCGCCGATGAATTCCCCCGCGTCGCGCCCAAGAAACGGGCTTGCCGAGCGCTCGAGCGCCGCCACGAGGCGGGCATCCGGCGCCTGCGTCAAGGTCTCGATCAGGCTCCTGCCCATGCGGCCGGAGGCACCGGCGATGGCAACGCGCAGCATGGAGATGGATGCGCTCTCGGTCGTTCAGCGCGGCGGCGCCACCGGCGCGGCATCGTCGCCCACACCGATGACGTTCTTCACGCCGGAAGTGACCGAATCGACGATCGACTCGCCTGCCGACGGCGGGGGTGGCGCCTTCTGCTTGGTGGTCCTGGATCGGGGCACGCTGGCGGACGCCTCGGTAGCACCCGGACGCGGAACCTGCTCCTCGCTCGCCCCCGGACGCGGCCGTCCGACTTGTTCTTCGACTGCCGCGGGCCGCGGACGCGGTACTGCATCCTTGTCGCGCTTTTTCGTGCCGGTCGAGGTGGAAGGGCTGGCCTTGGCCGAAGGACTCGGCACGGCTGCCTCATCGTCGGCACCGAACACCTTCTTCACCGACTTCGTCACGCTGTCGAACATGCCACCGCTCGATCCCGCCGCGGCTCCGACCTTGGCACCAGTACCCGCGGCGGGCGCCGCATCCCGGCCTGGCGGCGCGGGCGGCGACGAGTCCACGTCCATCCCGATCGCCGACTTGAGAGAATCCATTATCCCGCCCGAGGACTCAGGCGGAGGTGGCGGCCCGCGGCGCGCGTTCTTCGGTTTCGCGTCGCTCACGGGCGCTGCGGCATCCCCTTGCGCGGCCTCTGCTGCCGCCGGTGCGCCCGCGGCCGTGCCCGAAACCGCGGCGGCCGTGGCGGTGCGCGAGCGTGAACCACTCGGGCGCGGCACTGCGTCTTCGCTGGTGGTCGCAGGACGAGCAACCGTGTCGGAACTGCGCGCAGGCGGACGTGCAACGGCGTCCGCTACGGGGGCAGGCCTCGGCGCCGGGGCGGTCGCAGTCGGCGACGCGGGAGGCGGCGCCGCGCGAGCAGCACTCGGCGGTGGCGGGGGCGGCGTCCGCACATCGAAACCGAACCCTTTCTTGATCGAGTCGGTGAAGCTGCCCGCCTGCTGCGGCGGCGCTTGCGTGACCGGAGCGGGCTGTGTGCTCGCGGCCTTGGACTTCGACTTGGCCGCCGCACCGGAGTCGTCGGCCTTCGATGCTGCGGCAGCACCCATCGCAGCGGCGCCGGCGGCGGCCCCTGCTGCCGTGGCGCTGCCGGTCGCAGCGGGCTGAGCCGTTCGCGGCGCCGCGGTGGCGGGTGCCGGGGCGGCGGCCGATGGCGGCGTGTAGCCCAACGCGGGCTTCGCTGCGGCAGCCGGAGCAGCCGCGGGCGGCGGCTGCGGCGGAGCCGCCAGGCTCGGCCCCGGCTGCGCCGGCGGCGGCGGCAGGTTCGGTCCGGGCGGGGACGCCGGCAATGCCACGGGAGGCGATGCAGGCGTGCCGGGCACACGGGCACCGAGCGGTTCGGTCAGCGTGCGATCTCGCTCGATCTGCTCGATGGCCGCCTGCGGATCCTTGAAATCCGGGGAGATGAAGACATTGCCTTCGAGCCGAACGAGCCGGTCGCCGTCGAATACGGCCGTCACGAGACGCTGCTCCGCGACGCCGCCGCCCTTCTGCTGGCGAAACACGTAGTCCCACCGATCCTGGTGGAACGGATCGGCGATCAGCGGCGAGCCGAGCGCGAAGCGCACCTGGGACTTGCTCATCCCCGGCCTGAGCTTCGAAACCATCTCCTGGTCGATGAAATTGCCCTGCTGAATGTCGATACGATAGGGCGACAAGGCTGACCAGGAGCAGCCCGCCAGGCAAACCGCGAGAAGAACTACGAGCTTTCGCATGTCGTGGACGCGGCCTCGAATAGGCCAGCCGTAACGGTGTGGGGGGGCAAACCGCCGAGCATGGCCCCGGGGGGCCGGGCTGAATTTGCTTTCCCGTTCAATCCGCTTATGATACCCGAACAATCTTCCCCAAGACAGGCTGCCCGTCCTCGCTGTGAGCTCACCCCAAGACCTCAAGACCATGGGGCTGAAGGCCACCACCCCACGGCTCAAGATTCTCAACCTGTTCGAAACCACGAAGATCCGGCATGTCTCCGCGGAGGACGTATACAAGCTCCTGCTCGCGGAAGGCGAGGACATCGGGCTCGCCACCGTCTACCGCGTGCTCACCCAGTTCGAGCAGGCCGGGCTGCTGCAGCGTCATCACTTCGAGAGCGGCAAGGCCGTCTTCGAGCTCAATCAGGGGGGCCACCACGACCACTTGGTGTGCATCCAGTGCGGACGCGTCGAGGAGTTCTTCGACCCCGAGATCGAAGCCCGGCAGGACCGCGTTGCGGCTGAGCGCGGCTTTCGCATCCACGGCCACTCGCTGCACATCTACGCGGACTGCCAGAAAGTGAACTGCCCCCATAGAAAGGGGTCCGGATAGGTTTTCCTCGTGCGCGAGGATCGTCAAAACGCGAGCTACCGCCCAGCGCCGAGCGGGTAGCCCTGCCAGAGCCACTCGAGCGCTGCGGGCAGCGTCTGCAGCTTCGTCAAGTGGTCGCAGTGGCCGGCGTTGCGCGCGAACACGAACTGATAGGGGTAGCCCCTGGCCGCGAGCATACGCGCCATGTTCTCGTTCGCCAGTACCCAGTCGTGCATGCCGTCGCGCATGACGCCGGGGTCGAGGAAATCGCGGTCGCCGACCTGCAGCCAGATTCGGATCGGCTTGACCGGGGTCTCGGCAATGAGCCGCTCGTGAAACTCCCACGCGCCGTGCGGCGTCTCGGCGCTCGGCGGCCACTGCTGGTTCACGAACGTGCCGGAGTAGCTCAGCACGCGGCGGTAGAGATCGGGGCGATACCACGCCATGATCAGCGCCGCTGCACCGCCCGAACTGCAGCCCATCGCCGCGCGGCC
>JAEUMX010000458.1 GCA_016791285.1 Burkholderiales bacterium
GAGCCTCACTTACTGGATCGCGAAGCGCCGCATCTATCTGCCCTACGTCGGGCTGCCCAACGTGCTGGCCGGCGAGTTCATCGTCCCGGAGCTGATCCAGGACGATGCCACGCCGGAGCGTCTGGCGGAAACTCTGGTACGGATCCTGGATGACCCGGACGGGCGGCGCGTGTTGGACGCACGCTTCGTCGAGATGCATCGCGCCCTCAAGCAGGACACGGCGCAGCGGGTGATCGAGGCGATATCGATCGTCCTCGGTGAGCGACCCGCGCTCGCGCGTCCCGCGCAGCGCCTGGCGGGGGAGGGCACTTGAGCGGTGCGCAGCTGCTCGTGTGCGGCATGGACGAAGCCGGGCGCGGCCCGCTGGCGGGCCCGGTCGTCGCGGCGGCGGTGATCCTCGATCGGCGACGGCCGATCGCGGGCCTTGCGGATTCCAAAGTACTGTCGCCGCGGCGGCGCGAGGTGCTCGCCTTGCAGATCCGTGAACGCGCCCTCGCCTGGGCGCTGGGACGCGCGGAGGTCGAAGAGATCGACTGCCTGAACATCCTGCAGGCGACACTGCTCGCGATGCAGCGCGCGGTGTGCGCGCTGGGGATCGTGCCCGGGACAGCGCTGGTGGACGGCAATCGCTGCCCCGAGCTCCCGTTCCCGGCGCGCGCGATCGTGCAGGGCGATGCGTCCGTCCCCTGCATCTCGGCCGCCTCGATACTTGCGAAGACCGAGCGTGACGCGGCGATGCGGGCGCTGCACGCGCGCTTTCCCGACTACGGCTTCGACATCCACAAGGGCTATCCGACCGCCAAGCACGTGGCAGCGTTGCGCAGGCACGGCGCGTCGCCGGTGCACCGCAAGTCGTTCCACCCGGTCTGCGATCTCCTGCACCAGCAAGCGCTGCTGTGAAGATCGCCGTCTTCTTTCACGTGCTGGGCGTGGTGGTGTGGGTCGGCGGGATGTTCTTCGCCTACTTGGCGCTGCGTCCGGCCGCCGCGCAACTCCTCGAACCGCCGCAGCGGCTCCCCCTGTGGCAGGAGACGCTCCGGCGCTTCTTCAACTGGGTCTGGCTCGCGGTGGTGCTCGTGCTCGCGAGCGGGCTGTGGATGCTGTTCCAGATGGGCGGCTTCGCAGGGGCACCCGTTTACGTTCACGCCATGCTCGCGCTCGGACTCATCATGATGGCGATCTTCGTTCAGGTGTTCTTCATGCCCTTCCGGCGACTCACGACGCACGTCGGCGCGAAGGACTGGAAAGCTGCCGGTGCAGCACTCAACGAGATCCGTCAGCGCGTCGCTCTCAATCTCGTCCTCGGGCTGCTCACCATCGCGATCGCCACCGTAGGCGCCGCAATACTCTGACCGCACTCCCGAAAGCGGCGATGAAGCACATCGGATCGCCCGCCAATCCGCTGTACCGGTCGTGGCTCAAGCTCGCGCGGTCGAGCCGCGAGCGCCGCAAGCAGGGTCTCGCACTGATCGACGGCGTGCATCTGCTCGACGCGTATCTCGCGCACGGCGGCAAGCCGGAGCATGTACTGATCGCGGAGAGCAGCCAGTCGAGACAGGAGATTGCGGCGCTCGTGCGGCGGCTTCCCGCGCCTGCCGTAATCCTGGCCGACGCGCTGTTCGGATCGCTCACCGAGCTCGAGAGCCCGTCCGGCATCCTCGCCACGATCGGCATTCCCGGACCGCAGGCGCCCGTGGCCCCCGGCTGCTGGATGCTGCTGGAAGACATCCAGGACCCGGGCAACCTCGGCTCGATTCTCCGGTCGGCCGCGGCCGCGGGCGCGAGCGACGCCTGGCTGTCGAAGGGTTGTGCCGACGCCTGGTCGCCGAAGGTACTGCGGGCGGCAATGGGGGCGCATTTTTCTTTGCGAGTGCACGAGCGCGCCGACCTCGCGAACGCTGCACTGCGCTGCTCGGGTCAGGTAATCGCTCTCACCTCCGACGGCATCCGATCGATCTTCGAGCTGGACCTGACGGGGCCGGTCGCCCTGGCCCTGGGAAACGAAGGAGCGGGACTCTCGGCGCATCTACGCGAGGCGGCCACCGACTGCGCCGCGATTCCGATGCCTGGCCGCACGGAGTC
>JAEUMX010000031.1 GCA_016791285.1 Burkholderiales bacterium
TAGGCGAGCAGATGATAGGTATGCCCGCAGCGGGTGCCGCGGCGTACCACCTCCATCCCCGCGCCTGACCTCACCAGCTGGGCGCCCCCCGACGGCACATCGAAATAGCGGAAGAGGTGGGCGAGCGAGACGCCCAGCGCGCGCGCAACGCGCGACAGCGTGTCGAGGCTGGTCGCGGCCTGACCGTTCTGGATCTTCGACAACATGCCGCGGCTGATGCCGGCCTGCGCGGCGACGTCGGCAATCGTCAGATGATCCTCTTGCCGCAGTTCCCGGATCGTCCCGCCGAGGTGGCGGTAGAGCGAACGATCGGTGCCCTCCTCGGCGGCAATTGCCTCCGGCTTGTCGGGTGGCAGAGGGTCGTTCACGGCATCGCTATTCTATGCTGCCGCCCGGCTTTTTCAGCCAGAACTTGGAGGACTCCGCGAAGGTGTCCGGATGCTCGCGCTCGAACACATCCCAGTTCGCGAGCGACGCTGCGTCCGGATCGTCCGCAAAGCGTCCCCTGTAGCGGGCGCGCACCGTGGCGTCGTGCAGCTCGGCTGGCCAGAGCAGACGGCAGACATGATCGGCCACTTCCAGTTATTCGATTCGGCGCGCAATAATTTCCCGGAAGCCGACATTGGCCGACATGCGTAAACCTCATGCCCGATGCAGTCAGTCTGATTCCGTTGGAGGGAGCCATGACAAGTACGCAAGGGGAGCCGCGACGTCCAAAACCCGCCAACTGAGCGCACGTGTCCTCGCCGACATGGATGCAGTCGAGATCAAAGTCACGATTCGTCTTCAGGCTGTTCGAGAGCTTCGTTCTGGGTGGTGTGCCGACGGAGACCTGTGTGACAGTGATGACAGAAACCGGGCGCAGTAACCCAGCCGCGCGTAGTCCGCCACCGCCGAGTACCAGTGTCCGTTCTGGCTGTACGCTTCGCAGTCCGGGGCGCCGTGAGGGTAGGCTAGAATCGGGCTTTATTGCACCTCCCCCTACTCCCGGATTGCCCGATGAAGCTCGCGTTCATCCTCGACCCTCTCGAGTCCATCAAGACCTACAAGGACTCCACCTACGCGATGATGCGGGCGGCTGCGGCGCGGCAGCACGCCCTCTTCGTCCTGCACCAGGAGGATCTCGCCTGGCAGGATGGCCGGGTCGTCGGGCATGCACGCCCGCTCACGCTCACCGGCGACGAACACGACTGGTACCGCGCCGCCGACGCGGTCGACACGCCGCTCGTGGGCTTCGACGCCGTGCTGATGCGCAAGGACCCGCCGTTCGACATGGAGTACATCTATTCCACCTATCTGCTCGAACTCGCGGAACAGGAGGGGGCGCGGGTCTACAACCGTCCTGGCGCGATCCGCGACTTCAACGAGAAACTGGCGATCGCGCGCTTTCCGGAGTTCACGCCGCCGACCATCGTCACCCGCAAGGAGGCGCTGGTGCGCGCCTTCCTGGCCGAGCACGGGGACATCATCCTGAAGCCGCTCGACGGCATGGGCGGGGCCTCCGTGTTCCGCCTGCACGCCCGGGACCCGAACATCGGCGTCATCATCGAGACGCTCACCCACTTCGGGCGCCGGACCATCATGGCGCAGCGCTTCATTCCCGAGATCACCAAGGGCGACAAGCGCATCCTGCTCATCGCCGGCGAACCCGTGCCCTATGCGCTCGCGCGCATCCCGAAGGCCGGGGAGACCCGGGGCAATCTGGCGGCCGGCGGCATCGGCGTCGCGCAACCGCTGTCGGCCCGCGACCGCGAGATCGCCGAGAGTCTCGGCCCGCGGCTGTGGGCGCTGGGATTGCTGCTGGTTGGCCTCGATGTGATTGGAGACCATCTCACCGAGGTCAACGTCACCAGCCCGACCTGCATGCAGGAGATCCACCAGCAGACCGGGTTCGACGCGGCGGCGATGATGATCGACGCGCTCGAGCGCGCAGTCGGGGGCAGCATGGCGTCACCGTCCCGCCCCGCTCGGTAGGGACGTAGTACAATTCGCGGACTTCGTGTGATCGCAGGGAGGCGACGCACGCTCGATGATTGGCATACTGATCGTTGCGCATGAGACCTTCGGCGAATGTCTGATCCGTTGTGCGACGCACGTACTGGGCGGCCCGCCGCCCCAGCTCACGCACATCGGGATCGACCCGAAGGACGATCCTCAGGCGATCGTCCCCGAGGCAAGGCGTCTCGTTCAGAGTCTGGACTCGGGTGCCGGCGTCCTGGTGCTGACCGACATCTACGGCGCGACGCCGTGCAACATCGCCTGCCAGCTCCTCGTTCCGGGTCGTGTCGAAGGCGTTGCCGGGGCGAGCCTGCCCATGCTGATGCGCGCGCTCACCTATCGCAACGAGCCGCTCGAGGCGCTCGTGGCGCGTGCCGTGTCCGGCGGTCGCGACGGTGTCGCGCGCATGCCCTGTTCTGACACGGAAAAATGCAGCATCAAGAAACCGAAATCCTGAACAAGCTCGGGCTGCACGCGCGGGCCTCCGCCAAGATCACCCAGCTCGCCGGACAGTTCAAGAGCGACATCTGGCTTTCCCGCAACGGCCGCCGCGTGAACGCCAAGAGCATCATGGGCGTGATGATGCTGGCAGCGGCCAAGGGTTCGACCGTTGGCATCGAGACCGACGGTCCTGACGAAGAACAGGCGATGGGCGCGCTCATGCAGTTGATCGCCAGCAGATTCGGCGAGTGCGAGTGACCACGGCGCAAAGCGGGAGCGCAGTGCGAGCCGCCGCCCCCCGGCGATGAGCGCCCGCCCCCCAACGCGCAGCCGCGAGCGCACGCGCTCGCATCCGATCGATGCCCCCGCCTCCGACCCCCTTTTCGCTTCCAGTGGCACCGATTACGCTTCGCCCATGAGCTTCACCATCCACGGTCTCGGCGTGTCCGGCGGCGTCGCGATCGGCTACGCGCACCTGGTCTCCCACGCGCGGCTGGAGGTCGCCCATTACGTGGTGCCCAAGTCGCGGCTGCAGGACGAGGTGGCCCGGTTCGAGGGCGCCGTCGCGCAGGCCCGCGAGGAACTCGCCACCCTGCGCGGACACATCCCCCCGAGCGCCCCCCCCGAGTTCGATGCGTTCATCAACCTGCACCAGATGATCCTCGAGGACGCGACGCTCTCGGAGGAGCCGCGACGGCTGATCGAGACCCAGCAGTGCAACGCCGAATGGGCGCTCAAGCTCAAGGCGGAGGCACTCATCGGCCAGTTCGGGAAGATGGAGGACGCCTACCTGCGCGAGCGCAAGGACGACGTCCTGCACGTGGTCGAGCGGGTGATGAAGGCGCTGCTGGGACAGCCGGGCTACGGTCCGACCTCGCTCGGCGGCGGCGAGCAGAGCGCGATTCTGGTGGCCCACGACATCTCGCCGGCCGACATGCTGATCTTCAAGCAGCACCAGTTCGCGGCCTTCATCACCGACGTCGGCGGGGCCACCTCGCACACCGCGATCGTCGCGCGCAGCCTCGGCATTCCCTGCGTGGCGGCCCTCCACCACGCGCGCGCCCTGATCCACGAAGCCGAGCACCTCGTCGTCGACGGCTCGCAGGGTGTGGTGATCGTCAATCCCGACAAGCAGATCCTCTCCGAGTACCGGCTGCGCCAGAACCAGTGGGAGCTCGAGCGCCTCAAGCTCAAGCGCCTGCGCACCACGTTCGCCACCACTTTGGACGGGACACCGATCGAACTGCACGCGAACATCGAGATCCCGGACGACGTGGAAGAGGTGAAGGAATACGGCGCCATGGGAATCGGGCTTTTTCGCTCGGAGTTCCTGTTCATGAACCGGGCGAGCCTGCCGGACGAGGAGGAGCAGTTCGAGGCCTACCGGCGCGTTGCCCGCGAGATGCGCGGGCTCCCGGTCACGATCCGCACCCTCGACCTGGGCGCCGACAAACGCGCCAACGGCGGCGACACGCGGATGACTGCCAATCCGGCCATGGGGCTGCGCGCCATCCGCTGGTGCCTGGCCGAGCCGAACATGTTCCAGGTGCAGCTGCGGGCGATCCTGCGGGCGTCCCACTTCGGCAACGTGCGGCTGCTCATCCCGATGCTGTCGGGCGCGGGTGAGCTCGAACAGACGCTGCACATGATCGAGCAGGCGAAGAAGAGCCTGGACGCGGACGGCATTCCCTATGACCGGGCAATCCAGCTCGGGGGCATGATCGAGATTCCCGCGGCGGCGCTGGCGTTGGGTCTTTTCACGCGCAAGCTCGATTTCCTCTCGATCGGCACCAACGACCTGATCCAGTACACGCTCGCCATCGATCGCGCCGACGATCGCGTCGCTCATCTGTACGACCCCCTTCACCCCGCGGTGCTGAGCCTGCTCTCCGGCATCATCCGCACGGCCGGCAAGGCCGGGGTACCGGTCGCCGTCTGCGGCGAGATGGCGGGCGACGTGAAGCTCACGCGGCTCCTGCTGGGGTTGGGGCTGCGCATCTTCTCGATGCACCCGGCGCACCTGCTGGCCGTCAAGCAGCAGGTGCTGAAAACGGACCTCGAGGTGTGCACGCCGATTGCCAGCAAGATGTTGCGCGCCGACGATCCCGACCGCATCCGCGAGCTTGTCGAGCGTCTGAACGGCTGAAGACCGCGGCCGTGCGTCTTGCCACCGAGCAACTGCCGCGCGAGCTCGCCCGCGGCGTGAAACCGCTGTATACCGTCTACGGCCCGGAGACGCTGCTCGCGCTCGAGGCCGCTGACCGCATTCGCGCAGCCGCGCGCGCCGCCGGCTACGTCGAGCGGGAAGTGCTGACCGTCGAACCAGGATTCAACTGGGCCGACCTGCGTCTTACGGGGCAGAGCCTCTCCCTCTTCGGCAGCCGACGCCTGATCGAGCTGCGCATACCGAGCGGAAAGCCGGGGACCGAGGGCGCGGCAGCGATCGAGACTTACGTCCGCGCCTTGCCGCCGGACACGGTGACGCTGGTCGCGCTGCCCGACATGGACTGGCGTGCGGTGAA
>JAEUMX010000038.1 GCA_016791285.1 Burkholderiales bacterium
GCGCGGGCAAGCGTGCGGCGGCGGTCATGAGCCTGATCCAATCCGCTCGGCTCAACGGTCACGATCCGTATCGCTACCTCAAGGACGTGCTCGACCGACTGCCGACCCAACCGGCGAGCCGCATCAGCGAATTGCTGCCACACAATTGGACCGCAGTGGTGGCTCCGAACTGATCCCGCGCGTTCGCGCAAGATGTGTTGCACGGACGGTTACAAGTGATCATCACCAAGGCGGGAAAACCGGTGGCCGCCCTCGTCGACATCGCTCTGTTCGAGCGCCTCCGAAAGCTGGATGAAGAGTTCGATCAGATGCGCGAAGAGTTCGCCCGGGCTTTTGCGGACATGACCGAGGAGCAGGTTGCAGCCCTGGTTGAGGAGGCCGTAGGGGAAGCGCGCACCCGTCGCCGCAAGAGGTGAAGGTCGTTCTCGATACGAACGTGCTGCTCTCGGGTTTGCTGGCCCCCGACGGCACGCCGGGCCATATTCTGCGCGCGTGGCTTGAGGCCCGATTCGATGTGGCGATGTCGATCGAGCAGCTCGCCGAAATCGGCCGGGTGCTCGGCTACTCCAAGATCCAACGAAAGTTGCAATGGGACGAACAACGGATCGAGCAATTCATCTGGCAGCTCTACATCCGGACCGACGTCGTCAATCTGCACGCGCTGTCGGTGCAAGTCCCGCGCGATCCTAAGGACATGCCGATTCTCGCGACACTCGTCGCTTCGGACGCCGATATCCTCGTGACGAGAGATCGCGACCTGCTCGACTTGCGTGGCAAATATCCGATTCAGACACCCGCGGAATTTGCTCGGCGGTTGTAACGCCACCTTCTTCACCGCGGCGCGCAATCGATGCCACAAGTGCATCGATGAAGTTGCTGCGCCCGCGATCTGTCGTTATGCGCGCTTCCTTGGGGCTGGCCCTTCAGCCTGCTTCTCCACCACCGGCGCGCTCTCGGGTCGTTTGACCGCCACCGTCTTCGTAAGCCGCCTGCATGATTCCCAGGACCTCCTTTTCGGCAGCCAGCCAATACTGCATCGCCAATCCGTGCGGGCGACCGGCAGACTCCCACATCAGATACGCGAGATCCCGAATACGCTGTTGTACGCCTTCGGTCCTCTCGGTGACAGCGTCACTGACGACATTGTCGCCCCGATCTGAGGCAATTGTCAGGGGATAGATTATTCCAACGCGCCTTCTTTGCATTGGCGAAGAAGTCTGAATTTGGTTGCGGCTGGATACCGCGCCCTTTCTGATGCCGGCGAACTGTATCGTCGGACGAGTAAGCGGTCAATGGACGTCCGAGAGGTCCGGGTTGGGATGTCCGGGTTGTAACCCGTGCAGGTCGTGGCTGAGCCACGGCGCAGGGTTATCAACGAGCAGCCCGTATTGCCGAGCGCTCAGACCAGGGCGACCTGCAGATCGGCGATTCGCTTCGCGCGCTTGACGAGTTTCGCATCGAAGGTAACGAAGTGTTCCGCCGCTCTTCCACCGGACAGATGCAGTGCATCGGCGAAGTCGAGTCCCACCCGCGCCCAGTCGAGGGCGGCAGTTACCCTCGCGAGATCCTCGCAGCGGACGTTGGGCAGCGCGATCAATGCCGTGAGCGCATCGACGATCCGGATAACATCGAGACCATAGAGCCGACGCAGGACCCATTCGGCTTCTAGAAACACCGTCGTCGGAACGAGGATCGTTTCGCGCTCGAAAAGGGACCGCGCCCGCTTCGCTTGCCCGGGATCGTCTTCGGTAAGCAACCGGACGACGACGTTAGTATCGACCGCGATCACGGCGTTCCTTCATTTCGGCGTCGATCGCGGTCTCCATCTCCTCTAACGTTCTCACCGGCCCATCGACCCTGAGGCGACCAGCGACATCCTCGATCCGGGTCGGCGCAACAGTCCGCGCCGGACGAAGGAGGATGCCGTCCCCGGTATCCTCGACCGTGAATTCCGTGCCCGGCTGCCAGCGATGCGCCTCACGCACCGCTTTGGGCAGGATGATCTGCCCCTTCGAAGACAACTTGGTGGTTTCCAATCGAAGAACCTCATGAGGTAAGACGCAGTAAGATTACTATACCCGCCAAAGGCGTGCTGCACAAAGCAACTCGTCCCGACCGACCACGCAGGCAGCAATGCCGCTTTGGCAGCAGGCTCCAGCCTCGTCCTTCCAGCACCCGCACAGCCGTGATTAAATGGCGCGGTCGATCTGCCCGCGGGCGGTCGCAGCGGACGCCGATCCGACGGTGGGTTCACCCAAAGGAAAAATGGAGGGTCGAAAAATGAGAACGAGAGCGCAGTGGTTTCGCTTCCTGCTTGCCGTGTCCGGTTTCGTGCTGCTGATCGGACCCCCGCTGGCCCGTGCCGACGGCCCGGGAACGCCGCCCAAGCTCGTGTTGTTCATGGTCGTGGACGGCTTTCCCCAGGAGCAACTGGTGAAGTACTACGATCAGGTGGGCAAGAACGGTTTCCGCCTGTTCCTCGACAAGGGCGCGTGGTACAGCAATAACAACTACAGCCACGCCACCACCTACACGGGCGTTGGTCATGCCACGCTGCTCTCGTGCGCGCACCCCTACAAACACGGTGTCGTCGGCAACGACTGGATCGACAAGAAGACGAAGCAGCGCCTCTATTCGACCGAGGACGAGCGCTACAAGTATCTCGACGAGGAGACGCCGAAGCACGCCGGCACCTCTCCGTTCAACATCAAGGTGACGACGGTCGGCGACGAACTCATCTACGCCAACGGCCAATCCAAGGTCGTCGCGATCTCCGGCAAGGACCGCAGCGCCATCGGCCTTGGCGGGCAGGACGGAGTCGCGTACATGTACAGTCCGACGACGGGGCGTTTCATCACCTCCAACTACTACATGCAGGATTACCCGGCCTGGTGGAAGAAGTACTACGAGGCGAAACCCCAGGACAAGTACTTCGGCACCTCGTGGACCCTGCTTTTGCCGGAGAGTGCCTACGCGCGCTCGGCGCCCGACGACCGGCCGTGGTCAACCAACTACAAGGGGCTCGGCACCAAGTTCCCGCATCCCGTGAGCGGCGGCGCCGACAAGCCGGGCAAGGCCTATTACGACGCGATCTTGTGGACACCCTACGGTGACGATCTCACGCTCGATTTCGTGAAGGCCGTGATCGAGGGCGAAAATCTCGGCAACAATCCGGCCGGCGTGCCGGACATCCTCGCCATCAGCTGGACCAGCCACGACTACGTCAATCACCTGTTCGGCCCGGAGAGCAGACAGTCGCAGGACCAGACGGTGCGTCTCGACCGCGCGTTCGCCGATCTGTTCGAGTACCTCGATCGGCGCATCGGCATGAAGAACGTGCTGGTCACGCTGTCGGCCGATCACGGCTTCATGAACGTTCCCGAGTACAGCGTCACCCGCAACCTCGACGCCGGCCGCATCGACCCGGACAAGATGATCGCCGACACCAACACGGCGCTCTCCCAGAAGTTCGGCGAGGGCAAGTACATCACGGCTTGGTGGAACCCGAATCTCTACGTCGACTACGACCTCGTCGCTTCTCGCAAGCTGGACAAGGTGGAAGTCGAGCGCGCAGCGCAGGAGTTTCTGCGCACGTATCCGGGCGTGGAGGCGGTGTTCACGCGCACGCAGCTCGAACAGGGACAGATGCCCAACACCAAGATGGCGAAGCAGGTCGCACTGGCCTGGCATCAGCAGATCAGCGGCGACATCGTGATCATGAACAAACCGAACTGGTATCTCTTCGCGAAGCCGTTCGCCTATGCTGCCACCCACGGCTCACCGTGGGCCTACGACACCAACGTGCCGCTCGCAATGTACGGTCCTAACTGGGTCAAGGCCGGCAAGTATGGCGATTCGGAGACCGTGGATCTCGGCCGCACCATTGCGCATGTCCTCAACGTGCGCCCACCCAACGGGTGCGAGGGACGGGTACTGATCGAAGCGATGCGCTGATCCCGATCCGATCCGCTGCAGGCCTAGCCCCGCGGGGCGAAGCAATTGCCCACCCTCTCCGATGCCCTTCGAGCGCCCCTTGCTGGTCCTCTTCGCCCTGCTCGTCCTGCCGCTCGCGGTCAGCGTAGCGTCACACCCCGCGCCCGCCGCGCCGTGGTACGCGGCGTCCCGTGCGCCGACCGGGCTCGCGCCCGATCCCGCGACCGTGCGCGAAGCCGTAACGCAAGTCTACGCCGCACCCGCCTACGGTTGGCGCGGCGCGTTCGCGGTGCATACCTGGATCGTGGTGAAACGTGAAGGCGCGGCGTCGTTCACCCGCTACGACGTGGTGGGCTGGCATGGCGCGCCGTTCGTGCATCGGAACTACGCGCCCACGGACGGCTACTGGTTCGGCAGCCGACCGGAGATCCTACTCGACCGACGCGGAGAGCATGTCGAAGCGCTGATCGACCGCATCGAGGCCGCGGTGCGAAGCTACCCGTTCGTAGACCGCTACCGCACCTGGCCGGGGCCGAACAGCAATACGTTCACGGCCCACGTTGCGCGCAGCGTTCCGGAACTGCGGCTGGACCTGCCCGCCAATGCCATCGGCAAGGACTACGTCCCGCTCTCCTCCGCGCTCGGAGCGGCACCGAGCGGAACCGGCCTGCAGGCATCCTTCCTCGGCGTGCTGGGCATCCTGCTCGCCGCCGAAGAAGGGGTGGAGATCAACGTAATGGGACTCTCGCTCGGCGTCGACGTGGCTTCGCCTGCGCTGCGACTGCCCGGGCTGGGGCGCGTCGGTCTCGCGAATTCGAAGTAGCGCCTTAAGCCGCCGCCTCTCGCTGCACGCGGTAGTGCGCCTCGGGCACAGGATAGCCTGCCGCGCCGAAGGTCTCCGTGATCACCCGGTTGGTGTCGAAGTACACCTGCCAGTAATGATCGGTATGGGTGTACGGCCGCACCGCGAGCACCGGACCGCGCTCGTTGAAGTCGATGATCTCGACATCCGGCCCGGCATCTTTGGCGATGTTCGGGATCTTTGCGAGCGCGGCTTTCAAACGGGCGACCGCATCCTTGGGGTCGACCCCGTGTGCGAGCTGCGCCAGCCGGTCCACCCTGCGGTACGGGCTCGCCGAAAAGTTCTGCACCGTGTCGGAGAAGATCTTGTTGTTACCGACGAACGAGGTGACGTTGTCCGGCTTCATGATGGTGGTCGCGAAGAGGCCGATCTCCTTCACCGTGCCCTCGATGCCGCCCGCCATCACGTAGTCGCCCACCTTGAACGGCCTGAGCACGATGAGAAACGCCCCCGCCGCGAAGTTTGCGAGAAGGCCACCCCACGCCGCACCGATCGCTATACCGGCGCCCGC
>JAEUMX010000047.1 GCA_016791285.1 Burkholderiales bacterium
TGATCCGGCGTAACACATGGGGGCCGCGACACCGGCGGGTTTCCTGCTGCCGCTTGCGCTGATGGCGCCGCTCACCGGCATGCTGATCGCGTTCGCGCTCGGCGGCCGGTATGCGCACCGCGTCGCATTGGCCACCGTCCCCGTCGGACTCGCGCTCGCGATTGCGATCGTCATCCACCTCGCGCGCTCGGGCGAGGCGCTGGAATACCTGCTCGGCGCCTGGGCGCCGCCCCTGGGCGTGCGCCTGCGCGCCGACGGGCTCGCCGCCGCCATGATGCTCGCCACCGCGGTCATCATCGGCGCCACGGCGCTCTTCGCCGGGCCCGAGTTCGGCGCACGGCCGGGCGCCCCTGAGCGCCGCGCCCCGTTCGCGTTCTGGCAGCTGCTGCTCGCGGTGTGGGGCGCGCTCAACACGGTGCTGCTCGCGCACGATCTTTTCACCCTTTTCGTCGCGCTCGAACTGCTCACCTTCGCCGGCGTGCCGCTCGTGTGCCTGGACGGGCGCGGCGAGACACTGCAGGCGGCGCTGCGCTATCTCATCTTCGCCCTCGCCGGCTCGGCGCTCTATCTCGTGGGGTTGCCGCTCCTGTACGGCACGTACGGCACTCTCGACATTTCGCTGCTCGCGATGCGCATCCACGTCGACCAGGCGACGCTCACCGCGACCGCACTGATGACCGCGGGCCTCCTCGCAAAGACTGCGCTCTTCCCGCTGCACCTGTGGCTGCCGCCCGCGCACGCCGGAGCACCCGCTCCCGCGAGCACGGTGCTCTCGGCGCTGGTGATCAAGGGCTCGTTCTTCGTGCTGGTGCGGCTCTGGTTCGACGTCGGCCTCGGCAGCGCCGCGGGCGCGCAGCTGCTGGCCGCACTCGGTGCCGGGGCGATCTTCTTCGGCAACGTGCTCGCGCTGCGGCAGGCGCGGCTCAAGCTTCTGGTCGCGTATTCGACGGTGGCGCAGATCGGCTACCTCTTTCTCATGTTCCCGCTCGCGTTCGGCACCGCCTCGACCGCCGCGGACGGCGCGATGGCGCTCGCAGGCGGCCTCATGCAGGTGATCTCGCACGCGACTGCGAAAGCGGCCATGTTCATGTCCGCCGGGCTCGTCTACGCCGCGCTCGGCCACGACCGCATCGCAGAGCTGGCGGGGGTCGGCCGCCTGATGCCGATGAGCATCGCCGCGTTCGCGCTGGGCGGCATCTCGCTCGTCGGCCTGCCGCCCTCGGGCGGCTTCCTCGCGAAATGGCTGCTGCTCTCGGTGTCGGCCGCGACCGGGCAGTGGTGGTGGGCGGCGGTGATGATCGTCGGGGGTCTGCTCACCGCGTGCTACGCGGTGCTGGTCGTGATGCGCGCGATGACTGCGCCGGCTGCCCCGCTCGTGCCGAAAGCCGAAGTGCCGCGGGCAAGCGAGGCGGTCGCGCTCGCGCTCGCCGTGTGCTCGGTGCTGCTCGGCTGCGTCGCCTTCCTGCCGGTCGACCTCACCGCGATCGGCCGCCCCCATTCCGTCGTACTGGGCGCGCAATGAGGACGTTGCTGCTCGGCGCCACCCTCGCGCTCCCGCTCGCGATGCTCGCGGCTTGCGTGCTCCGCGGGCTGCGTGAACGCATGCTCGGGTGGCTCGCGATCGCGCCGCTGCCGGGTCTCGCGGCGGCGCTTTTTGCCGTCGATGCGGCACCGCTCGTGCTCGGCGGCGCGTCCGTGCGGCTCACCTTTGCCCTCGATCGTCCGGGTGCGCTGCTGCTCGGCGTCGCTGCGCTGCTGTGGTGTGCCGCCGGCACCTATGCCGCGAGTTACTTCGGCGGCTCGCCCAAGGCCGGCCGCTTCGCGGTGTGCTGGCTGATGGCGCTCACCGGCTGCCTCGGAGTCTTCGTAGCGGCCGACATGGTGAGCCTGTACACGCTGTTGGGTCTGCTCACGCTCGGTTCAACCGGCCTCGTGATGCACGACGACACGCCCCGTGCACGCCGCGCCGCCGCGGTTTACGTCGGCCTCGCGCTGGCCGGAGAAGCGCTCGCGCTGATGGGTTTCGTGATGCTCGCGGCGCTCACGCCCGACAGCCTGCTCGCCCGCGATGCAGCGGTGGCCCTTCCCACGTCCCCTCACCGCGACCTTACGCTGGCGCTTCTCATCGTCGGGTTCGGCATCAAGGCAGGGCTCGCGCCGCTGCACGTCTGGATGCCGCTCGCGCATTCGGCCGCGCCGGTTCCCGCATCGGCCGTGCTTTCCGGGGCAGTGGTGAAGGTCGGCATCATCGGGCTCATCCGCTTCCTGCCCTTCGACGCGCCGCTCGCGGCGTGGGGCGAGCCGCTCGCCGCGCTGGGCATGTTCACCGCGCTCTACGCGGTTGCCATCGGCATCGCTCAGACCCATCCGAAAGCGGTGCTCGCGTATTCGAGCGTCTCGCAGATGGGTGTGGTCGTGGCGGTGCTCGGCATGGGCATGGCGGCGGGCGACGCGGAGGCGCCCATGCTCGCGGCGTTCTACGCGTCGCACCACGTGCTCGTGAAAGGCGCGC
Organism: Burkholderiales bacterium; assembly: GCA_016791285.1. The sequence continues at coordinate 2,513 of JAEUMX010000047.1, forward strand.
TCTTCCTGGTGGTCGGGGTCGTCGCCGCGACCGGCGCAGCGCGCGTGATGCCGACGCTCGTGCTCGCCACCGTGCTCGCCGCCGGCCTCGGCGGATTGCCGCTCACCGGCGGCGCGCTCGCCAAGTTTGCCGTGAAGTATCCGCTCGGCGACGGCCTAATGGGTACGCTCGGGGTGATCTCCGCGATCGGCACCACGGTGTTGATGCTGCACTTCGTGGTGCGCCTGCGGGCGAGTGCAGTTGCGGAGCCGCCCGCCGCTGCGCCGGCTGGACTCTTCCTGCCTTGGCTCGTCATGGCGATGGCATCGATCGCCGTGCCGTGGGTGCTGTATTACGCGGCGCCGCTCGGTGTGCTGCCCGATCCGCTCGCACCGAAGTATCTGTGGGAGGCGCTCTGGCCCGTTGCGATCGGCGCCGTCCTCGCGGCCGTGCTTGCGCGCGCGGGTGATCGGCTGCCGCGCATCCCCGAGGGCGATATAGCGGTCGCGATCGATGCCGCGGCGCATGCGGCCGTTACGGGGAGCGGCCGCGTCGAGCGGCTCGATGGCGTACTGCGGCAGTGGCCGGCGGCGGGCGTATCGCTGCTGGCCGTGGCAATCGCGCTCGGCGCGGCGCTGCTGGCCGCGCGCTGATCACAGCGCCCAATCGACCGCTCAATCGGCCCTGTTTCCGACGTCGGCCGCCAGCGCGGATGCGCTTTGCTCACCCGAACCGTCGAAGAAGTGGATACATCCTGCATCGTCGCACACCCAGACCTCCCGGGCGCCGGCTGCGAGATACAGGAGGCTCTTGTGACGCATCTCTTCCCAAGTGTTGGACGGCGACATGATTTCGATGCAGATGTCGGGTGCACGGACCAGGAAGCCGCGTGAATCTGTCGCCTCGGCGAAGCCGGGCGCTGCGAGCGCGAGGTCGGGCGCCTTCACGCCATCCGCGGTATGAATGCCAACCTCAGGCCAGACCTGCCAGTTCGGCAGGCTCGCCTTGAGCGCCGCAATGATCCGGTCCGCGCGCTTCGCATGCGCGAGCCCGATGGGTGGGTTCATGATGATCTGCCCTTGTCCGTTCGTTTCCCAGGAACCCGAAAGGTTGAGGCTCAGGCCGTATTCCAGAGCCGCCTCGACCCGCGGGTCGGGTACGAAACGCTGCGGTGCGTTCATCTAGTCAATCCTTCGCTGGCATCCACGCAAGTCATTGTAGTCCCTGTCGCGCGAAGAAAAAATCGCCCCGGCCGGTCTTGCCTCTTGCAGCCCTCGAGGGTGCCGGAACCCTGCAGGAGTAGATTTGGTGGTCTCCATGGAATCTCGACCTCGCGAGAGCTGCCAGCGGTTGCACTGCCGACAGCAGCGACCACCTCACCCAAGACGCGTTGCATTCTCGGCCAACTCGTTGTGGTAAGCGCAACGATGGCGATGCGGCGTGACACGAGATTCTGTTGATGCTTGAGGTTGGTGTCCGTGGTCACCAGGACGTAAAATCCTTCGATCTCGGCCAGATTGAGCAAGTCGCCGTTGTTCAACTGTGACCAACCGCGCTCATGGGCCGTCACGACCTCATGCTGCGTGAGTACCCGGCGCAGCGGAACGGGAGTGCCCTGGTCGAAAAGGATGCGCACCTACGCGGGAGCGAGGGCGCTGCGCGCCGCATGCTCGAGCACTGCGCGTGCCTGCTCCATGGTCACCCCGGGAAACCACTCGATAAACTCTGACACGAGGGCGCCATCTTCAAGGTTCTCAAACAGCGCCGCGACCGGCACACGGGTGCTGCGAAAGACCCAGGCGCCACCCACGCGCTCATGGTCGCGTTCAACAGCAGGGCAACCAGACCAGTCAATCATGCGCCAGATGGTACCACCGCCCGGACCGCAACGCCCGAACGCCGCGGTTAACCGGGCGCCGAGGAGCGAAGCGACGAGGGAACCCAAAAGCGCAGCTCTTGGGCGCTCCGGTTCAACCGCTTGCTGGGCATCACTGCGTCGCTGCCACAGGTTCGAGTCTATATACGCGGCCAAGAGAAGCCGCTGTTTTTAGGTCGCCACGGCGCAGAGCAGCGCGCACGCCATCAAGTCGGGTAGCGTCAGCAACAGACAGATAGGGCGACCAGGATGAGTCGTCTTCAATAAGCTCGACCTCGACTTCGGCGACAAACTGCCCTTCGTGGATGTACTTGACCTTCCGTCTCGTTTTCACTTTCGTCGCTCCATGAATCGTTCGTCCCATCGGCTCGGGTCCGGTCGGTATGCGGTAACCAACACGGCTGGCCCGTCGAAGCCTTTCGGGACGCCCCAGACTACGTGAATAGCTCGCCCGGCGCTGTCCACCTGTAGCACCAGGACAGATCGACCCTTCGGGTAGTCCGGATAGTCCTCTACGACTGTGCCCCCATTCACACCGGCAAGTATCTCCGATACGCTGATGCCATCATCGGCGAGCTCGTCGTATCCGTGCTCAGATATCCTGACTTCGCCAGAGGCGACTAGTGCACGCACCGCCGCAAACGTTTCACTCATGTTTCTGCGGTCTCTTCATGATGCCCAACGTTCGAGCTGAGCCGCCCGCGGAGGCAGGCAGCGTAAGGCTGGGCTGAGATAATGTACGAAGTACCTCAGGCCAGCCTTACGCTGCCTGCCGTAGCGGGTCGGCTCGAGCGAGGGGTTAGCGAAGTAATCGGCCCGCGTCCGCAAATCGTGCCGAAGAAACACGGGGTGCTGGCGCTGTGGCAAGCTGGAACATGGCGCCGGGAAAGACCGAAGTAGCAATGGTGCACATTGCCCGCGGGTTAGCGTGGTCGTGGGCTGCGTCATCGACATTGGTGAATCGGCGTTCGGACCGATGGCCCGCAGGTCGATATCCCGTTTGAGAGAGTGATCAAGACGACGTACCGATCCGGCGCCACGTTCCACAACCGATGATGGAGCATGCCATGGCGCAACGCAATCGGGCTTTCAGTACAGCCGCCCTGAGTCTGACCCACCCAAACGCTGCCGGCATCGACATCGGCAGTGCCTCGCACTTCGTGGCTGTGCCGCCCGGCAGGGACGAGCAGCCGGTGCGCGAGTTCGCCAGCTTCACCGCCGACCTGGAGCGGCTGGCCGACTGGCTTACCGAGTGCGGCGTGGACACCGTGGCGATGGAGTCCACCGGCGTGTACTGGATCGCGCTGCTCGAGTTGCTCGACGCACGTGGATTCAAGGTTCTGCTGGTCAACGCGCGACACGTCAAGAACGTCTCCGGCCGCAAGAGTGACGTGCTGGACTGCCAGTGGCTGCAGCAGCTGATGAGCTACGGGTTGGCTCGCGCGGGGCATTCCGCCCGGCCGAGCGTGTGCGCTTCTCGCGTGCGCTGTCGCGTCAACGTGCGATGCTGCTGCGCTCGCAGTCGCGCCATGTGCAGCACATGCAAAAAGGCGCTCACGCAAATGAACATCCAACTGGCCAACGTGATCTCCGACGTCGTCGGCGAGACGGGACAGAAGATCCTGCGCGCGATCGCCGCCGGCGAGCGAGATGATCGCGCCCTGGCTCAGATGAAGAACGTGCGCGTCCACGCCAGCGCCGAGGAGATCGCCAAGAGCCTGCAGGGCAGTTGGCGCGCCGAACACCTGTTTGCGCTCAAGCAGGCGCTCGATGCCTTCGACTTCTGCGCTACGCAACTGGCGCAGTGCGACACCGAAATCGAGGCCCAGTTGCGCCGCTTGCACGCTCACGACGGCGA
>JAEUMX010000062.1 GCA_016791285.1 Burkholderiales bacterium
ACCGATCGCCGCGGCCCCGTGAGGCTCGCGTGAGATGAACGCACGCACCGAACGGCGGTGGATCATCGGCGCGGCCGCCGCGGGATTCACGGCATGGAGCGCCGTGGCGGGCCAGGTCAGCGCGACGACGATCCTCACGCATGCTCCAGAGAACGCACTGCCGAGCGGATCGGAGTCGATCACGGCGTCACGGGATGCGATGTGGCGCGCGTTTGCGTACGAGAACGTTCTCGGCACGCACATGGATCTGCTCATCGCCCGCGGCGCCGAAGTACAGGTGCAGTGGGCGCATCGCGCTGCGCTGGCAGAGATCGATCGCCTCACTCGCATTCTAAGCACGCGCGATCCAGACAGCACGATCGCCGCCTTCATGAGCGGCCGCGCTCCGATCGCGCCCGAGATCTCCGACCTCCTGTCCTCGTACGGTGAGTGGTCGGCACGCACCCAGGGCGTGATCAGTCCTTACCTGGGTGGTGCGGCTGCGCTGTGGCAACGCGCGCGTGCGACCCGCCAAGTGCCGGATGACGATGCGCTGCGCCGGGCGGTGGCGTACTCCGCCCCGTCCTGCCTCAACGTCGATGCCCTGGGCAAGGCGTACATCGTCGAGCGGGCGGTCGCCGCCGCGCGCGAGTTCGCTTCCGCCGGGCTGCTCGACATCGGGGGTGATCTGCGCGCATGGGGCGAGCCTGCGTGGACCATCGGCGTCGCCGACCCGCGTCTCCTTGCAGAGAACGCGACACCGCTCCTGACGTTCCCGCTCCACGAAGGCGCAGTGGCGACCAGCAGCGGCTATCTTCGGAACGTGACGGTCGCCGGGCAGACGTTCTCTCACGTGCTCGACGGCCGTACCGGCCGCGCGGCCAACCCGCGCAACGCGGCCACCGTCGTCGCCCGCGACTGCCTCACCGCCAACGCCATCGCCACCGCCTGCTGCGTCGTCGAGCATCCGTCGGATCAGGCGGCGCTGCTGTCGCATCCCGGCGTCCGCGGTTTTCTGGTTCAGACCGAGCCCACGGATGTGCGTCGTGGCGGCGTGCTCGCACAGCTCGCCTACAACGGGGCCGAAGGCGCGCCGCTGCCCCTGCCGGCGGCTGTGCACACCTGGCCATCCGGCTACGCCTTGAATGTCGCCGTCAATCTGCGGGATCCCGGCGTGCTGCACTATCGCCGCCCCTATGTGAGCGTGTGGATCGAAGACGCAGTGGGCAGGGTCGTGCGCACGGTCTCGGTCTGGGGCGCCCGGAAGAAGTATCTGCTCGAGATGAGCCACTGGCGCGAAGCAACCGGCGACGGCGCGCTGGAGACCGTCGCGGCCTTCACGCGCGCCACGCGTCTGCCCGGACAGTATTCCGTCACGTGGGACGGCCGCGACGACGCAGGCATGCCCATGCCACGCGGACAGTACACGGTCGCGGTCGAGATCAACCGCGAATTCGGTCACCACGTCGTCGAGCGCACCCGCATCGACTGCAGCGGACAGCCCGCGACGGCCGCGCTCCGCGCGACCTCGGAGACGGACGAATCGGTCGTGAACTACGGCCCGGCGCTGGACCCCGCAAACGGGGACAGGACCTGAGCGCCATGCATTTGCATCACCACGTCTCCGAGTCGTTCCCCGCAAGTCGTCCGCATCACCCCGATGGCGCGCGGCGGCCCGCCACTTTCGCCGCGAGACCGTACTCGTGGCTGCTCCATCACAGATTCGTGTATGCGTGCCGTGTGTTTCACGTCTACCTGTCCGTGCTTGGGCTCGCGGTGATGCTTTTCTTCGGCCTCACCGGTTTCACCGTGCACCACGAGGACTGGTTCGGCGCCACCAACGCGAGGGTGCACGTCTTCCACGGCCAAACGCCGGTCGATCTCATCCGCGACAACGACCGCCTGGGCATCGTCGAGCACTTGCGCAGCACCTGGCGCATCAGCGGCGCGGTGAGCGACTACCAGCAGCTCGGTCACTCCCTCAGCATCGCTTTCAAGGAGCCGGGGCGGCTGTGGGAAGTGGACATCGCCGCGGCGAGCGGGCGCACCACCGTCAATGCCCAGATCTTCAACGTGGCCGGTGTCCTCAACAACCTGCACCGGGGCCGCTACACCGGCGCGGCATGGGGCTGGCTGATGGACATCAGCGCGGTGCTGATCGTCATCGCGTGCCTCACCGGCCTCGTGCTCTGGCTGACGATGCCGAAGCGACGCCAACTCGGCACCGCGGCGCTCCTGTGCGGAATCGTGATGGCCGCTGCGCTCTACGTCCACGGCGTGCCGGGCGAAGACGAGGGTGTCGACGGCGATGACGACATTCCCGTTGCAGCCAGGATGGACAACACGCCGGAAGCCCAGGCCGATCATCCGTGAGTGCAGGGTCCGCGTCCAGCGAAACAGGCGGCCAGTTCCTCCGCGGTCAACGACTGCCTTACCTCCGCGAGCACCTGAGCCACCGTTCGCACCTGATCGGAACGCTCGTTTCTTCGGTGCGGAGCCGACCGCGCTTGCCGCCGCTTCCGCTTTTTCAACTATCCGGTGCCGGTTGGGCTTGGGGGTCGAATCGGTCCTTCCCGGCATCCGGCATCTCCCACAGCGGTGGGCCGCGAGCCGGCGCCAGGGGCGGCGGCGATGTCGCCTCGCCCAAGTGCGCGAGGATTTGGCGCACGGCCGGCGCTTCAGTAATGAAGGCGATGATGCGCATCTCGGCGCCACACTTCGGGCACAGCAGTGGGAATACCTCATAGATGCGGGCAAGCAGCAGGGCCCAGGCGTATCGAGCCGCCCGCCGATGGAGCGGCTCTCCCGCCGCTTTTGCCGTCTCGACTGATGCGCTCGGTGGAGTGGGCGCGGGTACAGCCGCCACCGCAGCCGGTGTCTCGGCTCTGAGCGTCTCGGCCCCCGCGCCCGCTAGCGCGGTAACCGCCGAGCGTAGCGGTCCACGCGCGAGCCGGCTGGCCGAGGAATTGATGAACACGCCGTGGGTGCTCGTGTCCTTCGACGTAGAAGACCCCGTTCTGCTGGCTGATGATCGCGTGCCGGTTCGAGACCTTGGCGTTCGGAAGGATCCACGCGCTTTGCCTGTCGCGGTCGATCAGGCCGCCCTCCGGTCTGAACAGTTTCTTGGTGGTCGCCCCGAGCTCGAAGGCATCGGCGCTCGTGACTTCCAGGATGAGATACTGTGGTGAGATCGCGCGGCTGGCTCCCCGACTCTGGAGCGTGGCCGACCCGACTCCGCCGCAGCTCGTACGGTAGGCTGCGGCTCGAAGAGTTACCTTTGGTTAAAGGGACGCCTTTTTCGGGGCGAACAGTCGCCGTTCTCCCAATCGTCGAGCCGGTCCTGCTGTTCTACAACCGTGCGCTGGAGAAGAACGCCAGCTACGCGCGCATGCTCGCGCGTCTTCAAGGCCGCACGCCGAGCAACGACTTGATGCTGATCGCCGTATTGGGCGGTGCAAGCCTGCGCACGCCGTTTCTCAGCAACTGACCCGGGAAGCGCCTGTGCGCCCAGGTCGTGACCGAGACATGCGGCAGTCGACAGACCGAAAACGTCACGTCGGTCTCGGCGATGGCGCCGCACACGTTGCTATCGTGCGTCTCCCGGTCCGTGTGACTCCGCGTGAATCGTATTCCGGGAAACTCGCTGGTCCGCGTTTCGGGATACGACGTACCGGGAAAGTACGTGTAGGTCAACGGGCCCATCGCCAGCTGGTCGAGGTCGCTTCCATGAAACGGGACCGCGCCCGCAAACACCGGGCCGTTGCACGGACCTTGTTGCCGGTAGCCGATGAGATCCCCCACGGGATCCGAGAACGCTTCGTCGAAGGCCTCGGAAAACGCGCTGCCCAGCGCTTCGCCAAGACCGGCTCCCGCGATCAGCCCCACGAACTTCGAGGCGATGGCATTCAGGATCTTGATTTCGAGCTCATCCTGCTTTTGCGTGCCGAGGCTGGACAGGCCCGAATCGCTCACGTTGGTTCCGGTGTAGACAACGACGACGCCGTCGGATGGTGCGGCCTCCAGGGGGCCGATTTGCCAATCCGCCGACATGTTGACGCGGTTCCTCGCGGGATACGCCGGCAACCCGTCGACGGTGATATCCCACGTATTTGCCACCGTCCCGTCGACGACTGCAGGGAAAAAACCTGCGCCGTGCCCACGGTCCGTCTCATTGATCATCACCCCGAACGTGATGCCGTCGTCGTCCGGAATGTTTCCGCGTTTGCGGTTGATGCGGACGGTTTCGAATCTGAAAATATAGAAGCCCATCTGAGTTCACCCATGCTGCCCGACGGCGACAGGCGGCGGCGTCTTATTGCAATGCGATCAGGATCGGAATGAGACCCTGGCCCATGTTCAAAGGCCGCAGCGCTTTGCCGATCACGGCGCCGAACGCTTTCATGGGATCACCTGCTTTCATGGCATGCCCGGCGGTCGGTGAGGTGGTCAGCAGGTCGCCCACGTCGATGGCGCCAAACTCCGCGTCGACCTTGCAGAAGACCTTGCCGAGCAACGCCACGGATTGCCTGTTGGCCAGGCCCTCTTGTCTGTCCAGAACGATTCCGGGCTTGTAGTTACCCGCGCCGGCGATGACGCCCGCCACACGCTTGTCGTACGCCTGGCCGCTGGGGATGAGCGCACCGTCCGGGGCAAGGACCATGACCGTTCCCGGTTCGACGGGCGCATCGGCCGCGACCGTGAAGTCTTCCGCGCAATCGGCGTGTGTGAGTCGAATGTCACCCGTCACCTCCACGTCGCCCTCGAAGAAACCGGCCACTCGCCCGCCCTTGCCGTACACGCCGGCTCCGCTGTGACTGACCCCGACCACTCCGCTGCCGCCGCCTTTGTGTTCGCCCCACACGCCCGCGCCACCCGTGGAACTCGCCGTTTCGCCGTACGCGCCATGCCAGGTCTTGCTGACCGCGATCACGCCGGGCCCCGTGGCCTCCGCGTACACGCCCGCGCCGCCCGTCGTGCTCTCGCTGAATCCACCGACCGCGTGCCAGCCCTTGCTCTTTCCCACCACGCCGGACCCGCCGGTGAGGCCTTCGCCATAGACGCCGAATCCTCCTTCACTGAATCCGACGACACCGTGCCAGGTCTTGCCGTCGCCACGAATGCCGACCGCGTCGCCTTTGGCGAAAACACCGATCGATCCTTCGCCGGTGGCCGTCGCCGTGACGGCGATACTGTTCGGTCCAGTGGCGGTTTCGTTCGCTGCCATTGAGAAGCTCCTTTGGGTGGTGGAGTCGAGACGGATCTGCTGGCGGCGTCGGTCTCTGAAACCGCGACACACATTCGGGTCTGACGACGGCCCCGTGCCAAGGCTAGGAATTCCAACGGCGATTATGTCTTCGCCGTCAGCCGTGATCAAGGAAGAGATTTGGTGTTGAGCGCTCCTGAGAAATGGCAGGAATCGCCCTCCGAGGAATGCCTGGGGTCACGCGAGGAGCAGCAGAGGGTCGGCCTGGCAGGCGCGCTTCGATTCGCTCACCCAACAGATCCTCGCTGCCATCGCCGTGCTGGAAAGGCACCCGCCGCTCGAAGACGTAGGCGTTGTCACGCGTGTCGTCGCGGGCCGGGTCGGGTTTCGGGACATCGAGCAACTGGCAGAGCTCATTCACGAAGAGCTGATAGTTCGCCCGCTCCGAGCCGCCTGCGGCGTCCCAGCGGGCGATGAAGGCGTCGAGAGCGGCGTCTGCCGGTTCGTTCATGTGGCTCGATCGGAGGTGGCGATGGCCGTGGAGTGTAGCGGAGGTGCTCCGTCTGCGGGCGTCACCCCCAAAGCGTCGCCCAGGACGTCTCGCGCGAAAGCCCGTATCCTTGCCCGCTCTGCGCTTCTCGCCCTGCTCACCCAACGCCGATCTCGAAGTTGAAGATTCTCCTCGTCTGCATGGGAAACATCTGCCGCTCGCCGATGGCGGAGGCCGTGGTCCGCCGCATGCTGGCGCGCACAGGGTTGGCCGCGAACACGAGCGTGGCTTCGGCCGGGACGCACGACTTCAACATCGGACTGTCGCCCGACCCGCGGGCGCGCCTGGCGGCGCAGCGGCGGGGTTACGACATGGCAGGGATGCGGGCGCGGCAGATCCAGCCTGAGGACTTCGAGCGCTTCGATCTCATCCTGGCGATGGACCGCAGGAACTTGGCCGTGCTGCAGAGAGCCTGTCCCGCCGAGCATCGGCACAAGCTCGCGCTCTTTCTCGACCACGCCACAGCGCATGACGCGAACGAAGTGCCGGACCCGTACGGCGAATCGCAGGAGCGCTTCGAACACGTGCTCGACATGATCGAAGATGCCGCGCGCGGCCTGATCGCATCGCTGCCCCGTGCCTGACGGCAGCGGTCGGCGAGCCTTACGTGGACTCGCTCGCCGACGCGGCCGGCCGGCCGAGGTGCCAGAGGGCGATGCCGCCGACCAGCGCGCAGGCGACCGACGCGCCGAACACCGCGATCTTCGCGGCGGCGAAGTCCCCCGCATCCGGGAACGCCTGCCCGGCGATGAAGAGCGACATGGTGAAGCCGATGCCCGCCACCGCCCCGCACGCGGCAAGCTGCTGCCACGAGTACGACGATGGTTTCGTCGCGAGGCCGCAGCGAACGGCGAGCTGGGAGGCGAGCAGAAAGCCGAGCGGCTTGCCGAGGAGCAGTCCGCCGACGATCGCCACAGCGAGCGACTCGCGCCCGTCGAACACCCCGGCCGAGAGCACGACGCCGGCATTGGCGAGCGCGAAGAGCGGCAGGATGAGGTAGCTCGACCACGGTTCGACATGCCGCAGCAGGCGGTCGGCAGGCGATTCGAGCCGATCGTGAATGGCGTCCAGCGTGCGCAGCGCAGGGACCGACGGGCCGTGCCGCAGCACCTCTTCACCACGGCGCGTTTCCGCCGCGATGATCGCCTCCGCCTGGGCCGTGAGCGCCCGCAGATTCGGCGGCGGGCGCGTCGGCACGACGAGCGCGAGCAGCACGCCCGCCAGCGTCGCGTGCAATCCGCCGGCATGCACGAGCGCCCAGAGGGCGACGCCGAGAATCGCATAAGGCAGCGCCCGGTAGACGCCGGCGCGATTCAGCGCCACGAGCGCGGCGAAGACGACCCCGGCTAGCGCCAGCGCGGCCACGTCCACGTGACCGGAGTAGAAGATGGCAACGACGAGAATCGTGCCGATGTCGTCGACGATCGAAGCCGCGGTGAGAAACACGCGCAGTTCCACCGGCACTCGCCTTCCCAGCAGGACGCTCAGCGCCACGGCAAACGCGGTGTCCGTCGGCATCGGCACGCCCGCGCCGAGTGTCCACCGACCAACCGGGACGAGCGCCAGGTACACGAGCGCGGGCAGGAGCAACCCCCCGATGGCAGCGGCAATGGGCAAGGCTGCTGAACGCCGGTTGGCGAGCCGCCCGACCGTGAACTCCCGCTTCACTTCGAGCCCCACGACGAGAAAGAAGAGCGTGAGCAGGCCGTCGTTGATCCAGTGCTGCAGCGACAAACCGAAAGCGTGGGTGCCGAAAGTGAAACCGGCGTGCGCGTGCCAGAAGCTTGCGAAGGCGTCTCCCGCTTCGGAGTTCGTGAGGAGGACCGCTATGACAGTGGCGAGCACGAGCAGCAGGCCGGTGGACGGCGCCCAGCTCGCGAATCCCACCGCGGCCGACTTGAAACGGTAGCCGAGCGAGCCCTCCAGCGCCTCGGCGAGCGAGGTCTCGTCCCACGGCCCGTCGTAGCGACGACCGCCGATGAAAAACGTCGGCGTCACCAGGACACCGCTCGCCTTCGCACTGCGCACGTCTTCGTCGACGCGCGCTGCCGCCGCGGAGCGCCGCGCACGGACAGCTTCGTCGTCCTCGCGATCCACCCGCAGATCCGCGGCGACGGCATCCAGATCCGCCTCCGTCAGCACCGTGGAGCGCGTCATCAGGGCGATGTGCGCGGACCAGAATTCGTCCGCGTCGGGCGCGCACTCCACAATCTCGGCGGCCTGCCTGGCCGGGCGCGAGTCGGTCAGCGGCCGGTGGCGAAAGACGTAGCGCAGTCGCTCCCCGAACCGATCGCGCAGCTTCGCGATTTCCTCGTTCGCGGCGCGACACCTGGGACACGCGTAGCTGCCGAACTCGACGAGCGTGATCGTCGCATCGTGCGGACCGAGGATGTGGTCGCGCTCGCCGTCCACCGGCGGCGCGAGCAGGCGCGCGCGCGTGTCGCTCGTCATGGCGCGGAAGTATACCGACGGACAACCCGTAGGGCGACGATTCCACTGGGGTCGCTCTTCCGTGCCTCGGCAGCACGCGACTACCGCCAGCAGGCAATTGCACCCCAAGTAGTCGAAGGGAACAATCACCCGCTCAACCAGCAGCTTGACGCGGTGAACGACGCCGAAGAGAAGCTCGCTCGGCGTCGGCCGCTACTCCAAACCATCGATCATCGCGTGACGATATCCGTCTTCATCGGACCCAGGACCGCGAGCAGATCCTTCTGTTCCTGAGCGGGCACCTTGAACTTGTTCAAGGTCTTGACGAGATCTTCCACGAGGGCGTTGAACTGGGCGCCGGAGACGCCCAGTCCGGCGTGCGCCGTTCGCATGTCGCGGCCGGTGTACTGGCACGGACCACCCGTGCCCGCGCAGATCTGCTCGACCAGCAAGTGCTTCAGACGCGGAATGTCGGTGTTGGCGAACTGCTGATTGATGCGCGGATCGCTCGCCACGTTGGCGACGAAATCATCGACCACCGCGGTGATCGCCGGTTTGCCGCCGAGCCGGTCGTACAGGCTCTGCCGCGGGGCCTTCTGGTCTTGGGTCGCGCATGCCGCCAAGCCGAGTGTGGCAAGGGTTGTCAGGACCACGAACAGATTGCGCAGCTTCATCTCTGGGTCTCCTTTACGAGGAATGGTTGCGGGGAACTGCAAGCCCATCTACGCCGGGAGCAGCCGCCGGGATGCGGGAATATTTTTCACTGCGAGCAAATCTGGAATTCGACGATCCGCGTACTCGAAAGGTGGGACAGCCCGGCAGGCCTGCTCGGGGTCCCTATTGCTGCAGAAGCTCCTGGTAACGCGCTAGAATGGGAGGCGTTGGGCAAGAGCATGATGCATCCCGATATGCCGCGTGCAATGGAGTCGCTGATCGACGCGCAGGAAGCGGTCCTGCGCGAGGCCTTGGCGGGAATCGTCGCCCGCCGCCAGGAAGCTTTGGCTCGCTTCTACGACGCGACGGTGAGCCGCGTGTACGGGTTGGCGCTGCGCGTCACCGCCCGTTCCGACGCTGCGGAAGAGGTGACGGCCGACGTCTACATGCAGGTCTGGAACCAGGCGGCGCGCTTCGATCAAGGACGGGGTTCCGTGCTGGCCTGGCTGCTCACCATCTGCAGGAGCCGCGCGATCGATTGCCTGCGTCGCGCCGACGAGGCGGAATCGTGGGCCGAGCCGCCGGAGGTCGCCGGTTCGGCCGCGGACGATCCTCAGGATCTGCTGATCGCAGTGGAGCGTGGTCGCGCCTTGGCGAGCGCACTGGAGGGCCTCACCGCCTTGCAGCGGCAGCTCGTGTCGCTCGCGTTCTTTCGCGGATTGACGCACGAGGAAATCGCGGACCACGCTCGACTGCCGCTGGGGACGGTGAAGACCCATATTCGCAAGGCGCTTGCGTGCCTGCGGGAAAATCTCGCGCCCCGGATGGACGAGCGAGCGCTAAGACGATGAAGACGAAACACTCGCCCGGAACACCGATTCTGGATGCCGAGCTGCTCGACGCCCTGCTGGTCGACCTGCAACCGATCGCGCCGCCGGCCGAGTGCGCGGCGCGCCTGCGCGAGCGCGTGCTGGCAGGCGCCCGCGAGGCAGACAAGGTCACGATTCCGCCGGATGCCGGCAAGTGGAGAGTGATCGCGCCCAAGGTCAGCATGAAGATGCTGCACGTCACTCCGGAGTCCCGTTCGTTTCTGCTGCGCCTGGAGCCTGGCGGACGCCTGGCGCCGCACGATCATCCCGGCGAAGAGGAGTGCATGGTGCTGGAAGGCGAGGTCTATCTCGGCGACGTGTACGCAACGGCGGGCACTTTCCACCTCGCGCCCAAGGGCACGCATCACGCCGAGATTCGTACCACTACGGGTACCCTGCTCTACCTCCGCCTCGCGTCCCCCGAGATCGTGCATCGGTAGCCCGGGGTCCGCCCCGCGACGTGGGATAATCGCGATCCCGGCAACGAACCCTCGCGACCCATGACCCTGCCCCCGAAGGACATCTTC
>JAEUMX010000143.1 GCA_016791285.1 Burkholderiales bacterium
CGGCAATGTCACGGTGGAAGCGATGGCGAGCGGGCTCGCGGTCGTCGCATACGACTATGCGGCGGCGGCCGAACATCTGCGCGACGGCGTGAGCGGACTGCTCGCCGACTACGACGATCTCGGCGAGTTCACCCGTTGCGCGGCGAAACTGGTGGGGGATCCGGTGCGGATCAGACGCTTTGGTGCCCGGGCGCGCACGACGGCGCTGGCGCTCGACTGGGAGCGGGTGGTGCAGCAGCTCGAAGCCGTCTTGCTGACCGCGGTCGAAGTCGCCGCGGCCGAGCGCGCGCCGCTCTAAACCACCCGCCAGCTCACGGTGCCGCCGCTGCGCATGGGCACCAGCGTGCCGGCACCGAACGGGAACTCCGCCGGCACCGCCCATGTTTCCCGCACCAGCGTGATGGTGTCGCCGTTCTTGGGCAGACCGTAGAAGAGCGGCCCGTGAATGCTGGCAAAGCCTTCCAGGCGATCCAGGGCACCCGCGGCGGCGAACACCTCGGCATAGAGCTCGATGCCCGCATGCGCGGTGAAGATGCCGGCACAGCCGCACGCCACTTCCTTGGTATCGCGCGCGTGCGGCGCGCTGTCGGTGCCGAGGAAGAACTTCGGGCTCCCGCTCGTGGCGGCGTCGATCAATGCCAGCCGATGTTCTTCGCGCTTGAGGATCGGTAGGCAGTAATGGTGCGGGCGTATACCACCGGAGAACATGGCATTGCGATTGAGCAGCAGGTGGTGCGCGGTGATCGTGCCGCCCACCCGGGCCGGCGTGCCGCGCACGAAGCGCACCGCCTCCTTCGTCGTGATGTGCTCGAGCACGACCCGCAGCCGCGGGTGGCGACCGAGCAGCGGCGCCAGCGTGCGGTCGAGAAAGATCTTCTCGCGGTCGAACAGGTCGACCTCCGCGAAGGTGACCTCGCCATGCACGAGCAGCGGCAGGTTCACCTCCTCCATCGCCTCCAGGGCCGCTTGGCAACGCGCGAGGTCGGTGACGCCGGATGCCGAGTTGGTGGTCGCGCCCGCCGGGTAGTACTTCACGCCGTGCACGACACCGCTCTTCTTGGCCCGGATGACTTCCTCCGCCGTCGTGTCGTCCGTGAGATAAAGAGTCATCAGCGGCATGAAGCGGCTGTTGGCGGGCAGGGCAGCCAGAATGCGGCGCCGGTACGCGAGCGCCAAGTCTGTCGTCGTGATGGGCGGGGTGAGGTTCGGCATGACGATCGCGCGGCCGAAGCGCTCGGCGGTGAACGGCAGGACGGCCCGCATCGCGTCCCCGTCGCGCAGATGCAGATGCCAGTCGTCCGGGCGCGTGATCGTCAAACGGGTCATCGAGACATCTCCAGAGCGTGCTGTCAGGCGGGGCTTGCCGCCCGGGGGCGGCTGGCGCGCACAAGCATTTTACGTTCTCGGGCGCACCGTCAGCCACGCCGGATACGCGAGCTCGAAGCGGATCGCCGCCGAGCGCATGAGGAACAGGACGAGCGCCGAGGACAACGCAACGATCTCGCGCGCGTCCGGCAGTACCGGAATCAGCCCGGCATAGAGCAGCCCGCCGAGCAGGATCGGCGTGGCGTAAAGCTCCCTCCGGATGAGCAGCGTCGGTTCGCCGATCAGCACGTCGCGTATCAGTCCACCACCGATGCCCGTCACGATGCCCATGACGACAGCCACCGGTGCGCCGTGGCCGAGTGCCAGCGTCTTGTCGATGGCGAGCACGGTGAAGAGCGCGCAGGCGAGCCCGTCGAGATAGAGCAGCAGGCTGTACGTGTCCCGCAGATGACGGTCGAGCGCGAACGCCACCACGGTCGCCGCCAGCGCCACGCTGACATAGGTGAAGTCATTCAGCCAGTACACGGGCACCCCGAGCACCATGTCGCGCACGGTGCCGCCGCCGACCGCCGTCACCACGCCGATCACCGCCACGGCGAAGAGATCGAGATTGCGGTGAGCTGCGGCGAGCCCTCCGGTCACCGCAAAGACAGCGATGCCGACCTGCCCCGCCCAGTAGGTAAACATGTCTTCTGGCCCTCGTCGACGGTGATGGCGGCGCCTCAGTCGCGCTGCGCCTTGAGGGCGAGCGCGCGGGCGTACAGCCGATTGCGGCTTGCTCCGCAGATCGCGGTGGCGAGCGCGACCGCCTGCTTCAACGGCAACTCGGCCAGCAGCACCCGCAGCACTCGCTCCGCGGCGGCGTCCTCTGTCGCGGATGCCGTCTCGAGCACTGCGCCGTCGACCAGCAGGACGAACTCGCCCTTCTCCCGGTTCGGGTCCGCCGCCACCCACGCTTCCGCTTCCGCCAGCCGGCAGGTGTGGAACGACTCGAAACGCTTGGTGAGCTCGCGCGCGAGGGTGACCGTGCGCTCGGGTCCGAGCGTGTCGCGCAGATCGGCGAGCGCCTCGCGGACGCGATGCGGCGCCTCGTAGAAGACGAGCAGGAAGGGCAGCGCGCGCAAGGTCTGCAGCGCTTTGCGCCGCGCCGCCGGGCGCGGCGGCAGGAAGCCGCAGAAGAGCACGCGGTCAGCCGTGCGTCCTGCCGCGGAGAGCGCCGCCACGGCCGCATTCGGCCCCGGTATCGGCGTCGCCTCGAACC
>JAEUMX010000337.1 GCA_016791285.1 Burkholderiales bacterium
CGACTGCGACACGTTGAGCTCGGTCATGAGATTGACCGACTGCAGCGCGACCGCGAACACGGACTTCAACTGGTCGCGCTTGCCGAGCGGCGTGCCGAGGTTGACCGCGATGACCACGTCGGCGCAGGTGGCGCGCGCGACATCGACCGGCAGGTTGCGCACGAGACCGCCGTCGACGTAGAGCTGACCGTCGATCTGCACCGGTGCGAACGCGCCCGGCACCGACATGCTGGCCCGCATCACGCGCGTAAGATCGCCGTGGTCGAAGACGCGCATCTCGCCGGTTTCGAGGTTCGTCGCCACCGCGCGATAGGGCACCGGCAGCTCGTCGAAGTTGGCGATCGCCACGCCGCCCGAGATCGTGATCAGATCGCGCAGGAAGAGCTCGAACTTGTAGCCGGACGTGGTACCCGCCGGAAGCTGCACCTCACCGTCCCGATAGCCGAGCTCGATATCCCAGAGCGACGTGAAATCGTCCTTGCGGCGGCGCATCGGACGATCCAGCCGCCCCGGGTCGTCGATGAGGAGATCGTCCCATTCGAGCTTCGACACGCGCCGCTCCATCTCCTCCGGCGCGATCCCCGCGGCATAGACGCCGCCCACGACCGCGCCCATGCTGGTGCCTGCGATGCAGTCGATCGGCACCCGCAGTTCCTCCAGCACCTTGAGCACGCCGATATGCGCGAAGCCGCGGGCGCCGCCGCCCGAGAGCACCAGCCCGATGCGGGGCCGGCCTTCACGGGTCGGGGGCTGTGCGAGGTCTTGCAGGTCGGCCGCCGTCGCGGCCGTGCTTGCAAGCGTCACGGCGAACCAGACCAGCAGGGCGATCGGCGAGGCAGTGCGAAGGGCGACGTTCGACATGGCAGGGAGCGAATCTCGCGCACGAACACCGCGCATTGTAGCGGTACCCGCCGCATGCGAACGCGCCGCCCTCGCCGCCTGGGTATCATGTGTGCCCCATCCCCACCGCACAGGATCTCGCAGCTTGAGCCCCACAGCACCGCGCCGCGGCGCGGAACACGACGTCCATGGCGATGAGCGCGCGCCGGCGCGCGTGAGTCTGCTCGACGGCATCCTCCCGGTGACCCGCGCCGGGGTGCTGCGTGACATGCTCGCCGGCATCACGCTCGCTTCGATGAACATCCCGCAGGTGCTGGGTTACACGCGCATCGCGGGCACCCCGATCGTGACCGGCCTTTACACCGTGCTGCTGCCCGTCATGGCGTTCGCGCTGCTCGGGTCGTCGCGCCATCTCGTGGTGGCCGCCGACTCTGCCACCGCGGCCATCCTCGCGAGCTCCCTCGGGCACATGGCGCCGCCGGAGAGCGCCAAGTACGTGGCGCTGGTCGGCATGGTGGCGCTCCTCACCGCCGCTCTGCTGCTCGCCGCACGCATCTTCAAGCTGGGCTTTCTCGCGGATTTTCTCTCGCGCACCGTGCTGGTCGGCTTTCTCACCGGGGTCGGCTGCCAGGTCGGCATCGCGATGCTGGGGGGCATGTTCGGCATCGCGGTGGCATCGCCGCGCACGCTCGTACAACTCCAGGAGTTCCTGCAAGGCCTGCTGCATCTGCATCCGCCGACGCTCGCGCTATCCGTAGCCGTGGCCGGCGCCATCCTCCTCGGCCATCGCTTCGCACCGCGCCTGCCGATCGCGCTGGTCGTGGTGGTGGGAACGGTCGCGGCGAGCGCGACCTTCGACTTCGCCGGGCACGGTATCGCCGTCATCGGTCCGGTCCCGGGCGGGTTGCCGTCGTTCGCGTTGCCCGACGTGACCTGGCGCGAGGCGCTCGGCGTGCTCCCCGTGGCGGTCTCGTGCTTCGTGATGATCATCGCCCAGAGCGCCGCGACCGCGCGTGTCTTCGCCGTGCGCCATCGCGAGCGCATCGACGAGAATGCCGACATCCTGGGGCTGTCCGCTGCCAACGCGGCCGCGGCGCTGAGCGGGACCTTCGTCGTCAACGGCAGCCCCACCCAGACCGCGATGGGCGAACGCGCCGGCGCCCGCAGCCAGATCGCGCAGCTCGCATTCGCGGGCGTCGTGCTGCTGGTGCTGCTCTTCCTGACGGGACCGCTGCAATACTTGCCGCGTTGCGTGCTGGCGGCGATCGTCTTCACCATCGCGATCGGGATGATCGACGTGCCGGGGCTGCGCGACATCCGGCGCGAGAGTCCCGGCGAATTCAGGCTGGCGGTGCTCACCGCTGCTGCTGTCGTCGCGATCGGGGTCGAACAGGGCATCCTGATGGCGATCGCGCTCTCGCTGCTGCGGCACGTGCGCCACAGCTACCGTCCGCACACCACCATACTCGCCACGGACGCCACCGGCCGCCGCGAGGTCGTGCCCGCAACGCCGGGCCTCGAAACCGCGCCCGGCCTCATCGTCTATCGCTTCGGGGCCGATCTCTTCTACGCCAACACCGACCGCTTCACCGACGAAGTGCGCGCGATGGTGGAGCATGCGCCGACTCCGGTGCGCTGGTTCGTGGTGGAGGCGAGCGCCATGACCGACATCGATTACTCCGCCGCGCGTTCGGTGCTCGATCTGATCGACGATCTCGCGCAGCAGCAGGTCACGCTGATCTTCGCGCGCGTCACCGCCTACCTGCGCGCCGACCTCGACCGACACGGCATCACGGCAGCAATCGGCGAAGCACGCGTTTTCCGCACGCTGCACGAAGCGCTGGCAACGCTGAACGTATCCGAGCGGTGACGACGACTCTCGGCCGCAGTCAGCGCGGCAGGTGTGCTCACGCCGCGATCGCGGTTCGTCGAACGAGCTGAATGGCGCGCACCAGCTCATCGACTTCCGCGGTGCTGAAGAGCGTCTCGGGACCGCTCGGCGTGAGGTCGGTGAAGGGTGACTCGTAGAGCGACTCGGCGCTCATTACGCCGTGCTCGGTCAAGTGATCCACGATCAGGTTGATGAACTCGATCTGGTTGGCGGATGGTCGCTTGCCGGCGATGAAGGCTGCCAGGGCTTCCTTGGCGGCGCCGCGATCCATGCCGACGAGCGAGCGCACGAAGAGGCCCAGTCCCTGCGACTCCTCCGCGGCGCGGCGAATCTCCCCGGCGCCGCCCAGCCCGCTCCCCGCGAGCATCCTCTCGAGCTCGTCGAGATCGCTCGCCGTCAGGGGTTTGTTCATACGCAGCTTGTGGATGGCGACGTGATCGAGGTGCGCCCGCAGGAAAGCGCGCGCCTTGGCGAGAAACCTCGCGTAGTCGGTGCCGTGACCGAAGCCCGGCAGCCCGACCGGCGTCTCGTCGCCCATCTCGTCCTCGAAGTCGGTGTAGATGGGCTTGCGCTTCTGCTTCTCGATGAGCCTGATCAGTTCACGCAGACGCCGGCGCAAGCCCTCGAGCATCGGGACGGTCACGTCCTGCCACCAGGCGTTGGTCTGCACGTCCTGAATCAGCGCCATCTGGGCGCGCACCATCGGAATCGCCGACTTCTCTTCGAGCAGACTGGCCAGCTCCTTGACCTGATCGCGCATGCGCGTGAAGCCCGGCTCCGACCGCAGCAGCGCAAGCTGGAGGTTCAGTATCAGCAGGTCGAACCGCTTCGCCTCCTCGTTCTCCGGGTCGAGCTCCGACGGCAGGCCCGCCACTTCGTGCGACAGCTCCGCGAGCGCTTCCGGCGACAAGACAGCCCATGCT
>JAEUMX010000186.1 GCA_016791285.1 Burkholderiales bacterium
TCGAGCAGCGGCCGGACCATCTCCGGCGCGAGATCGCGCGCGACCCCGCCGGGGACGATCAGGTCCATGAGCAGGCGATGACCGAAGCACCGCTGATTCAGGCGCAGGACGTCTTCCCTGAGCCGCGAGAACTGGGCAAGGCCGAAGGCGAAGCCGCCGTCGTTGCCGAGATAGCCCAGGTCGCCCAGGTGATTCGCGATGCGCTCGCGCTCCAGCAGGAGCGCGCGCAGGACCAGCGGCCGCGGCTGCAACTCGTAGCCGCCGAGTGACTCCGCCGCCATCGCGTACGCCCACGCGTAGGCGACGGTACTGTCGCCCGAGATCCGTCCGGCGAGACGGGAGCCGTCCTTGAAATCGATGCCGCGAAACAGCCTGTCCACGCCCTTGTGCGTGTAGCCGAGCCGCTGCTCCAGCCGCAGCACCTTTTCGCCGACGACGGAGAACCGGAAATGCCCGGGCTCGATGATTCCGGCATGCACCGGACCGACCGGGATCTCGTGCACGCCATCGCCCGCCACCTGCGCGAACGGGTAGTCGTCGATGCCGTTTCGCGGGGTGAGGCCCGCCAGCCCGGCATGGCGCAGCGGAAAGGCATCGGCCGGCCAGGCGGCGTGACGCAGCCACGGCCGCTGGTCACCGCCGTCGTGGCGGATGCCGGTGAGATCGAACACGGCGCGCTGCATGCGGTCGGCGCACGGGAAAACCGCAGACAGATCGGCCACGGTGGGGTCCGCGGCCGGCAGCGGCACGTTCAGCCAGAGCAGGGCGCGCTCCACGATAAAGAGCGCGTGGAGCGTCAGGCCTGCGGCGCGGTCGCGGTCGTCCGCGCCCCACAGCGCCGCCAGGCGCCCACCGCGCTCTCGCATGGCGACGCAGGTGGACACGAGTGCGGTGGGCGCGAGCGTACCGCGCCATGCCGGGACCGCGCCCGGCACCTCAGCGAGCGTCAGTCCCGCAATCTCCATCGACCCGTCCCTCTTCCCATTTTCTGGCATCACCCGATCAGCCTGGCCGCCTCGCGATACCACGTCGCGAGGTACTCGGGAATGTACAGACCGAGCAGCAGGGCGAGCGCCAGATGCACGAATACCGGCAGCAGCGCGGGCGGATGCGGCAGGCGTGTGGCGGTCGTCTCGCCGAAGACCATCGGCTGCACTTTGCTGAAGACCGCGGCGAAGGCGATGCCGAGCGAGACGAGAAGGAACGGGGTCGCCCACGGGTGTTCGCGCATCGCCGTCGTGAGGATGAGGAACTCGCTCGCGAATACGCCGAAGGGCGGCATGCCGAGGATGGCCAGCGTGCCGAGCATGAGTCCCCAGCCCACGGTGGGACTCACGCGAACGAGCCCGCGAATATCGTCGATGACCTGGGTGCCGGTCTTCTGCGCGGCGTGCCCGACGGCGAAGAAGATGGCGGACTTGGTGAGCGAGTGCACCGTCATGTGCAGGAGTCCCGCGAAGCTCGCGACCGGACCGCCCATGCCGAACGCGAACGTGATGAGTCCCATGTGCTCGATGGACGAGTACGCGAAGAGCCGCTTGATGTCCTTCTGCCGCGACAGGAAGAACGCCGCCACGACCACCGACAGCAATCCGAACCCCATCATCAACCGACCGGCGAAGGCGGTCTGCAGCGCACCGTCGGCGAGCACCTTGCAGCGCACCAGCGCGTACAGCGCCACGTTGAGCAGCAGGCCGGAGAGCACGGCGGACACTGGCGTCGGGCCCTCGGCGTGCGCATCGGGCAGCCAGTTGTGCAGGGGCACCAGCCCGACCTTCGTGCCGTAGCCGACCAGCAGAAAGACGAAGGCGATGCCGAGCACCGTCGGTTCCAGCTGATCCTTGACCAGCGCCAGGTGTGTCCACAGGAGCGCGGACGCGCCGCTGCCCAGCACCTTCTCGGCGGCCATGTAGAGCAGGATCGTCCCGAATAGGGCTTGGGCGATGCCGACGCCGCACAGGATGAAATATTTCCAGGCGGCCTCGAGGCTCGCCGGCGTGCGATAGAGCGAAACCAGCAGCACGGTGGTGAGCGTCGCGGCCTCGGTCGCGACCCAGAGCACGCCGAGATTGTTGGTGGTGAGCACCAGCAGCATGGTGAATTCGAAAAGCTGGTACATGCTGTGGTACAGGCGCAGCCGGCCGGGCGTGAGCTTGCCGTGCTCCTGCTCGATCAGCATGTAGGGCCGCGAAAACATCGCCGTCGTGAGCGACACGAAGGCGGTGAGCGCGACGAGGAAGACATTCAGCGAATCGACGAAGAACTGCTCGTCGAAGGCGATGATCGGTCCGTCCGCGATCACCTTCGCGGTGAGCGCCGCGGCGCCGAGGAACGTCACGGCGGAGACCGCGATGTTGAGATGCGCCGCCCACCTGAGATGCCCCACGAGCGCGAGCAGCAAGCCGCCCGCGAGCGGGGTCAGCAGCACCACCAGGATCTCGGCGTTCACTTGTTCACCCGTTCACGCTTCACTCTTTGAGCTGCTCGAGATGCCGGATGTCGAGGCTGTCGAAGCGCTCCCGGATCTGGAAGAAGAAGACGCCGAGGATGACCATGCCGACCAGCACGTCGAGCGCGATGCCGAGCTCGATCACCATCGGCATGCCGTAGGTGGCGCTGGTGGCGGCGAAGAAGAGCGCATTCTCCATCGAGAGGAATCCAATCACTTGCGGCACGGCCTTCGAGCGCGTGATCATCATCAGGAACGAGAGCAGTACGCTCGCGAGCGCGATGCCGAGCGTGCCCTTGGTGACGGTGGCCGCGAATTCCGAGATCGGTGTCGCGAGGTTGAACGCGAGGATGACCAGCACGATGCCGACGAGCATGGTGGTCGGGATGTTGATGAGCGTTTCCACGTCCCACTTCACGTGCAGCCGGTCGATCAGGCGG
The DNA here is from genome assembly GCA_016791285.1 of Burkholderiales bacterium. The sequence continues at coordinate 2,890 of JAEUMX010000186.1, forward strand.
TGGAGGATCCAGGGCAGCAGCAGCACCTTCAGCGCGATCGTGATGAGACCTGACCAGTAGAGATGGCTCTGGCCGGTCGCGTAGGCGACGAAGAGCGTCGATAACGCCAGGGTCACGCCCTGAAAGGTGAAGAGGTGGATGAGCGACAGGATCCGCCGCTGGGCCAGCATCGCGAAGGACAGCAGGAGCATGGCGGAGGCGAAGAGGTTGATGATCTGACCCGACAGTGCGGCACTCACGTCAGACCTCCAGCAGGAAGTGCACGAGCATCGCCAGCACGGCGAGCAGGAATGCGGTGCCGAGGAACTCGGGCACGCGGAAGATCCGGACTTTCGCACTCGCCGTCTCGATCAGCGCGAGCAGGAACCCGCCCACGGCGAGTTTCGCGGCGAGCACCGGCACGGCGAGCACGATGCCGAGCGCATTGGCACCCTCGGCGATGCCGAACGGGACGAAGATCGCGATGCCGATGCAGGAGTAGACGAAGAGCTTCAGGCTCGCCGCCCATTCGACGAGGGCCAAGTGCCGGCCCGAGTACTCGAGCATCATCGCCTCGTGGATCATCGTGAGCTCGAGGTGCGTCGCGGGGTTGTCCACCGGGATGCGTGCATTCTCGGCGAGCGACACCATCGTGAAGGCGACGCCCGCGAACGCGAGGCTGGGGTAGATGCGAAGCTCGAGGTGGCCGAGTTTCTCCACCGTGGTGGCGAGGGAGGTGGACTGGCTGATGAGGGATGCGGTGAAGAGCACCATCAGGAGCGCCGGCTCCGCGAGGAATCCGATCATCATCTCGCGGCGCGCGCCGAGCGAGCCGAACGCGGTGCCCACGTCCATCGCCGCGAGCGCAATGAAGATGCGCGCCAGCGCGAAGATGCCGACCAGCGCGATCGCGTCGGCGGCAGCGGCGAAGGGCAGATCGGTGCCCAGCGTCGGGACGATGGCGGCTGCGAGGCACATGCAGCCGAAGACGACGTAGGGGGCGAGGCGGAAGAGCGGGGACGCATCGTGGGCGAGCACGACGTCCTTCAGCAGCAGCTTGCTGAGCGTCCGGTACGGCAGCAGGATGCCCGGTCCGCTCTTGTTCTGCAGCCAGGCGCGGCATTGGTTGACCCAGCCGGTGAGCATCGGCGCGAGCAGCACGGCCAGCAGCAGTTCGATGATCTGCGCGAGGACGCCTGACCAGCTCATGTGCGCACGAAAAGCAGCAGGAGCAGCAGCGTGGCGAAGCTGTAGATCAGGTACACCGAGATGCGCCCGCGCTGCAGGACGGTGACGATGCTCGTGAGCCGGTCGACCGCTTTCGCCAGCGGCACGTAGATCCAGTGCCAGAAGTGGTCTTCGACGACGACCCGATAGCGCGGCGCGGCATCGAACGGCGACGGCAACTCGCGCGTCATGCGGAAGAAGGGTGCGAAGACTTCGCGCACCGGCTGCCCGAACCCCTCGGCCGTGTCCTGCATGCGGGGCGTCTGCAGCGGATAGCCGCAATCCCATGCGGGAGCACGGCGCAAGCGGCCGTGATAGAGCCTGCGCACGGCGATCCACACGAGGCCGGTGGCAAAGGCGATGCCGAGCAGGAAGAGCAGCGGGCTGTAGCTCGCGCGGTCCGGATTGATGGGGGCGAGGAAGAGCCAGCTGCCGGCGGTGACCGCATCGCCCAGACCACGGCCGTTGAGAAAGATCGTGACATGGTCGAGCTGATCGATCACGTGCACCGGCAGCACACCGAGCAGCACACACCACGCGCCGAGCCAGACCAGCGCCACGCGCTCCCAGACGCCGCAATCCCGGGCCGCCGAGAGCTTCTCCTCGCGCGGCTGGCCGAGGAAAATGACGCCGTAGAACTTCACCATCACGTAGCCGGCGAGCGCGGCCGTGAGTGCGACCGCTGCTGCTGCGACCGGGATCAGCATGTTGAGGTAGGCCTGCGGCAGGCCGGGCGTGAGCAGGAATGCCTGCAGCAGCAGCCACTCGGAGACGAATCCGTTGAGCGGCGGCACCCCGGCGATCGCGAGTGTGCCGAGCAGCGCCAGCCACGCGACCCAGGGCATGCGGCGGATGAGACCGCCGAGTTTGCCGAGTGCCCGTTCCTTCGTCGCGTGGAGCACGGAGCCCGTGCAGAGGAAGAGGAGGCTCTTGAAGAATCCGTGGTTCAGGCAGTGATAGAGCGCGGCGGTAAGCGACAGCGCGGAGAGCGCCGTCATGTCGTAGGCGCGGAACGTGATCGCCAGCCCGATGCCGACCAGAATGAAACCGATGTTCTCGATCGAGGAATAGGCGAGCAGTCGTTTCATGTCGCTTTGCACGGCGCTGAAGACGACACCGAAGATCGCGGTGATGAGGCCGAGCCCGAGGACGAGCACGCCCCACCACCACAGCTGCAGGTACAGCAGATCGAAAGTCACGCGCAGCAGGCCGTAGATGGCGGTCTTCAGCATGACCGCGCTCATCAGCGCGGACACGGGCGACGGGGCGGCAGGGTGCGCCTCGGGCAACCAGACATGCAGGGGCAGGATGCCGGACTTCGCGCCGAATCCGAAGAGCGCGAGCAGAAAGGCGACGGTCGCCCAGAACGGCGTCGGTACCGCGGAGCGCATGGCGGCGAAGGTGTAGTCGCCCGCGGCGCCGTGCAGAACGCCGAAACAGAGCAGGATTGCGAGCGCTCCGATATGCGCGATGAGCAGGTACAGGAACCCGGCGCGGCGGATCTCCGGCAGCCGATGGTCGCTCGTCACGAGAAAGAACGACGAGAGCGCCATCGTCTCCCACGTGACCATGAACCCGTACGCATCGTCGGCGAGCAGCAGCAGCGCCATGCTCGCGAGAAACAGGTGGTAGTAGAGGCACTGGAGCCCCGGTGGCGTGCCCTCGCCGCGACGGATGTAGCCCGCGGCGAAGATCGACACGCCGGCGCTCACGGCCCCCAGCAGACACAGGAAGCACGCCGAGAGCGCATCGAGGCGCAGGTGAAACGGCAGGTCGGGCAGCCCGAACGGCAGCACCTGCGAGGTCGGCAACTCACCGAGACTCGCGAACGCCGTCGCGGCGAGGACGAGGCCCCCCAGCGCACCTGCGGGATAGAGACCCTTCGCCACCAGCCGCACGTTGCGCGGCAAGGCCACGCCCACGAGACCGAGAACGAGCCAGAAACACGCGACCCCGACGGTGACTTCGACGGACGAAAAGGTCACCGGCGGAATGCGAATCGACCGCGTGGAAGGTTTGCCAACAAGAAACCGACTCTCCCCGAGGAACGCGCCGCGCGATCCGGCGGTCATGCGACCTGGCGCAGCCGCCTGCGGGGCGACCAGGCCGCGAGCGGCGCGCCGCTATGCCAGAGCGATAAAGACGGCTGTGCAGGTGGCAATGATAACACTCGTCGCAACGACGAGTCTTTCTTGCCGGTTCCAGCCGGATTGGGGGGAGGCGGTGTGCCGCGCATCGGGGCGCGGTGGGCGAGACCCGGTGCCGGGCGCAGGCCGCGGCGCCGCGAGCAGCGTCTTGACGTGGTTCTCGAGCGTGCGATGCGCGCCGGTCGCCGCTGCGAGCCGGCGCGTGGCCTCGCTCGAATCGAACTGAGCGCAGAGTCCGCGCATCGGTTCGCTGTCGGCAGCCAGGCGCAGGGTCCTGTCTTTGGCGATCGTGTCGTCGGGCGCCTTGCGCTGTTGAGCCGCGGCGAGGCCGGCGCCGCACTCGCGCAGATCCGCGGCGAACTGCGCGCCGGACTGGTAGCGTTCTTCGGGTTTCTTCGCGAGTGCCTTCGCGACGACGAGGTCGAGCAACGGCGGCACTTCGCTGTTGAATCGACTCGGCGCCGGTGTGCTGGCGGTCGCGATCTGGTGCATGAGGTTGCTCACGCTGTCGCCGGAGAACGGCGCGGCGCCGGTGAGCATCTCGTACAGGACCACACCTAGGGAGAAGAGGTCCGAGCGTGCGTCCGCACCCTGACCGAGCACCTGCTCGGGCGACATGTACTTCGGCGAGCCGAGCAGGACGCCGGTCCGGGTCCTCACGTCCGAGACCCGCAACCGTGCGATTCCGAAGTCCATGATCTTCGCCAGCCCACCGCCGAGGACCATGATGTTGGCCGGCTTGATGTCACGGTGCACCACGCCGCGTTCGTGCGCGTACGCGAGACCGTCGGCGACCTGCGCGGCGATGCCGATTGCCTCGGCGACCGGCAGACGGGGGCGGTCGGCCATGATCTCGCGCAGGTCGCGACCCTCCAGGAACTCCATTGCCATGAAGGCGACCTGGCCCTGCCTGCCGACGTCGTACACGGTGATCACGTTCGGGTGTGCGAGGCGTGCCGCGGCTTTCGCCTCCTGCTGGAAGCGCGCGTCGAACTCGGCCGCTGCGTCCCCTGCTTCGCTCAGGTTCACGGTCTTGACGGCGACCGGTCGCTCCAGCAACGGATCCACCGCACGGTAGACAACTCCCATGGCGCCGCGGCCGAGCTCGCCTTCGACGCGATACCGGCCGAGGATCGTGGCGGGGGTCGTACGGTCCGTGGACATCAGAGTCCGAGCCGCTCCCAGAAGCTCCTGGCGCGAGGCTTCTCGAAGAAGGTGTGCTGGATCTCGATTTCTTCGCCGGGCTTGAGATCGACCTGTACGTTCCGGCTCGGATGCCCCGCGCGCTTGAGCTCGACCGTCTGCCGCCCCGCAGGCAGCTCCAGCGTCTTGAGGGGCGGTGCCATGCCCTTGTAGGCGCTGTCCACGATCACTTCCGCCACGGGTCGGACCGCGAGCCGGACGATGCCGGGCTGCCGCTTCGCCTCGATGATCTTCTTCGCCTCGCGCGCGCCGAATCCGCCCGCGATCACGAGGGCCGCGGCGGCCAATGCGGCGAGGACAGCGCGCCGGCCGATCCACACGCCTTTGGATGTGGCGGGACTCGACGCGGGTTCGAACAGGAAAACCTCGTGGGCGCGGATGGCGCTGTCGGTGCGCGTCCCGATCGGCCGGAAGCCCGGGTCGGCGGCGGCGTCGCGAAACGCGCGCGAAGCGACGATCTGGCCGGGCTCGGCAAAGCCTGCAAGCGTCTCGGCCACCGCGATGCCATCGCCCGTGACGCCGATCGCACCGCCTGCCTCGGCGAGCTGAACCGGTCCGCGATTGAGCGCGGCATGCAGCTGGCAGCCCGGCACGTCGTCATGAGGGAAGAGCGCGGGGCGCACCGCGCGGGCGGTCGAGAGTGCGGCGCCGGGGTCGCCCAGGAACACCACCGCCGTGCCGGCGGTCGTGTCGACCACGATCCGGTCGGCCGGCGCCAGGTGGCCGATTGCCGAAGCGAGCAGGGTGTTCAGGCGTTCGCGCAGCGCGAGCTGCTCGCGGGTCGGGCGCTTGGGGTAGGCGTGAATGCCGAGGACGAGCGTGTCGGCGATGACGGTCCGGGCCGTGGCCTCGGTCATGACAGGGCGGGTGGCGGGTTGCTGCTCCCTCCTCAACCGCGGCGCGTCAGCTCACCTTCATGCCTGGCTTTGCGCCGGTGTCCGGGCCGAGAAGGTAGAGGCCCGGGCCGTCGCCCGAGGCAGCAAGGACCATGCCCTGAGATGTCCCGAACTTCATCTTGCGCGGAGCCAGGTTGGCGACCATGACCGTGAGCCGCCCGTTCAGGAGCGCAGGGTCGTAGGCGGACTTGATGCCGGCGAACACCATGCGCATCTCGCCGCCCAAGTCGAGCGTCAGCTTGAGCAGCTTGTCCGCGCCCTCGACGTGCTCGGCGCTCACGATGCGCGCGATCCGCAGATCGACCTTCTCGAAGTCGTCGAGCGAGATCGTTCCCGCCCAGGGCTGCTGGTGCGCCCGAGCCTCGGCGTGGCGCTGCGGCGATTGGGGCGGCGCGTGGAGCGATTCGCGATTCGCGTCGACCAGGGCCTGCACCTGTTTCGGGTCGATGCGGGTCATCAGGTGTCGATAGGGATCGATGGCGTGTGCGAGCAGCAGCGTGCCCACGTCGCGCCAGGCGAGGGGGGCAACCCGGAGAAAGTCCTCCACGCGCTCCGCGACCGACGGGAGCACGGGCTTCAGATAGATGGTGAGCCAGCGAAAGACGTTGAGCACGACCGTGCACACCTCGTGCAGCTCGCCGGCCTGGTCCGGGCGCTTCGCGAGCTCCCAGGGTTTGCGCGCGTCGACGTAATGATTCGCCACGTCCGCGCAGCGCATGATCTCCCGCACCGCCTTGCCGAATTCGCGGCCCTCGAAGCTCGCCTGAATCACCTCTGCCGTGTCGCGGATCTCCTCCATCCAGGGCTCGATCGGAATGGTCTCTGCGAGTCGTCCGCCGAAACGGCTCGCGATGAACCCGGCGGCGCGACTCGCGATGTTGACGTACTTGCCGATCAGATCCGAGTTCACCCGGGCGACGAAATCGTCGAGGTTGAGGTCGATGTCCTCCATGGTCCCGTTCAACTTCGCCGCGTAGTAGTAGCGCAGCCATTCGGGGTTGAGTCCCTGCTTCAGGTAGCTTTCGGCGGTAATGAACGTCCCGCGGGACTTAGACATCTTCTCGCCGTTCACGGTGAGGAAGCCGTGAGCAAAGATCTTCGACGGCGTGCGGTAGCCGGCGAACTCCAGCATCGCGGGCCAGAAGAGGGCGTGGAAGTAGAGGATGTCCTTGCCGATGAAGTGGACCAGCTCGGTGTCGTGGCCCGGGCGCAGAAAATCGGCGACCTCCAGGCGCGCGCCCTCGGCACGCTGTTGGGCGACGTAGTTCTGGAAGGCGCCGAAGTAGCCCACCGGCGCGTCGAGCCAGACGTAGAAGAACTTGGCGCCCTCGGTGCCCGGGATCGGAAAGCCGAAGTAGGGCGGATCGCGCGAGATGTCCCAATCGGTGAGCCTGTCGTCGCCTGCTTCGCCCAGCCACTCCTGCATCTTGTTCGACGCTTCGGGCTGCAAGCGGCCCGGCTCGCGCGTCCAGCGGCGCAGGAAGCTCACACAGTCGGGGTGCGCGAGGTGGAAGAAGTGATGTTGCGATGCCTTGCGGACGGGCGCTGCACCCGAGACGGCCGAATACGGGTGCTTGAGGTCGGTCGGCGCGTAGGTCGCGCCGCACACCTCGCAGGCGTCGCCGTACTGATCCTTCGCGCCGCATTTCGGACACTCGCCCTTGATGTAGCGGTCCGGCAGGAACATCTCCTTGACCGGGTCGTAGAACTGCTCCACCTCGCGCCGGACGATCAGCCCCCGGGCGTCGAGCGCGCGGTAGATCTCCTCGCAGAAGCTCCGGTTCTCGCGCGAATTGGTGGTGTAGTAATTGTCGAAATCGACGTGGAAGCCGTCGAAGTCGCGCTTGTGCTCGTGCCAGACACGCTCGATCAGCGCTTCCGGCGTGATGCCCTCCTTCTCGGCGCGCAGCATGATCGGCGTGCCGTGCGTGTCGTCGGCGCAGACGTAATGCACCTCGTGCCCGAGCATCTTCTGGAAGCGCACCCAGATGTCGGTCTGGATGTACTCGACCAGGTGCCCCAGGTGAATGGCGCCGTTGGCGTAGGGCAGGGCGGAGGTGACGAGGAGGCGGCGGGTCATGAGCGGGCGGAACTTAAGGCTTTGAATTGTAACAAATGGGTAGAAAGAAGGGTTCGCAATCGACATCGCGCAGTGTCTGCCTCTTCACCGTCGATTAGAATCCGGTCTCCCGCATCGCCCTCCCGAGGAAGCATCCCATGACCATTTCCACCCTCCAGGTCGAGACCGCCCTGAAGGAACTCGTCGATCCCAATACCGGCAAGGACTTCATCGCGACCAAGTCGGCCAAGAACATCAAGGTCGACGGCAATAACATCTCGCTCGACATCCTGCTCGGCTATCCCGCAAAAAGCCAGATCGACGGCATCCGCCGCCAGGTCATCGACCAGCTGAAGCGCATCCCCGGCGTCGGCAACGTGAGCGCGAACGTGTCGGTGAAGATCATCGCGCACGCCGTGCAGCGCGGTGTCAAGCTGATCCCCAACGTGAAGAACATCGTCGCCATCGCGTCCGGCAAGGGCGGTGTGGGCAAGTCGACGACCGCCGTGAACCTTGCCCTGGCGCTGGCGGCGGAGGGCGCGAGCGTCGGTGTGCTGGATGCCGACATCTACGGTCCGTCGCAGCCGATGATGCTCGGCATCGCCGGTCGACCCGAGTCGGTGGACGGCAAGACCATCGAGCCGATGGAGGGGCACGGCGTCCAGGCCATGTCGATCGGCTTCCTGATCGAAGTGGACACGCCGATGGTGTGGCGCGGGCCGATGGTGACCCAGGCGCTGGAGCAGCTCCTGACCGACACCCGCTGGCGCGAGATCGATTACCTGGTCGTGGACATGCCGCCCGGCACCGGGGACATCCAGCTTACCCTCGCGCAGAAGGTGCCGGTGACCGGCGCCGTGATCGTGACCACCCCCCAGGACATTGCGCTCATCGACGCGCGCAAGGGCTTCAAGATGTTCGAGAAGGTGAGCATTCCGATCCTGGGCGTGGTGGAGAACATGAGCCTTCACATCTGTCCCAACTGCGGCCACGAGTCCCACATCTTCGGCAGCGGCGGCGGCGCGCAGATGTGCAAGGACTTCGGGGTCGATCTGCTCGGTTCGCTGCCGCTCGACATCGGCATCCGCGAGCAGGCCGATTCGGGCATGCCGACCGTGGTGTCCGATCCGGACGGGCGCATCGCGCAGATCTACAAGCAGATCGCGCGGCGCATCGCGGTCAAGATCGCGGACCAGGCGCGGGACATGACCTCCGCATTCCCGAAGATCGTCATCCAGAACACTTGAGGCGAAGGCCGCGGTGCGTCCGCGAGCTTTCCGCCCCAGCAACCGCCTTCGCAACCCACATGAGCATCAAGTCCGACCGCTGGATCCGCCGCATGGCGGAGGAACACCGCATGATCGCGCCGTTCGAGCCGAACCAGGTCAAGGAGGTCGACGGTCGTCGGGTGGTGTCGTACGGCACATCGAGCTACGGCTACGACATACGGTGCTCCGAGGAATTCAAGCTCTTCACCGACATCAACACGACGATCGTCGACCCCAAGAGCTTCGACCCGAAGTCCTTCGTCGACGTGAAGGGTCCGTCCTGCATCATTCCGCCCAATTCCTTCGCGCTCGCGCG
>JAEUMX010000201.1 GCA_016791285.1 Burkholderiales bacterium
GCGGCGCCCTCGCTGGCCGACGCGCTGCGCGAGCGCTATCCCTCGAATCCGGTCGTCGTGCTCTTTCTGTCCGACAGTTCCGAGGAGACGCTGCGGGCGATCGGCCTGCGCGAGATGGAGCGCGTTCCGGGTCCCTGGTCGCAGCATGTGATGGGCAACACTGCCCGTCCGCTGTCCCCGATCCCGAGTGCCGAAATCCGGCCGATCATGCGCGAGACGGCCCGCCCCGCGGCCGAGCCTCACCGTACCCCCACGGCGCGCAGTCTCGGCCTCACGCAGAGACAGATGGACGTGCTGACGCTGATGGTGCATGGCAAACCCAACAAACTCATCTGCCGCGAGCTGAATCTCGCCGAGGGCACCGTGAAGTGCCACGTGTCCGCAATCCTGCGCGCCCTCGAAGTCGGCTCGCGCACGCAGGCAGCACTGAAGGCAGCCCGGTTGGGGCTGGGCGCGGACCACGCTGCCGCCGGCTAGAACACCGAAGATCGCGCGTGCCGCCGCGTCGCCCGACTCGGAGGCACGCCGCGGAACGCGCGACTCGCGTGGTGTCAACTCGCGTTGGTTGTATGGCCCCGCCGACGGCCTTACACTTCCCGAACAGTTCGCTCTCTCCGGATGCCCTCGCGGCTTCCGGTGCAGGATGCGAGCATCGCGTCCAGCTCGCCGGGAGGCCACGAAGATCACCTCTGTGCACGACAACGCGTCTGCCCAGGCGGCGGGGCAACCGCCTGCGCTCACTGCCCACCATGAGCTCGTGCGCCGCGGCCGCACGCAGAGCTTCCGCAAAGGCGTCGTCATCGTTCAGGAGGGCGATTACGGCGACACGCTGTTCATCATTCTTTCGGGCCGGGTAAAGGTCTACGCGACTGGAGACGACGAGCGCGAGATCGTGCTCGACATTCACGGCCCCGGCGAGTTCGTGGGTGAGATGGCCCTCGATGGCGGCCCGCGCTCGGCTTCGGTGATCACGCTCGAGCCGACGACCTGCTCGATCGTCACCCGCGACGTCCTGCGCGAGCACATTGCAAGCAATCCCGACACGGCGTTCGAGATTCTGGCCAAGGTCATCGCCCGCGCGCGGCGCGCGACCGCGAATGTCAAGAACCTTGCTCTCCTGGACGTCTACGGCCGCGTCACGCGGCTCTTGAACGAGCTCGCCGTCGACGAGGACGGACACCGGGTGGTCGCGGAAAAGCTCACCCACCAGGCGATCGCGGAGCGCGTCGGCGCCTCCCGGGAAATGGTGAGCCGTCTCTTGAAGGACCTCACGCAGGGCGGTTACGTCGAGGTCCGGGATCGTCAGATACTCATCAAGAAGCCGCTGCCGCCGGCGTGGTGAAGGTTGCGCCACTCGGCGACAGCGCAGTCCTGCTGACACTCGCCGAGCGGCTGGACTGCGATGCGAATGCGCTCGCGCAAAGCGTCGCTCTGGACATCCGAGCCCGCGAGCTGCCATGGGTCACCGATGTCGTCCCCGCGCTCGTCACGGTAGCCGTGCATTTCGCGGCGCGCACGGCGCACGAAGCCGCGGAGCGCCGTGCAATGCTGGAAGGACTGCTGCTGGAATCTCTCGATCGCGTCGCCGGCACGCAGACGACACCTCGGCGACGCACGGTCGAGATTTCGGTGTGCTACGAACCGCCGTTCGCGCAGGACCTGCTGGAGATCGCGGCGTACACCGGGCTCACGCAGCCGGAGGTCGTCGCCGTGCACGTGGCATCCCCGCACCGCGTGCTGATGATCGGCTTCGCACCGGGGCAACCGTACCTCGGCGGGCTCGACGCACGGCTTGCGATGCCGCGCCGCGGCTCGCCGCGCCATCGCGTCGCCGCAGGATCGGTCGCGATCGCGAACGCGCAGAGCTCGATCTATCCGTTCGCGACCCCCGGCGGCTGGAACGTGATCGGGCGCACCCCGCTCGCGCTGTTCGATCCGCTGCGCGAGCCGCCGAGTCTGCTCGATGCCGGCGACGCAGTTTCCTTCAGGCCGATCTCGGCGGCCGACTTCGAGCGCATCGCGCACAAGCAGCGCTTGCGATGAGTCTCCGAGTGCTGCGGCCAGGCGTGCTCGCCACGGTCCAGGACCTGGGGCGGTCCGGGCTTGCGCATCTTGGCATCGTCCCCGGCGGCGCGATGGACCCGGTCTCGCATCGCATCGCGAACGCGCTGGTCGGCAATCGCACCGACGCCGCCACGCTCGAGATCGCCCTGTCGGGCCCCGAGCTGATGCTCGGCTGCGACGCGCTCCTCGCATTGCACGGCGCGCGCTTCACGGCCGAGATCGACGGCGTGGCGTTCCCGCAGTCGCGCCCGGTGCTGGTGCCCAAGGGCGCGCGGCTGCGC
>JAEUMX010000204.1 GCA_016791285.1 Burkholderiales bacterium
TCGAAGACGTAGGTGCCCGGCGCTGCGGCGAGCTCCGGAAAGCGCGCGCTGCCAAGCTTGGGCGCCTCGCGCCAAGGACCGCACCGCTTCGCGAGCCACGGCACCCAGTCGTCCCACCAGCTGCCGGGGATACGCGCCTGCCGTGATTGCCATGCCGCGGGGTCTTCCGCACCCGCGGTGCCGGCCACATAAGCACGCTTCGATGCCTTGCCCGGCGGGTTGATGATGCCGAGGATGTGGCCGGATGTAGTGAGCGCGTAGCGCACGGGCGCATCCACGAGACCGCACAGGGTGAAGGTCGCCTTCCACGGCGCGATGTGGTCTTCCTCGGTGCCGACCATGTACAGCGGCTGGCGGATGCGGCGCAGGTCGATCGGGCGGCCGGCAACGGTGAGGGCGTCGCGCTCCACGAGCCGGTTGTTCACGTAGAACTCGCGCAGGTAGTAGCGGTGCATCGCGCGCGGCATGCGCGTGGAATCGGCGTTCCAGTACAGCACGTCGAACGCGGGCGGCGTCTCGCCGTACAGATAGCGGTGCACCGCGAAGTGCCAGATCAGGCTGTTCGACCGCAGCATGCGGAAGGTGCGGCCCATGTCCTTGCCGTCGAGAAAGCCCTGACGCGCCATCACGCGGTCGAGATAGGCGAGGCTGCGTGCGTCGAGAAACACCTCGATCGCCCCGGGTCGCGAGAAGTCCGTGAGGGTGGTGAGCAGCGTCCAGTGGGCGACCGGGACGGCCTCCGGATCACGATTGCACCACGCCATCGCGGTCGCGAGCGCGGTGCCGCCGAGACAATAGCCAGCGGCATGCACGGACTGCGCGCCGCAGATGTCGCGCGCCACGTCCAGGGCGGGCAGGATGCCGTCGGTGACATAGTCGTCGAACGTCACGTTCGCGTAGCTCGGGCCCGGGTTCTTCCAGCTCGTGATGAAGACGTCGAAGCCCTGGTCGACCAGATGCCGCACGAGGCTTTTCGATTCGGTCAGGTCGAGCAGGTAGAACTTGTTGATCCACGGCGTGATGAGGACAATCGGGACGGCCCGCGTCCGCTTCTGCGTCGGCGCGTACTGAATGACCTCCACCAGCCGGTTGCGGAACACGACGGCACCCGGCGTATTCGCGAGATTGCCGCCGACCCGGAACGGCCGTGTGTCGACCGTCTGCACGTCGCCGGCGCGCAGGTCCTCGAGGAAATGCGCGAAACCCCGTGCGAGCGACTGCCCGCCCGATGCCAAGGCCTTTTCCAGCGCAACCGGATTCAGCGCGAGGAAATTGCTCGGCGCCGCGGCGTTCAGCCACTGCCGCGCCCAGAACGCGACACGGCGGCGCGTCGCCGCGTCGACGCCCGGCGAACGGAAGAGGCTCTCCTCCAGCCAGTGCGTATACGAGAGATAGAGGTCGCGCATGAGCGCGTACGGGGGCAGTTGCGACCAAAGGGGGTCGGCGAAGCGCTCGTCCGCCGCGACCGCGGCGCAGTGGTGCGGCCCCTTCGTCCAGAGGTCGAGCCACCAGTCGACCTGCACGAGCGTGAGCGTGCGTGCGAGAGCGCCCGCGGCCCGCATGAGTTCGTCCGGACGGCCCATCCACCCCCGCGCCGACTCCGCGCAGGCCTGTGTAATGCCAAAGGGATCGGCCGCCAGCTCCATCGCCCGTGCAAGGTCGAATGGAGTGGTGCGCTCAGGTCCGACTTCTTTTTTGCCGCCGTACGCTTCTTCGGGCGCGTTCATGGACTCGCCTCTCCAAGGGTGAGGCGAGTTTGAACATTTCCGCGTGATTACACCAGTGTGTCAGCGATGAAAGGCGGCGCTTTCTTCAGCCGAGTCGAGCCCGGATCCAGGTTTTCCACTCCACGAACAGCCTCGGGTCGAGCGCGGCGATGACGGAGCGCTTCCAGAGGTCCCCCGTCCAGAAGTCATCGTTCTCGATCGTCGCCATGTGACCGCCCGCCTCTGCCAGGATGAGCGAACCGGCCGCGTAGTCCCACAGCTTCTGTCCGCCGTGGAGATAGACATCGAATCGGCCGGCCGCCGTGTAGCACCACTCCAGCGTGCTCGCGCCGAAATTGCGCTGCGAGGAATAGGGCGGCGCGCCCGCCAGGGCTTCCGCGAGCCGTCGCGGCAGGCGCTTCAAGTCGACGCTCGCCATGCCGCCGCGCAGCTTCGGGGCCTGTTCCTTGATTGGCAGCGCCTCGCCGTTGAGCCAGGAGCCGCGACCCGCTTCGGCATAGAAGCACTCGTCGGAGACCGGATCGTAGACGACACCGAGCACTGTCCGACCGTGGCGCATGAGCGCCACCGAGACGGCGAAATACGGCAGGCCGTTCACGAAGTTCGAGGTGCCATCGATGGGATCGACGCACCACACACCCGCATCGCCGGCAACCCAGTGCTCGACCTGCGTCTGCCGCGTCATTTCCTCGCCCACGATCGTCCCCGGATAGATGTCCGGCAGCCGGCGCGCGAGCGCCTCCTGTGCGGCAAGGTCGGCCTCGGTGAAGAGGCTGCCGTCGCTCTTGCGGTGATGCGCGACTTTCAGGAACCTGGGCATCACCTCGGATGCCGCCACCGATTTCACGGTGCGGATGAGAACGTCGAGTTCGGCGCTGACTTCTGTCAGCTGTGCTTCCACTTGATCGAGCAACCGATGGAAGGAATCTGCTCACGCGGGCCCGCGCCTGTACGCGCCACGAGCGACATGGCCTCGAACAGCTCGCGCCGGGCCTCTGGCGCCGTATCCTTGCGCGAGGCATCGAGCCGGCCGCGATACTGCAGCTCCAGACTCGCGTTGAAGCCGAAGAAGTCCGGGGTGCACACCGCGCCGTAGGTCTTCGCAACCTCCTGCGTCTCGTCCAGGACGTAGGGAAACGGAAACTGGAACTGCTGCGCGACCCGTTTCATGTTCTCGAACGAGTCCTCCGGGTAATCCGCGGGGTCGTTCGACATGATGGCAATCGAGCCCACACCGAGGTCCGCCAGTTCGCGGCAGTCCCGCACCAGCCGCTCGCGCACCGCCTTTACGTAGGGGCAGTGGTTGCAGATGAACACCACGAGGAGGCCGTTGGGTCCGCGCACGTCCGCGATCGAATACCGCTTGCCATCGGTGCCGGGCAGCGCGAAGTCGACGGCGCGCCACCCGAAATTGCAGATGGGTGTTTCGAGGCTTACCATGAGTGTCCCATCCTGTTGTCTGGCTCCATTCCCCGCTCCCGCCATGCCAGCGGTGCAGCAAAAGTTTACATGAACCCGGAGAACCGTAGGAACGGAGCGCCCGTGCCGCGCGTTTACCTGCCGCCACGCTTGGCCGCCGGCGCGCGCATCGTCCTGCCCGAGGCGGCGGGCCATCACCTCGTGCGCGTGCTGCGGCTGCGCCCCGGGGCGGGCCTGGTCGTGTTCGACGGCTGCGGCGGCGAGCATGATGCGATCATCGCCGCCATCGGGCGCGAGGGCGTGGCGGTCGAGGTCGGCAGCTGGCGCGAGGTGGCGCGGGAAGCCTCGCTCGCCGTTCATCTCGCCCAAGGCGTGTCGGCCGGCGAACGTATGGACTACACGCTGCAGAAGGCAGTGGAACTGGGGGTCGCCGGCATCGAGCCGATCATCACGCGGCGCAGCGTGGTGCGGCTTGCGGCAGAGCGCGCGCAGCGCCGTCGCGCGCATTGGGAGCGCGTCTGCGTGAGCGCCTGCGAACAGTGTGGCCGCGACCGGGTGCCGCCGGTGCAGCCGCCTTGTGACTTCGGCGACTGGCTGGCAGCGCTGCCGGCGCGCGCCGACACCGTTGCGCTGCGTTTGCTGCTCTCGCCCGACGCCGACACCTCCCTGCGCGACATGCCGCGTCCCGCCGGACCGATCCTGCTTCTCGCCGGACCGGAGGGCGGACTCACCCCGCAGGAACGCGACGACGCATTGCGGCGCGGCTTTCGCGGCGTGCGCCTGGGACCGCGCATCCTGCGCACCGAGACGGCGGCGCTGGCCGCACTGGCGGCAATGCACGCGCTGTGGGGCGATTTCTAGCACTGCGGTTTGCGCAGCCTGTGGATTCCACTAACATCCGGGATCGCAGGCCACGGGAGCTCCATAACAAGCTATGCCCGCCATTTCCGAAACCTTCGTGCAGTGGGTGCGCGCCGCGGCGCCGTTCGTGCACGTCTTTCGCGGCAGGACCTTCGTCATCGCGTTCGACGGCGAAGTGGTGGCGGACGGGCGTTTCGCGCAGATCGTCCAGGATCTCAACCTGCTTGCGAGCCTGGGGGTGCGCCTCGTGCTCGTGCATGGCACCCGTCCGCAGATCGACGCGCTCATGGAGGAGCGGGGCTTGCGGCCGCGCTACGTGCGCGACGTCCGCGTCACCGACGAGGCGACGTTGAAGTGCGTGAAGGAAGCGAACGGACGGGTGCGGCTCGAGATCGAGGCCCTGCTCTCGATGGGGCTGCCCAACTCGCCGATGGCGAACTCGACCATCCGCGTGGCGAGCGGGAACTTCATCGTCGCCCGTCCGCGCGGCGTACTCGACGGCGTGGATCTCCAGTACTCGGGCGAAGTGCGCAAGGTCAACGCAGAGATGCTGCAGGCGCGGCTGCAGGACGGGGAGATTGCAATGGTGTCGCCGCTCGGTTATTCGCCGACCGGGGAGATCTTCAACCTGACGGTGGAAGACGTCGCCGCAGCGGTGGCGGTGGCGCTGCGCGCCGACAAGCTGCTCTTCCTGCTCGAGGGACCCGGAATCGCGAATGCGAAGGGCCAGCTCCTGCACGAGCTCACCGTGTCCGACGCCGAGAAGCTGCTCGCGCGCCCGACGCGCCTTGCGATCGACGTACAGCTCTACCTGCCGCCCGCGATCGCCGCGGTCAAGAACGGCGTCCGGCGTGTCCACTTCGTCGACCGCGATCGCGAGGGCGCGCTCCTGCTCGAGCTTTTCTCGCAGGAAGGCGTGGGCAGCATGCTGACCCAGGATCCGCTGGAGACCCTGCGTCCGGCGCGCATCGAGGACGTGGGCGGGATCCTCCTCCTGATCGAGCCGCTGGAGCGGGAGGGCGTTCTGGTGAAGCGCGGACGCGAGCTGATCGAGCGCGAGATCGACCACTTCGTCGTGGTCGAGCACGACGGCATCGTGATCGGCTGCGGCGCACTCTACCCGTTTCCGGAATCGCGGTCGGCCGAGCTCGCCTGCATCGCCGTGCATCCCAATCGCCGCGACGCGGGCGTCGGCGAAAGGCTGCTCGAGTTCATGGAGGACGAGGCGCGCCGACGTCGCTTCAACCGGCTTTTTGCTCTCACCACCCGTGCCACGCACTGGTTCATCGAGCGTGGATTCGCGGAGGCCGGGGTAGACGAGCTGCCGGCGAAGAAGCAGGCGCTCTACAATCTGCAGCGCAATTCGAAGGTGCTCACCAAGTCATTGAAGAAGGAGCGCTAAGCGCTGCATCATGCTCGTGAACTTGGCGCCGGTAACGTTGCCATAACACCGCGGTCACAACATGCAGGGGGGAATCGTGACTAGAGTCGTGCAGTGCATCAAACTCAAGCGGGAAGCAGAGGGTCTGGACTTTCCGCCCTATCCGGGGGAAATGGGGCTGCGCATTTTCGAGCAGGTGTCCAAACCGGCCTGGAAGGCCTGGCTCGAGCACCAGAAGATGCTGGTCAACGAAAACCGCCTCAACCTGGCCGACGCGAAGGCTCGCAAGTACCTGCACGAACAGATGGAGCGCTACTTCTTCGGCGCCGGCGCCGAGATGCCTGCAGGCTACGTTGCACCGTCACAGCCTTCCCAGAAGTAGGTCCCGAGCGGAGCCCGACACATGACGCGCGCGGGGTCGATCGCACCGCTGGCACCCGATGCACCCCTTTCACTGGTAACCCCCGACATGCGCCCCAAGGCCGCTACCCCGACGACGCTGCTCATCAACCGCGAGCTGTCACTGCTGGAAGTCGTGCGCCGCGTGCTCGCCCAGGCCGAGGACGATGCCGTCCCGCTGCTGGAGCGTTTGCGCTTCCTGTGCATCGTCTCGAGCCTGATCGACGAGTTCTTCGAGATCCGTGTCGCCGGGCTGCACGCCGAGCTCGAGGAAGGATCCGACACGCCGAAGGTCGGCGGCTACACGACGAGCTCGCTCCTGAAGCAGCTCTCCATCACGGCGCACGAGCTGGTCGAACACCAGTACGAACTGCTCAACGACGTGGTGCTGCCCAAGCTCGCCGCCGAGGGCATCCGCTTCCTGCGCCGCCCGGACTGGACCGAAGCCCAGCGCGCCTGGGTGCTCGATCATTTCCTGCGCGAGATCATGCCGGTGCTGACGCCGATCGGGCTCGATCCGGCGCACCCGTTCCCGCGGCTGCTCAACAAGAGCCTGAACCTCGCGGTGCA
>JAEUMX010000209.1 GCA_016791285.1 Burkholderiales bacterium
CAGACAGTCCGAAGATGATGCCGCTTTCCATCTGCGCCCGAACGGTGTCGGGGTTGACCATGAGGCCGCAATCGACCACGCAGACCACGCGCGTGGGGCTGACCGATCCGTCCTTGTCCACGCTCGCTTCGACGACCTGCGCCATGAAGCTGCCGAAACCGGTGCACAACGCGATGCCGCGCCCTTGCCCCGCGGGAAGCGGCTTACCCCATCCGGATTTCTCGGCGGCAAGCTGCAGCACTGCCTTCGAGCGCGGACTCTTTTCTAGCAGCGCCAATCGGTAGGCAAGTGGATCCTGTTTCGCGTTCGCGGCGAGCTCGTCGATGAAGCTCTCCAGCACGAAGGTTCCGCGGGTCACGCCCACGCCGCGCCAGAACGCGGTCGGGATGCCGGGCGGCTCCTGGGCGAACCACTCGACGTGAAAGTCTCCGACCGTGTACGCCGGCTCGGCTGCAATTTCGACGGCATCGAAGTCGACGCCATTCTTGATGGCAGCCGGGAAGAAGCGCGCCATGATCGACGAGCCCGCGATCCGGTGCGACCAGCCGATCGGCCTGCCCTGCGCATCGAGCCCCGCGCTGATGCGATCGTAGTAGTACGGCCGATACATGTCGTGCTGGATGTCCTCCTCGCGCGTGTAGATCACCTGCACCGGCCCCTCGACCTGCTGCGCAATCTGCGCCGCGCGCAGGGTACCGTCGACTTCGAGACGGCGGCCGAAGCCACCGCCGAGCAGATGATTGTGGATGGTCACCTGCTCGGGTTTGAGACCCGTTACCTTGGCCACCGCGGCCTGTGAGACGCCGGGAACCTGCGTGCCGACCCAGACGTCGCAGCGATCCTTCTGGACATGCACGGTGCAGTTCATGGGCTCCAGGACTGCGTGCGCGAGGAACGGCTGCTCGTAGACGGCTTCGAACTTCTTTGGGGCTTTGGCGATGGTGGCGGCCGCATCGCCTTCGTTACGGGCGACCGCGCCGGGCTTCTCCATCGCGGCTGCGAGTTGCTTGACCACGTCGGCGGTCGAGAGCTTTGCGTTCGGTCCCGGATTCCACTGCGGATTCGCTGCGGCGAGCCCCTGTTTGGCAGCCCAGGTGTGAATCGCCACGACCGCGACCGTGTCCTCCAGGCGCACCACCTGCGTGACACCGGCGACCGCCTTCGCCTTGGCTTCATCGACCGAAACCAGCTTGCCGCCGAAGGTCGGTGAAATGGCGACGACGGCGAATTTCATTCCCGGCAGCCTCGTGTCGATGCCGAACTTCGCGCCGCCGTTCACCTTTCCAGCAGTATCGAGGCGCCGGTGCGGCGTGCCGATGAGCTTGAATTCAGCCGGGGATTTCAGCGCGACCTTTTCGGGCACCGGCAGCTTTGCCGCCGCGTCGACGAGTTTGCCGTAAGCGAGCTTGCGACCCGTGGGCGCATGTATGACGACGCCGTTCTCGGCGCGACAGGTGCCGGGGTCGACCTTCCATTGCCGGGCTGCTGCGTTCGTCAGCATGACCCGCGCGGTGGCGCCCGCCTGACGCATCGGCTCCCAGGCCGCGCGCACCGACGTTGAACCGCCCGTGATCTGGATGCCGACCATGGGATTCGCGTACAGCTTGTTATCTGCGGGCGAATGCTCGATGACGACCTTGTCGACGTCGACTTCCAGTTCCTCGGCGATCAGCATCGGGATCGAGGTGTACGTCCCCTGACCCATTTCGATGAAGGGCATCACGAAGGTGACCTTGCCGCCGCGGTCGATACGCAAGAACGCATTCGGTGCGAACGGCGCGCCGGTAGTGAGTGCGTCGCTGATGACGGCGCGTGCCGGCAGGCCGAAGCCGAGCAGCAAACCGCCGCCGACCGCGGCGGTCGCGGTGAGCCTGAGAAAATCACGGCGCGAATATGTCGCCTCGTCTGCGATGATCGAGTCGTCCATCTCAGGCCTCCGTCGTAATCGCTGCGTCTGCCGCCTTCGCGGCGGGCCCGCCGGCCGCCCGCTTGATGCCGGCGCGAATGCGCGGGTAGGTGCCGCAGCGACAGATGTTGCCCGCCATCGCGTTGTCGATGTCGGCGTCAGTGGGCTTGGGATTGCTGGCAAGCAGAGCACTGGCGGACATGATCTGACCGGACTGGCAGTAGCCGCACTGCGGCACGTCCAGCTCGAGCCACGCCTGCTGGATCTTCTTGCCGGCAGGCGTCGCGCCGATCGCCTCGATCGTGGTGATACGTTTGCCCGTGGCGGCCGAGACCGGGGTGATGCAGGAGCGCACCGGTTTGCCGGCAATATGGATGGTGCACGCGCCGCACAGGGCGACACCGCAGCCGAACTTGGTGCCGGTCATGCCGAGCACGTCCCGCAACACCCACAGCAGCGGCATATCGTCGGGAACGTCTAGCTGCCTGGCTTTTCCGTTTACATTGAGCACGGTCATGGGTTACTCCGTCGGACGATGGGTTTCAAAGCATCTCGAGGCAAACCGTACCGGCGGTCCCGATGGGGCGGCACCACGGCGAACGCTTCGTTGATCTCGACCCTCTCGACACACCCAAGTTCCGGCGAGCGCGAGGCAGCACGTGCTGCACCGCGGGTGTCGGGGCCGATGCCGAACAATCCGGGTTCGACTGCCGCAACCCAGCAGGCGGCATCGAGCGCTTCTTCGGGACCGCGTTGCTTGCTGATATGGCGCCGCCATGCTGGGTAGTCAATGGATCCCGCTGTAAACCGTGTCGGACCGTTCCGGCTTGGGGTAAACGAGCAGAAAGTTGTACAGGAAGTTTGCACCAAAGGCAGAGAAGCTGGGGTCGTGCGGCGCCGCGATCATGCTCCAGAGTTCGACGCCCACGCCGGGCGGGCAACCTATGGCGAGCTCTCGAACGGTCTCGACTCCGGGCTGTGTGTCGAGATCCCAAACCGCGGCAGCGTAAAAGTCCGTGGTACACCGGTTGAGCAAGGCCCAGTCGGCAGCGGTCGTGCGTGCACCCGGGTAACCAGGCCCGCCGTCGTAAAGGATCGTCGTGTCGCCGGTCCCGTGGACCTGCAGCACCGACACCGGCTCCGAGGGCTGACAGTACGGCAGGTAGCTCCACTGCGCGCCGGCGATCGAGACGACGGCGGCGACGCGCGCGGCGCGGTCGCAGGCCATGCGGTGGGCCATGAAGCCGCCGTTGCTGTGGCCGATGATATAGACGCGCTGGGCATCGACGTTGTACTTGGTGCTGGCATCGTCGATGACCGCCGTCAGGTAGGCGACGTCGTCCGCGGGCACCGGCGCATTGGCTGCACAGCACGCGTCGGTCGCGTTCCAGTAGCGATACCCGGACGCGTCGACGGCGCCGTCCGGCGTGGCGAGCAGGAAGGTGCGCGCCGCGGCAATGGATGACATGTTGAGGTAGTCGTCCATGGCTTGTCCCGACCCGGAGTAACCGTGCAGCAGGATCACCAGCGGCAGCGGCTGCCCGGAGTAGCCCGGCGGCACGACCAACCGGTACGGCCGTTCTGCGACTAACCGCTGTGCTTCGGGCGTGAGCACTGGCGTCGACGTCAACTGCGTCGGGCTTAATGCGCTCTGCTGTGTCGATTGGAGCCGAGCAGCTTCGATCGCGGCTCGCTCTTGCTCCATAGCCTTCAGCCGCTCGTTGATTGCACGCAGCCTCTGTTTCGACTCGACGATCGCCCCGAGCGTTGTCTCGATCGACCGCTGCTTCCCGCGGCGGGCCATTCCTGATTGCGCAATCCGCGAGACTTCCTCCCATGTTGCGAGATGCTCGATCTTGGTCTGGAGTCGACGCAGTTCCATTTGCGACCAGTTCTCCCGAACCCTATTGTTCAGGTCGAGCGTCGTGCCTCTCGGCACCCCCTCGACGAGCAGGCGGCCGTCCGGACTTTGCCGAACCCACAAGTACAGGCTCATCGCGTCGTCGACCACCCAGCCGTCCGGTGGTTGAGCGGAGCGCGTACTCAATTCTCGTCGCCAGGATAGGAACAGCGCCTCTTCCGGAGACTTGCCCGCACCCACCATCGTTACGGCGTCACCCAGGATGGCCCATGCCTGCCGCCGCGTATTGGGATCCGAACGGCGAGCCACCTGAGCCTTGAGCAGGACTCCTTCACCGGTCCAGGCAATGAATGGGCGCTGGGCGGCAATCGCCCGATCAATTGCCTTCTTGATCTCGTGTCTTGCTTTTTGCTGACCGAGCCCGTCTAACCACCATGAGACGGCGTCGGCCGGGCCCTTCCATCGCGATTGAGTTGCGGCGGCGGACCGCATGGGCGGATCGTTCAGGCTGAAGGCGGGAAGCACGGCCGAGGTTGCGACCTCCGGGGGCGCCGGCGCCGCGGGCGAAACAGCTTGTGCCATTGAACAGGCGCTGAGGGCCAGCACAGCGATGACGCGATTCATGTCCGCACCCTTTCGATGAGGTTCTCTTGCAAAGTATCGTTCATCATGGACGCGTTCGCTCCCGGCATCAGGAGACGGGCGCTCCGTGGCGGTCGGTACCCGCGCGGCGGTATAGTACTGGGTCCAGGAACCAAAGACTGTCTCGTCGTTACGCGTGAGACGAGAACCACCGTTTCTAATTCCGACTGTCCGTGAGGTACGCCCGTGACCGACCTGTCAGACTCCTCGTACTCCGGCTACTGGCGCGTGATCGCCCCGGACATCGATCCCACCGAGACGCGCGAATGGCTCGATGCGTTCGACGCGCTGCTAGCGTCGGAAGGCGCCGAGCGCGCGACCTTCATCCTGCGCAAGCTGCTCGACCGCGCACGGGCGAAGCGCGTACGCATGCCGCCGGTGCTCAACACGCCCTATTGCAACACGATCGCGCTCGCCGATCAGCCGCAGTTTCCGGGCAATCTCGAAGTCGAACAGCGCCTGGCGTCGATCATCCGCTGGAACGCGCTCGCGATGGTGGTGCGCGCCAACCGCGCGCACGCCGAGCTGGGCGGCCACATTGCGAGCTACGCCTCGGCAGCCGATCTCTTCGAGGTGGGCTTCAACCACTTCTTCCGCGCCGGGCAGGGCGGCGACCTCGTCTACTTTCAGCCGCATTCGGCGCCCGGTGTCTACTCACGGGCGTATCTCGAAGGTCGCATCGCCGAGGCGCAGCTCGACAGCTATCGGCGCGAAGTCGGCGGGCGCGGCCTCTCGTCCTACTGCCACCCCTGGCTGATGCCGCAGTTCTGGCAGTTTCCGACGGGCTCCATGGGTCTCGGGCCGATCAACGCCATCTATCAGGCGCGCTTCATCCGCTACCTGCAGGACCGCGGCCTGCTCGACACGGCCGGCCGCAAGGTGTGGTGCTTTGTCGGCGACGGCGAGATGGACGAGCCCGAAGCGCTCGCGGGTCTGTCGCTCGCGGCACGCGAAGGGCTCGACAACCTGATCTTCGTCGTCAACTGCAATCTCCAGCGCCTCGACGGCCCGGTGCGCGGCAACGGCTCGATCGTGCAGGAGCTGGAAGGGCTCTTCGCCGGCGCCGGCTGGAACGTGATCAAGGTGCTGTGGGGTTCGGACTGGGATCCGCTCTTCGCGCGCGACCAGGACGAGGTGATCTTGAAGCGGCTGCACGAGACGGTCGACGGCGAGTTCCAGACCTACGCCGCGACCGACGGGCGCTTCAACCGCGAGCAATTCTTCAACAAGTATCCGGAGCTGCAGGCGCTGGCCGCGCACATGACCGACGAGGACATCGATCGGCTGCGCCGCGGCGGGCACGACCCGGTGAAGATCTACGCCGCGTACCACACCGCCGCGCGGCACCGCGGACAGCCGACAGTGATTCTCGCCCAGACCAAGAAGGGCTACGGCATGGGTCACTGGGGGCAGGGCAAGATGGGCACGCACCAGCAGAAGAAGCTGGACGACGAGGCGCTGCGTGCCTTCCGCGACCGCTTCGCGCTGCCGCTCGCGGACGACGATGTCGAGCAGCTGCGCTTCTACAAGCCGCCCGACGATGCGCCGGAGATGAAGTACCTGCACGCGCGTCGCGAGGCACTCGGCGGCTACCTGCCAGCGCGTTCCGGAGTCTCCGCGCGCCTCCAGGTGCCCGCCCTGGAAGTATTCGCGTCGTTGCTTCGCGGATCGAAGGACCGGGAACGATCGACGACGATGGCTTTCGTCGATGTACTCGGGCAGTTGCTGCGCGATCCCGCGATCGGCCGACGCGTCGTTCCCATCGTCGCCGACGAGGCGCGCACGTTCGGCATGCAGAGTCTCTTCCGCCAGGTCGGCATCTATTCCTCGGTCGGCCAGCTCTACGCGCCCGAGGACCGCGACGAGCTGCTGTACTACAAGGAGGCGAAGGACGGCCAGATCCTGGAGGAAGGCATCAGCGAGGCCGGCGCCATCTCATCGTGGCTCGCCGCCGCCACGAGCTACAGCGCGCACGGCACGCCGATGCTGCCGTTCTACATCTTCTATTCGGCGTTCGGCTTCCAGCGCGTCGGCGATCTCGTGTGGGCGGCGGCCGATTCGCGGTCCCGCGGCTTCCTGCTCGGCGCGACCGCCGGCCGGACGACCCTGTCGGGCGAAGGTCTGCAGCACCAGGACGGCACCAGCCACCTGGCTGCATCCACGATCCCGACCTGCCGCGCGTACGACCCCTGCTACGCGCACGAGGTCGCGGTAATCATGCAGAACGGCATGCACCGCATGCTCGATCTGCAGGAAGACGTCTTCTACTACGTCACCGTGATGAACGAGAACTACGTCCATCCGCCGATGCCGGCCGGCGCCGAGGCGGGCATCGTGCGCGGCATGTACCGGCTGCGCGAATCGCCGCTCGCCGATCGAGAGCCGCGCGTGCAGCTCCTGGGCTCGGGCACGATCCTGCGCGAGGCGCTCGCCGCGGCCGACATCCTCGAAGCCGAGCACGGCGTCGCGGCGGATGTGTGGAGCGTGACGAGCTGGACCGAACTCAGGTGGGATGGGCTGCTCGCAGACGGTGCAACCCCGGCCGCGCGCGAGGCGCGTCGCGCAGAGATGCCGCCGCGAAGCTGGGTCGACGAATGCCTGGCGCCGACGACCGGGCCGATCGTCGCGGCGAGTGACTACGTGAGCGCCGTCGCGGACCTGATCCGGCCCTGGGTGCCGGCCG
>JAEUMX010000238.1 GCA_016791285.1 Burkholderiales bacterium
CGAGAAGCTATCGACCCAGGAGCAATACCGCGTGCGCCAGGGCAGCTACCGCGTTCTCTACCGCGTCCTGGACGCCGAAGTCGTGGTCGAAGTCGTCAAAGTGGCCCATCGCCGCGAGGTCTATCGCGATGGCTGAGTGGGTCGGATGGCGGAAAAAATGGGGAAGCACCGGTCTGGCATGAGGGCGGACAACGAGGAGAGCTTCTTCGTCCGCCACGCCTACTTCCGCGGCGCGAACGTTCCTTGCAGCGGGCTTAAAGTCGCGCTGAAGGCAGAGATCAACGTAGACGCCTGAAGGTACGCGCATAGAGGACAGGAAGTAATGGCCCTTATAGAAGGATTTCGCGTCCAGAATTACCGCGCCCTGCGGGACGTGACATTGGGTCGGCTATCCCATCAACAACACGGTGAACCGCTGACGCCGTTTACCGTGGTCATCGGAAAGAACGGGACCGGCAAGAGCACGCTATTCGACGCGTTTGGTTTCATAGCAGACTGCCTCTCGCACGACGTCGAAACTGCCTGCGATCTAAAGCAGCGTGGTGGTTTCGACCGTCTCCGTTCCCTGGCCACGAGTGCGCCTATCCAGTTCGAGATCTACTATCGGGAGTCGCCAAACGAACGGCCCATTACCTATGAGCTCTCCATAGCGCTGGATGAGTCCGGGCGGCCGTTCGTCGAGAGCGAAGTGCTGAAGCAGCGACGCAAGGGGCAAAAGCACGGGCGGCCCTTTCCTTTCCTGCGTCTGCATCACGGGAAGGGCTTGGTATGGGCCGGCGAAGAGGCGGTGGAAGCTGAAGGGGAAGAGGACCGCGCGCAGGAATCGGTCGAATTGACAGACTTGCGCCAACTAGGGATCTCAACCCTGGGGACGTTGAAGGAGCATCCACGGATCAAGCGCTTCCGGGACTTCCTAAAGGGTTGGTACCTTTCCTATTTCTATCCCGACGCTGCGCGCAGCCTGCCCACAGCCGGACCGCAAAAGCACTTGAACATTCATGGTGACAACATCGGCAACGTAGTGCAGTTCATGGAGCGTGAGCACAAGGACCGCTTCAAGCATATCCTCGACCGCATCGCCGCCAAGATCCCCGGTATCAAGAGCATCAACACCAAGGTCACAGATGACAAGCGCGTGCTGTTGCGTTTCAATGACGGCGCTTTCAGCGATCCGTTCTTCGCACAGCAGATGTCGGATGGAACCTTGAAAGTCTTTGCATACCTCTTGTTGCTGGAGGACCCAGACCCACCGCCCTTTATTTGCATTGAAGAGCCAGAGAATGGCCTCTATCACAAAATTCTTGAAACGCTGGCACAGGAGTTCCGCGAACACGCGACTGGCAGGAAGAACGCGCCGCAGATATTTGTCACTACTCACCAGCCATATTTTGTGGACGCTTTGTCTGCTGGCGAAGTCTGGATACTGGAAAAGGGTCAGGACGGGTACTCAACCGTGCGACGCGTGTCTGACCTGGATGTCGTCAAGAACCTGTTAGCCGAAGGTCTGCCACTCGGTGGCCTTTGGTACAGCGATTATCTCGATGCGAGGTAGACATGCACATCGAGATACTGGTCGAGGACAGCTCCGGCGCGAAGCTGCTGGAGTGCTTGCTGCCACAGACCTTGGGGCGGACCGGTGAGTCGCATACCTGGCGGGTGCATCCTTATAGGGGGGTCGGCCGCATTCCGACCGGACTCGCAGCTACAGCGGATCCCGCGAAGCGAATCCTGTTGGATCGGTTGCCAAACCTGCTCCGGGGATATGGTAGAACACCAGGTATTGACGCGGTCGTCGTGGTTCTGGATGTTGATAAGCGCAGTTGCCAGGACTTCCTCAGCGAGCTGAAATCGGTTGTGGATACTTGTGATCCGGCACCCCACACGCTGTTTCGCCTAGCAATCGAAGAGATCGAGGCGTGGTATCTGGGAGACCGAGATGCTTTGCTGCAAGCGTATCCACGCGCCAGGCAGGATGTTCTTGCGCGCTACGTGCAGGACAGTGTATGCGGCACCTGGGAGTTGCTGGCAGATGCCTTACATCCCGGTGGCTCCGCAGCCATCAAGAGAGCGGGGTGGCCGTTGCCGGGTCAGATAAAGCATCAATGGGCGGAGAACATCGGACCGCTGATGTCTTCAGGCAAGAATGCTTCGCCGAGTTTCGGGAAACTGCGTGACGGTCTGTTACAGCTGATTGAGCGATAAGGCGCGAGCGCCTCCGATGGACTTCCGCATCGCCGACACTTTCACGGACAGCCTCGCCCGGCTGACCGGCGATGAGCAGGAGGCCGTCAAGACCACGGCGTTCGACTTGCAGCTGAATCCGGCCAACCCCGGGCATGAGCTTCCACAAGCTCGACAAGGCAAAGGACAAGAACTTCTGGTCTGTGCGTGCCGGTCGGGATATCCGGCTGATTGTCCACAAGACGCAGGAGCGAGCCAGTGCGACAACGGGGGTGGCGGGCCGCGGAATCCGTGCGCCGATGCAGATCGGCGACAGCTCACCTACCGCCGTCGCCCGCCGAGAATACCGCCGAGCGCCCCGCGCAGAATCTTCTTCGTCTCGCTTTTCGCCACCGATTCGAGTATGCCTTCGCGGCGTCCGCCGCGCGGCCCGGTGCTGCCGAGCAGGAAATCCTTGAGGGTGCCGAACACCATCGAGCCCAAGTCCTGCTCCCCCGCGGTCGATGCTTCTGCCGTCTTCGCACCGGACTCGGCAGTCGATGCGGCACTCTTGTTCGCGGTGAGGACCTCGTAGGCCGACTCCCGATCGACCGCCTTCTCGTAGTGGCCGAAGATTGCCGAGTCCTCGATGATCTCCTTGCGCTGCTCCGGCGTGATCGGCCCGATCTGGCTGCCCGGCGGAATCACGAAGGCGCGCTCGGTCACGCCCGGGCGGCCCTTCTCGTCGAGAAGTGAAACCAGCGCCTCGCCCACGCCGAGCTCGGTGATCGCCTGTTCGATATCGAGCCCCGGGTTCGGCCGCATGGTCGTCGCGGCGGTCTTGACCGCCTTCTGGTCGCGCGGCGTGAACGCACGCAACGCGTGCTGCACGCGATTGCCGAGCTGGCCGAGCACGCTCTCCGGCACGTCAAGGGGATTCTGGGTCACGAAGTACACACCGACGCCCTTGGAGCGGATGAGCCGCACCACCTGTTCGATTTTCTCCAGGAGTGCCTTCGGTGCGTCGCTGAAGAGAAGATGCGCCTCGTCGAAGAAGAACACGAGCTTCGGCTTGTCGGGGTCGCCGATCTCGGGCAACTGTTCGAACAGCTCCGACAGCATCCACAGCAGGAACGTCGAGTAGAGCTTCGGCGAGTTCATGAGCTGGTCGGCGGCGAGGATGTTGACGACACCGCGACCGTGGTCGGTCTGGATCAGGTCGTTGATGTCCAGCGCCGGCTCGCCGAAGAGCTGCTCCGCGCCCTGATGCTCCAGCTCGAGCAGGCCCCGCTGGATCGCGCCGATCGATGCCGCGGAGACGTTGCCATATTCGGTCTGGAACTGCTTGGCGTTCTCGCCGACGTGCTGCAGCATGGCGCGCAGATCCTTGAGATCGAGCAGCAGCAGGTTGTTGTCGTCAGCGATCTTGAACACCAGCGTGAGCACGCCCTGCTGGGTGTCGTTCAGGTCTAGCAGTCGGCCGAAGAGGAGCGGTCCGAGATCCGTCACCGTCGCGCGCACCGGGTGACCTGTCTTGCCGTACACGTCCCAGAACGCGACCGGGCAGGCCTCGAGCGGCAGATCGATCGCGAGCTGCTCGACGCGCTCCTTGATCTTCCCCTTGAGCTCGCCCGCCTTGGCGAGACCGGAGAGATCGCCCTTGACGTCCGCCATGAACACCGGAACGCCGATGCGGCTGAAGGCTTCGGCGACCCGCTGCAGCGTGACGGTCTTGCCGGTGCCGGTGGCGCCGGTGATGAGCCCGTGGCGATTGCCGAGCGCGGGCAGGAGATGGATTTCTTCTTTCGCTTTCGCGATCAGCAGCGGTTCGGCCATGGAATACCTCGCGGCGGGTTCAAGAGGCGCGCGGGGAATGTTACCATTACACGTTTTCTTTCACATAAGTCAGCAACTTACAACACCACATGGCCGGTCATAGCAAGTGGGCTAACATCCAGCACCGAAAGGGTCGTCAGGATGCGAAACGGGGCAAGATCTTCACCAAGCTGATCAAGGAGGTCACGGTCGCGGCGCGGCTGGGCGGCGGCGATGCCGACATGAATCCGCGCCTGCGCCTGGCGATCGACAAGGCGAAGGCGGAGAACATGCCGGGCGACAACATCGATCGCGCGATCAAGCGCGGCAGCGGTGCTCTGGAAGGCGTCGAGTACGAGGAGATCCGCTACGAAGGGTACGGCATCGGCGGCGCGGCGGTGATGGTGGACTGCCTCACCGACAATCGCACGCGCACCGTCGCCGACGTGCGCCACGCGTTCACGAAGCACGGCGGCAATCTCGGCACCGACGGTTCGGTCGCGTTCC
Organism: Burkholderiales bacterium; assembly: GCA_016791285.1. The sequence goes on from JAEUMX010000238.1 coordinate 4,483, forward strand.
TGTTCAAGCACTGCGGCCAGTTTCTGTTCGCGCCCGGCACCGACGAAGAAAAAGTGATGGAGGCCGCACTCGATGCCGGGGCGGAGGACGTCGTCACCAACGACGACGGCAGCATCGAGGTCATCTGCGAGCCCGGCAGCTTTGGCGCGGTGAAGGCCGGCCTGGCGAGCGCAGGGCTGCGGGCCGAGCTCGCCGAGGTCACGATGAAGGCCACCACGGAAGCGGTGCTGGCCGGAGAGGACGGCGCCCGCATGCGCAGGCTGCTCGATGCGCTGGAGGACCTCGACGACGTGCAGAACGTCTACACCACCGCCGTCGTCGACGAGTGAATCCGCGACACCCGCGACCCGAAATCGCCCGCGCCGCGTTCGAGGGAATGTGAACAGGGCGCCGGTGCGCATACTCGGTATCGATCCTGGCTTGCGGATCACCGGATTCGGCATCGTCGACAAGACCGGACAGCGCCTCACCTATGTCACCAGCGGTTGCGTCAGGACCCGCGATGCGGTCGATCTGCCGTCGCGGCTCAAGACCATCCTGGACAGCTTGTCGCGGGTCATCGAGGACAACCTGCCGCACGAAGTCGCGGTCGAGAAGGTGTTCGTGAACGTGAACCCACAGAGCACGCTGCTGCTCGGCCAGGCGCGCGGTGCTGCGATCTGCGCGGCGGTTGCGCGCACATTGCCGGTCGCCGAGTACACCGCGTTGCAGGTGAAGCAGGCAGTGGTCGGCAACGGCCATGCGCACAAGGGCCAAGTGCAGGAGATGGTGCGGCGGCTGCTCGATCTGCCCGGCCAGCCGAGCGCCGATGCTGCCGATGCGCTCGCCTGCGCGATTTGTCACGCTCACGGCGGGCTCGGTCTCGGCGCGCTGTCGACCGCGGGTTTTCGGGTGCGCCGCGGCCGGCTGGTGGGATGAAGGCGCGCGCGTGATCGGACGTCTCGCCGGCATCCTCGCCCAGAAGCAGCCGCCGCAAGTTCTCGTCGACGTGCAGGGCGTCGGCTACGAGCTCGACGTGCCGATGAGCACTTTTTATCAGCTCCCCGCCGTCGGTGAGCGGGTCACGCTCCACACGCAGCTCGTGGTGCGCGAGGATGCGCAGCAGCTTTTCGGTTTCCTCACCGAAGCCGAACGCGGCACCTTCCGCCAGTTGCTCAAGGTCGCCGGGGTGGGCGCGCGCACCGCGCTCGCCGTGCTCTCCGGGCTTTCCGTGCCGGAGCTCGTGGAAGCCGTCGCGCGGCAGGAGACCGGCCGCCTGACGAAGATCCCCGGTATCGGCAAGAAGACCGCCGAGCGCCTCCTGCTCGAGCTGAAGGACAAGATGGGCGCCGACTTCGTCGTGGGTCCTTCCGGACCCAGATCGGCGCCCGTTTCGAGCGACGTGCTGCACGCGCTGATCGCGCTCGGCTACCACGAGCGCGAAGCGGTGGCGGCAATGAAGACCGTCGCCGAGGGCGCGAGTGTTGCCGAAGGCATCAAGCAGGCATTGAAGGCGCTGTCGAAGGCATAATGTCGCGATGATCGAAACGGACCGCCTCATCGCGCCCGCGCGCGAGAACCCCCAGGAAGAAGCGATCGAGCGCGCACTGCGGCCGCGGCAGCTCGCCGAGTACGTGGGACAGGAGAAGATTCGCGGCCAGCTCGCGATCTTCATCGAGGCGGCGCGCAATCGTGCCGAGTCCCTCGATCACGTGCTCCTCTTCGGCCCACCCGGGCTCGGCAAGACGACGCTGGCGCACATCGTCGCGCGCGAGATGGGCGTGAATCTGCGCCAGACTTCCGGGCCCGTGCTCGAGCGCCCGGGCGATCTCGCCGCGCTGCTCACCAACCTCGAGCCGCACGACGTGCTCTTCATCGACGAGATCCACCGTCTCTCACCGGTGGTGGAGGAGATCCTCTATCCGGCGCTCGAGGATTTTCAGATCGACATCATGATCGGCGAAGGCCCGGCCGCGCGCTCGGTGAAGCTCGATCTGCCGCCGTTCACGCTGGTCGGTGCGACCACCCGTGCCGGCATGCTCACGAATCCACTGCGCGATCGCTTCGGCATCGTCGCACGGCTCGAGTTCTATACGCCCGAAGAAGTGCAGCGCATCGTCAATCGTTCCGCGGCGCTGCTCGACGTGCAGGTGTCCGCCGAAGGCGCACTCGAGATCGCGCGTCGTTCGCGCGGCACGCCGCGCGTTGCCAATCGGCTCTTGCGGCGGGTGCGCGACTACGCACAGGTGCGCGCGGACGGTGTCATCACGCGGGAGGTCGCGGATGCGGCCCTGGTCATGCTGGACGTCGACACCCTCGGACTCGACGTGATGGACCGCAAGCTGCTCCTCGCGGTGCTGGAGAAGTTCGGCGGCGGGCCGGTCGGCGTCGACAATCTCGCGGCGGCGATCGGCGAGGAGCGCGACACGATCGAAGACGTGCTCGAGCCGTACCTGATCCAGCAGGGCTTTCTCAAGCGCACGCCGCGCGGGCGCATGGCGACGCTCGCGGCGTTCCACCACCTGGGCATCGCGACGCCGGCCCACTGCGTCAACCGCGAGCTGTGGGAGAGTCACGAGTGAAGCAGTGGAGATGCGCGCGCGTACGGTGCGGCAGTTCGGCCCCGGCATGATGGAGCAAACTGCCGATCACGCTCCTATCGGGCACCATGCAGCATTCCGTTGGCCGGTGCGCGTCTATTACGAAGACACCGACGTGGGCGGCGTGGTCTATTACGCCAACTACCTCAAGTTCATGGAGCGGGCGCGCACCGAATGGCTGCGCGCGAAGGGGTTCGAACTTCCGACGCTCGAAGACGAGCACGGCATCCTGTTCGTCGTGCGCGCAGTAGACATCGAGTATCTCAAGCCCGCCCGCTTCAACGACGCACTCGTCGTGACGCTGGAACTCTGCGAGCACGGCCGCAGTCAGATCACGGTTTCGCAGCGGGTGCTCCGCGGGCACGAAGTGCTCACCAGAGCCCGCGTCCGGGCCGTGTGCGTCGATACGCAGACCATGAGGCCGACCCGCATCCCGCCGGTCGTCCTGCATCGACTTCTCTCCATACAATCGGAATCGGATTAACAACGTGAAGACCGGTATCGCCACAGACCTTTCGCTTTGGGGCCTCGTAGCCAATGCGAGCCTGCTCGTGCAGATCGTGATGGCGATCCTGCTCATCGTCTCGCTGCAGAGCTGGTGGTACATCTTCATGAAGATGTTCACGATCCGCCGCGCGCTCAAGCAGACCGACGATTTCGAGCGCAGCTTCTGGAGCGGGTCCGACTTGAGCGAGCTCTATCGCGGCGCGGCGCAGCCGTCGGGCAGCATGGAGAAGATCTTCGAGTCCGGGTTCCGCGAGTTCGTGAAGTTGAAGCAGCAGCCGAACATGGAGCTCTCGGTGGCGATGGATGGGGTGCGGCGGGCGATGCGCGCCACCTATCAGCGGGAGATGGATTTCCTCGAATCGCACCTCTCGTTTCTCGCCTCGGTGGGTTCCGTGAGTCCCTACATCGGCCTCTTCGGCACGGTGTGGGGCATCATGCACGCCTTCCGCGGGCTCGCGAACGTCGTGCAGGCAACACTCGCGTCGGTCGCGCCCGGCATCGCCGAGGCCCTGGTGGCGACCGCGATGGGCCTGTTCGCCGCCATCCCCGCGGTGATCGCGTATAACCGCTACGCGTACGACATCAACCGCATCGCCACCCGCTTCGAGAGCTTCATGGAGGAGTTCTCGAACATCCTGCAGAGGCAGGCCGGAAGATGATGGTCGAGCGCCGTTCCGGCCGCCGGCTCATGAACCAGATCAACGTCGTGCCGTATATCGACGTGATGCTGGTGCTGCTCGTCATCTTCATGGTGACCGCGCCGCTCATGAATCCCGGGCAGGTCGAACTGCCGTCGGTGGGAAAAAGCGCGCAGCCGCCGGTGGCACCGCTCGAAGTCATCATCCGTGCCGACAAGACCCTGCTGCTGCGCGACCGCGAACGCACGGGCGACGAGCGCAAGGTGTCGCGCGATGAGCTCCTTCGCATGCTGCGCGACCGGCAGACGAAGAACCCGGACCAGCCGGTGGTGATCTCGGCGGACAAGAGCGTGCGCTACGAAGTGGTCATGGACGTGATGGACCTCCTGCAGCGCAGCCAGGTCAAACGCATCGGCCTGCTCGTGCAACCGAAGTGAGCGCGCTCGACGGCCAGCGGGAACCGGAGCGTGCGCTGTCCGGCGCGCTGTCCGTCGCCGTCCATCTGATCTTCCTCGTCATGCTCCTCTTCACCGTGACGTGGCAGCGCAAGCCGCCGGAGCCCGTGAGCGTCGATCTGTGGCAGGACCTGCCTTCGACGCCCGGCCCCAAGCCGACCCCGCAGCCGCCCCGGGAAGAGGTGAAACCGCCTCCGCCGCCGCCCCCGCCGCCCAAGGTCGAAGCGAAGCCACCGCCACCGCCGCCGCCACCGAAGGCGGAGCCGAAACCCGAGCCGAAATCCGAGCCCAAGCCCGACATCGCGCTCAAGGAAAAGCTCGAGCGCGAAAAGCGGGAGAAGGAACGGCTGGAGCACGAGAAGGTCGAGCGCGAGAAGCGGGAGAAGGAGCGGATCGAAAAGCAGAAGCAGCTCGAGGAAGACAAGCGC
>JAEUMX010000258.1 GCA_016791285.1 Burkholderiales bacterium
GCGGGAGACGCTCAACCGGATCGTGCTCAAGCAGACGACGCTGAAGGACGCGCTCGCTGCGGGAGACGTGAAGATCTCCGGAAGCGAAGCCAAACTCGAAGAAATGCTCTCCTACCTGGACAACTTCGACTTCTGGTTCAATATCGTCACACCCTGACCGAGAGGCCGCCAGCGGCGAACTTTTCCGGGCGCTTGGCATTGTTGCTCGGTTAGCCGATGCGACCGGCCGCGGCGTGCGCAGCATTGGGGCGGGACGGGCACGCAAGGCTGCGCTGATCGGGTCGCTTGCGGCTGCGCTCGCACTCGGTTGAACAACAAGGCGACCATGGAACTGATCGAGACGCTGCGGGCGCACGTCCTGGCTTTCCCAGATCTGGTCAAGTTCGCCATCGTTATGGCCGCGATCGTCGGCATGCCGGCGCTCGCCCATCGGGTCAGATTGCCGGGGATGATCGGCCTGCTGTTGTTCGGCGCTCTGCTGGGTCCGCATGTCCTGGGAATTTTCGATGAGCACCGACCGATTGCCGAGTTCTTCGCCGAGCTCGGCAAGCTTCTGCTCATGTTCTCGGCCGGCCTGGAAGTGGACATCGCGCTGTTCCGCAAGGCGAGGACGCGGTCCTTGGCATTCGGGGTGGTGACCACGGCCGTGCCCCAGGTGCTCGGCACCGTGCTGGGCCTCGCCTTCGGTTATGGGCTGATCCCGTCAATCGTGATCGGTTCCCTGCTCGCGTCCCACACGCTCCTGAGTCTGCCCATCGTCAATCGGCTCGGTGCGATGCGCCTGGAGCCGGTCGTGGTCACGCTGGGTGCGACGGTGGTGTCGGACACGCTGTCGCTGATCGTGTTCGCGATCTGCGTCTCGATGTACACGACCGGTTTCTCGCTCGCCGCGCTCTCGGTGCAGATAGTAGAGATTGCCGTCTTTGTTCCCATGGTGCTGTTCGGGTTCAGCCGCGCCGGTAGCTGGCTGTTGCGCCGCGTGGAGCATGAGGAAGCTGCACACTTCGTGGTGATGCTCGGCATCATGGCAGCGACTGGCGCAGTTGCCGAGGCGATCAACCTGCCCGACATCGTGGGCGCCTTCCTCGCGGGCCTCGCCGTGAACGGCGCGGTGCAGGACAAGCCCGCGAAAGAGCAACTCGGATTCATCGGCAAGGCGCTCTTCATCCCGAGCTTTTTCATCGTGACGGGCGTGCTGATCGACCCGGCCACGTTCGTGAGAACCATGGGCGATCATTTCGGGCTGGTTTGTGGGATCGTGGCGGTGCTTCTGCTGGCGAAGGCAATCGCCGCGGCCGGCGTCGGCCGTGCCCTCGGCTACCCGCCGGGCGCGAGACTCACCATGTGGGCGATGACCCTGCCTCAGGTCGCCGCAACGCTCGCGGCAACTCTGGTGGCCTTCAACACGCACAATGCGATCGGAGAGCGGCTGCTGGATGACCGCATGCTCAACGCCGTCCTCGTGCTCATGGTCACCACGTCGATCCTCGGGCCCCTTCTCACCGAGCGATTCGCCCCGCGGATGCTGGAGGAAATGCCACAGCGCCGCGAAGCGACATGAGCCTGCACTGAACTGAAACCACGCTGTCGCTTCGTTTTCACTGCGTTGTGGTCGAGGGGGTTATAGTTGCGGCCGCTGCGCTTAAACTACAGCAAAAGGCGATGGGAATCGCTCAACGCAGGCGCTTTTCCTGGCGCGAAGGTAACCGCGTCGAGCTGCTGGTCGACGGTCCGAGCTTCTTTCGCCGCATGCTGGAAGACATCGCGGACTCGCAGCGGGTCGTCCAGTTCGAGCTGTACCTCTGTGCATCGGGCGCGGTGGCTGACCGCTTCATCGCGGCGTTGGCGTTTGCGGCAGAGCGTGGCGTGACGGTGCAGGTCCTGCTCGACGATTTCGGCGCCCTCGGTCTTTCGAAGGCGGACCGCAATCGTCTCGTGGCGGCGGGTGTCGAGCTTGTGTTCTACAACCGGCTGCACTACAGCCGCTGGCTCAACAACCTGTTCCGGAACCATCGCAAGCTGCTGCTGGTGGACGGTGAGCGGGCCTTCATCGGCGGCACCGGCATGACCGACCAGTTCGATCCACCCGACCCGAAGCGCCTGCCCTGGCGCGAAACCATGGTGGCTGTCGACGGCCCGGTGGTGCGGGACTGGCAGGCCCTGTTCGCAGAGACCTGGACGCAAATGACCGGGCGGAAGGCAGCGGTCGTGGCGGAGCACGGGCGGCGGGAGGGCGACGTGCGCGGGCGCCTGACGGCAGCCAATTCCGAAATCAGGCGCTCCGTCATCAACCGCGCTCGCGGGGCGCGGACCCGTGTCTGGATCGCGACCGCGTATTTCGTGCCCTCGTGGAAGTTGCTGCGTGCGCTACGGCGTGCTGCCGCCCACGGCGCGGACGTGCGCTTGCTGCTCCCCGGACCGACGGACCATCCGGCCGTGCGCCATGCCGGACGGCGATACTACGGCCGCTTGCTGCGCAACCGGGTCCGCATCTTCGAGTACCAGCCGCGTGTGCTCCACGCCAAGACGACGCTTTGCGACCACTGGGTGTCGATCGGATCGAGCAATCTCGACCGCTGGACCCTGCGCTGGAACCTGGAGGCGAATCAGGAGACGGAGGATCCCGCCTTCGCCGCGGCGGTGCAGGCGATGTTCGAGGCAGACTTCATCGAGAGCGTGGAGTGGCACCACGCGAGCTGGGAGCGGCGCCCGTGGCATGTGCGGGCGCGGGAGTACGTCTGGAGCATCGTGGCGCGCTGGCTGGCGTGACGCCCGGTTCGTGATGAACGACCCCGATACGCGTCGACGCAGAAGAAAAAGGCCCGGCAGAGCCGGGCCTTGCGAGCGGCCCCAACCGGCGGGGCCGCCGACTTTGGTACGCGGCGATGCTACATATCCATGTCACCCATGCCGCCCATGCCGCCGCCCGGCATCGGCTTATCGTCCTTCGGCAGCTCGGCGACCATGGCATCGGTCGTGAGGATGAGACCAGCCACCGACGCCGCATTCTGCAGCGCGCAGCGAGCGACCTTGGTCGGGTCGACGACGCCACTTTCGACGAGATCGCCGTACTCACCGCTCTGGGCGTTGTAGCCGAAGTTGCCCTTGCCTTCGACCACCTTGTTGACGACAACCGAGGCTTCCTCGCCGGCATTGTCGACGATGGTGCGCAGCGGCTCCTCCAGCGCCCGCAGCACGATCTTGATGCCGGCGTCCTGATCGGGGTTCTCGCCCTTGGTCTTGGACACGGCGTTGCGGCAGCGGATGAGCGCCACACCGCCACCCGGCACGATGCCTTCCTCGACCGCCGCGCGAGTCGCGTGCAGCGCGTCCTCGACGCGCGCCTTCTTCTCTTTCATCTCGACTTCGGTCGCAGCGCCGACCTTGATGACGGCCACCCCGCCCGCCAGCTTCGCGACGCGCTCCTGCAGCTTCTCGCGGTCGTAGTCGCTGGTCGCTTCCTCGATCTGGGTGCGGATCTGCTTGACCCGTCCTTCGATCGTCTTCGCCTCGCCGTCGCCGTCGATGATGGTGGTGTTCTCCTTGCCGATCTCGATGCGCTTCGCCTGGCCGAGGTCGTTCAGGGTCGCCTTTTCCAGCGACAGTCCGACCTCTTCGGCGATGACCGTCCCGCCGGTCAGGATCGCGATGTCCTCGAGCATCGCCTTGCGGCGGTCGCCGAAGCCGGGTGCCTTCACGGCGCAGGTCTTCAGGATGCCGCGGATGTTGTTGACGACCAGCGTGGCGAGCGCTTCACCGTCGACGTCTTCGGCGACGATGAGCAGTGGCTTGCCGGCCTTCGCCACCTGTTCCAGCACTGGCAGCAGGTCGCGGATGTTGGAGATCTTCTTGTCGTGCAGCAGAACATACGGATTCTCCAGCACCGCGACCTGCTTCTCGGCATTGTTGATGAAGTAGGGCGACAGATAGCCGCGGTCGAACTGCATGCCTTCGACCACCTCCAGCTCCATCTCGAGCGAGGAGCCGTCCTCGACCGTAATCACGCCTTCCTTGCCGACTTTCTCCATGGCCTCGGCGATCTTGTCGCCGATCGAGGAATCCGCGTTGGCAGAGATGGCACCGACCTGCGCAATCTCCTTG
>JAEUMX010000344.1 GCA_016791285.1 Burkholderiales bacterium
TGGGCGCCGTGGTCGGGCTCTTCTTCGGCCTGGCGGGGCTGATCCTCGGTCCCTTCGTGGGCGCGTTCCTGGGCCAGTACCTCGCCACGCGCGATTTCGCCCGGTCCGGCAAGGCGGGATGGGGCACACTGCTCGGCTTCATCGCCGGCAGTCTCGCGAAAGTGGTGCTGGCGATCGCGATGGTGATCATCTTCGCGGTGGCATACTTCTCCTGATTCAGGGAGCGCGGGAGGGATGATCGCGGCGACCCTCATCCCCCTTCCCGCCTCCCCCTTCCCCCATGGAATCCAATGACCTCGACATCCGAAACCCAGAGCATGGCCGTATTCTGCGACTACGAGAACGTCGCACTCGGCGTGCGCGACGCGAAGTACGAAAAGTTCGACATCAAGAAAGTGCTCGAGCGGCTGCTGCTCAAGGGCAGCATCATCGTGAAGAAGGCGTATTGCGACTGGGCCCGCTACAAGGACGCCAAGAAACCGATGCACGAGGCGGCGTTCGAGCTGATCGACATTCCTCACGTGCGCCAGTCCGGCAAGAATTCCGCCGACATCCGCATGGTGGTGGACGCGCTCGACCTCTGCTACACCAAGTCGCACGTGACGACGTTCGTGCTCATCACGGGCGACTCGGACTTCTCGCCGCTCGTGTCGAAGCTGCGCGAGAATGCGAAGACCGTGATCGGCGTCGGCGTGAAGAACTCGACGTCCGACCTGCTGATTTCCAACTGCGACGAGTTCATCTATTACGACGACCTCGTGCGCGTGCAGCCGAAGAAGAAAGCGGCGACGCGCAAGAAGGCCGCGCCCAAGACCGCGCCGGCGGGCGAGACGCCGGCCGAGGCCGCGAAACCCGAAGTGGTAAAGTCGGAGGAGGAGAAGAAGCAGGACGTCCTGGACCTCGTGATGGAGACGATCGAGGCGATGTTCTCCGAGCGCGCGGAGGACGAAAAGATCTGGGGCTCGATGGTGAAGCAGACGCTGCGTCGCCGCCAACCCGGCTTCAACGAGTCCTACCACGGGTTCAGCTCGTTCGGCAAACTGCTGGACGAGCTCGAGTCACGCAAACTGCTCGAGCTCGAGCACGACGAGAAGTCCGGGGGGGTCGTGATCAAGGGCTTCAATCCGGACTACTGAAGCGCACGATCGAGCGATCGGGATCGCACGCGTGACACTCCTCGCCCGCATCGGCTGGCTCTGCCTGGCGCTCACCGGCGCGGTGGCGCTTTCGATCATCGCGACCCATCGCGGCGAGACCATCAATGCCGGCTGGTTCATCGCGGCTGCCGCCGGTGTCTATCTCGTCGCCTATCGCTTCTACGCCTCGTGGATCGCCGCGCGGGTGCTCACGCTCGATGCCACCCGAGCCACGCCGGCCGAGCGCCTCGACGACGGGCGCGACTTCGTTCCCACCAATCGCTGGATCGTCTTCGGTCATCACTTCGCAGCGGTCGCCGGGCCCGGACCCCTTATCGGCCCCACCCTCGCGGTGCAGTTCGGCTACCTGCCGGGCACGCTCTGGATCCTCGCGGGCTCGGTGCTGGGCGGCTGCGTCCAGGACATGGTCATCATGTTCCTGTCCACTCGCCGCCAGGCGCGCAGCCTCGGCCAGATGGCGCGCGACGAGCTCGGTCCGCTGGGCGGCTGGGCCGCGCTGGTCGGCGCGACGATGATCATGATCATCCTCATCGCGGTCCTCGGCCTGGTCGTCGTGAACGCGCTGAAGCACAGCCCGTGGGCCACTTCCACCGTCGCGGCCACGATTCCGATCGCCATTCTGGTCGGCCTCTACATGCGTCGCATTCGGCCCGGGCGCGTGCTGGAAGGCTCGCTCATCGGTGTGGCACTCCTGCTCGCATCGGTGGCGGGCGGAGGCTGGGTCGCGGAGAATCAAACCCTGCGCGGCTGGTTCGACCTGGCCGGGCTGCCGCTCGCGTGGTGCGTGATCGCATACGGCTTCGCCGCCGCGGTCCTGCCGGTGTGGCTGCTGCTCGCGCCGCGGGACTATCTGTCGACCTTCATGAAGCTCGGCACCGTGTTCCTGCTGGCGATCGCGATCGTGATCCTGCGGCCGGACGTGAGGATGCCGGCGCTCACCCAGTTCATCGACGGTACCGGCCCCATCTTCGGCGGCACGCTCTTCCCGTTCGTTTTCATCACCATCGCCTGCGGCGCGATCTCCGGTTTCCACGCGCTCGTGGCGTCGGGCACGACACCGAAGCTGCTCACGAACGAGCGCGACATCCCGATGATCGGCTACGGCAGCATGGCGCTCGAGTCCTTTGTCGGCATCATGTCGCTCATCGCCGCGACAGTGCTCGACCCAGGCGTTTACTTCGCCATCAACAGTCCGGCAGGCGTCGTGGGCGCGGCCGCGGCGGACGCAGTGAAGACCATCTCCGGCTGGGGGTTCCCGGTGACCGTGGAACAGATGCAGACCCTGGCGCAGGAAATGGGCGAAGCCACGCTCTTCGCGCGCACGGGGGGAGCGCCCTCGCTGGCGGTCGGCATGGCGAGCATCTTCGCGCGCGCCTTCGGCGATTCGCTGCTCGCGATCTGGTATCACTTCGCGATCATGTTCGAGGCGCTGTTCATCCTCACCACCCTGGACGCCGGGACGCGGGTCGGGCGCTTCATGGTGCAGGACCTGCTGCAGCACGTGTGGAAACCCCTCGGCCAGACGTCGTGGTATCCGTCGGTGCTGTTCTCCAGCGCCATCGTGGTCGCGGGCTGGGGCTACTTTCTCTACATCGGCGTGATCGACCCGCTCGGCGGGGTGAACATTCTCTGGCCGCTTTTCGGCATCGCCAACCAGATGCTCGCGGGCATCGCACTGTCCGTTGCGACCGGCATCCTCGTCAAGATGGGCCGCGTGCGCTACGCGTGGGTGACCGGCTTGCCACTCGCGTGGCTTGCTGTCGTCACCACGACCGCTGCCTGGCAAAAAGTTTTCGATGCGGACATCCGGGTCGGCTTCCTCGCGGCGGCAAACGACATGGCGCAGAAACTCGCGGCGGGCGCGCTCCCGGCGGCGAAGGCGGCGGTGGCGCCACAGTTGATCCTCAACCAGCGGATCGATGCCGGACTCACCTTGCTCTTCGTCGCGATCCTGTGGATCATCATTCTCGACAGCGCGCGCGTGAGCCTGCGCCATCTGAGAGGCAAACCGGTCCTGCCGCTCGCCGAGTCCCGCTACGTTCCCACGCGATGGCAGGCCGGCGGCGCGGTCGCGCCGAGCCGGACATGACGCGCGCCGAACGAGGCGACGCACACAATTCAAGCGAAGGAGACATCCAATGGCCAAGGCGATTCGCATCCACCAGCCCGGCGGACCCGAAGTCCTGCAACTGGAGGACCTCGAGGTCGGCGCGCCCGGTGACGGTCAGGTCCGCATCCGGCAAACCGCGATCGGCATCAACTACATCGACACCTACCACCGCACCGGGGCCTATCCGCTGCCCCTGCCGACGGGCATCGGGCTGGAAGGTGCCGGCGTGGTCGAGGCGGCAGGGCCCGGTGTGATCGAGCTCCGGCCAGGGGATCGCGTCGCCTACGCGGGCGGACCGGTCGGTGCGTATGCGACCGAGCGGCTGATGCCGGCGGACCGGCTGGTGAAGGTGCCCGACGGCATCGGCGACCAGCAGGCGGCGGGGATGATGCTGAAGGGCATGACCGCGGAGTATCTGATCCGGCGCACGTTTCCGGTGAAGGCAGGCGACACCGTGCTGTGGCACGCGGCGGCGGGCGGCGTCGGGCTGATCGCGTGCCAGTGGCTGAAGGCCCGCGGCGCGCATGTGATCGGAACGGTCGGCAGCGACGAGAAGGCCGCGCTGGCGAAAGCCCACGGTTGCGAGCATCCGGTGGTCTACACCCGCGAGGATTTCGTGGCGCGGGTGAAGGAGATCACGGGCGGCAAGGGCGTCCCTGTAGTCTACGACTCGGTGGGCAAGGACACTTTCGCGCGCTCCATCGACTGCCTGCGCCCGCGCGGCATGCTGGTGCTCTTTGGCGCCGCGTCCGGACCGGTGCCGCCGCTCGATTCGCAGATCCTCGCGCAGAAGGGCTCCCTCTTCCTGACGCGCCCGACGCTCTTCACCTACACCGCCAGCCGTGAAGACCTCGTCCTCAGCGCGACGAGCCTGTTCGACGTGGTCCGTTCCGGGCAGGTCAAGATCGAGGTAAGCCGCACGTATCCGCTCGCGCAAGCGCAGCAGGCACACCGCGATCTGGAGAGCCGCAAGACCACGGGCTCACTGCTGCTCCTGCCCTGACTTCGGGGACGCCTTCTCGACTGCGCTGCGAATCGGCACGGGCGACCCCGTCGACTGCGGAAGGCGGGACGAGGCGAGCCACCACTGGCCCACGCCCCAGCCCACGGCGAGGAAGATCGGCCCGAGAAAGACGCCGACGAAGCCGAACGCGAGCACGCCGCCGAACACGCCGAGCAGCACCAGCGCGAACGGCAGCTTGGCGCCGCGGCTGATGAGCAGCGGCTTCACGATGTTGTCGATGCCGCTGATGACGAAGAAGCCCCAGAGCGCCATGAAGACCGCCCAGCCGATCTCGTCCTGATTGACGAGCCAGATGGTGGCCGCACCCCACACCAGCGGCGGCCCGACCGGGATGAGCGAGAGCAGGAACGTGAGCGCGCCGAGCAGCAGCGCCCACGGCACGCCCGCGATGAGGAAACCGACCGTGGCGATCAGCCCCTGGGCGAGTGCCGTCCCCAGGATGCCGTACACCACGCCGACGATGGTGGCATTGATGGTTTCCAGCACCTCGTCGCCCACCGGGCCGGCAACGCGCTCCAGCGCCCCGCGCGCGGCCTCCCGCAAGGCGTCGCCGTCGCGAAAGAGAAAAAACGCCACGAAAACGGCGAGGGTCAGTTGCAGCAGCCCCTGGCCGAGCCCCTTGCCGACCGCGAGCAGCAGCCGCTGGGCCGGATCGAGGAACTGTTTCAGGAACGTCGCCATTTCTTCGCGGCTTGCCGCCAGGCGATGCCAGTAGGCGTCCAGCTGGCCGCCCACCACCGGGAGCGTCTTGAGCCAGTCCGGCGGCCCGGACGGTGCTGCGGCGAGCCACTCCTTGATCGTTCCGACGAGTTCCGGCACGTTCTTCCCGAGGCTTGCGGCGAGCAGCACCACCGGCGTGATCACGAGCGCCGCGAAGAGCAGCGACATCGCGAGCGCCGCGAGCGTCGAGCGTTGCCGTAACACCGCCCGCAGCCGCAGATAGAGCGGCCACGTCGACACGGCGATCACCACCGCGAAGAGCAGCGCCGTGATGAACGGCTGCAGCACGAGAAAGCAGCCGACCACCAGCAGGAAGGCCGCGACCGGGCGCGCGTAGGTCTCGAAGTGGCGCGTCGTCATGGTCGACCCGGGGTGCGGAAGGACATGCGTCGAGTGTAGGGGTGCGCGGGTGGAGTGTCCACGGCGGCACGTCGGCGCCGCCCAAATCCAAAATCATGGCGGCGGCGTATTGCGATCTGGTGGCACGGAAACGGACTCGAGAACCCACTGTCCGGAGCCGCCCCAACCATTTCGACAACACGAACCGGGAGCGGGTATCCACCCGTGGACCTGCGCTTCCGATGACGCGAACAAGGAGAGTCTCATGCATCGACACACCGGACTGGCTGCCGCGCTCCTGACATGCGTCGGACTGACTGCAACGGGCGCGAGTCTCGCCGCGAGTCACCGCGAAGCGCCCGGCGTTGCCGCCGACCCGACCGCCGACATCACCGACGTCTACGCCTTCGTGAGCTACGACGCCACCAATCTCGCGCGGGCCAGGGAGCACCGTCGCGTCACGTTC
>JAEUMX010000381.1 GCA_016791285.1 Burkholderiales bacterium
CGGTGGACATGACCGTACATGCTGTAGAACACAACCTGAATCTTCGTCGCCATCCTGTGTCTCCTTTGATTGAACCACTGTCCCAACCGTCACGGAAGGTCGAAAAACAGCACTTGTGACTCCTGCAGCGCGGAGAGATTCAACGTCGTCTCCTCCGCGATGCGCGCTCCATCGCCGGCCTCGAGCGGGGTGCCGTTGACTACCACCGCACCGCTCGCAACGTGCACGTAAGCGCGCCGCCCCGCCTTGATGTCGTACGCCACTGCTGCGTCGACCGCGAGGTCGGCTGCGTAGACGCGCGCGTCCTGGTGGATCGTGACCGAGCCCTCACCGCCATCGGGCGATGCGATGAGCTTCAGTTTCCCGCGCCTGTCTTCGGCCGCGAAGTGCTTCTGTTCGTAGCCCGGAGGCACACCGCGCGCGCTGGGCTCGATCCAGATCTGGAGAAAGTGCACGGGATCGCGCTCCGACGCATTGAACTCGCTGTGCATGACACCGCTGCCCGCGCTCATCCGCTGCACGTCCCCGGGACGGATCACCGAGCCGTTGCCGAGGTTGTCGCGGTGCTGCAACCCGCCGTCCAGCACATAGGTGATGATCTCCATGTCGCGGTGACCGTGCGTGCCGAAGCCGCGGCCCGGCTCGACGCGATCTTCGTTGATCACCCGCAACGGGCCGAAGCCCATGTGCGCCGGATCGTAATAGTCGGCGAAGGAAAACGTGTGATAGGTGTCCAGCCAGCCATGGTTGGCATGGCCTCGCTCGCACGATTTGCGGATCTGCATCATCTGCTGTTCTCCTCGTTCGCACTCGTCGAATCTCTCGACGTTGCGTTGGACGGCATGATGCGGCCTGCAGTCGGGGAAACCTAGCGGAATGTTTTGAGCGAGTCCTTCGGAAAATCTGAAGGAGAAATGCGACGGCGGGATCTAGCGCTGCTGCGGCCGGATCAGCGTGCTCTTGCCGAAGAGGCTTTCGATCAGGTCGACGGCGAGCTCGGCGGTCTGATTCTGGCGGTCGAACGCGGGGTTGAGCTCCATGATGTCGAGCGACGCGAGGCATCCCGTGTCCGCGATCATCTCCATGCAAAGCTGTGCCTCGCGATAGGTCGGTCCGCCGCGCACCGGTGTACCGACGCCGTGCGCGATTTCCGGATCGAGGAAGTCCACGTCGAGACTCACGTGCAGATGTGTGTCTGCATCGACGCCCGCCAGCGCCCCCTCGAGCGTCTGCCGCATGCCGATCTCGTCGACGCAGCGCATGTCATAGACCTCGAGCCCGGCCATGCGCAGGAAGCGCCGCTCGGCATCGTCCACGCTGCGCACGCCGACCAAACGGATGTCGCCGCGACCCAGCGCCGGCGAAGTACCGCCGATATGAGTGAGCTCATCCGGACCGAAGCCGCACAGACATGCGACGGGCATGCCGTGGAGGTTGCCGCTCGGTGTCAGCGTCGAGGTGTTGAAATCCGCGTGCGCATCGAGCCACAGCACGCGCAGCGTCCGGTCGGCTTCCCGGCACCGGCGGGCGACGGCAGCGATCGAGCCGATCGCGAGCGAGTGATCGCCGCCGAGCAGAACCGGCAGCCGTCCCGCGGCGAGTTCCTCGCTCACTGCCGCGAACACCAGCCGGTTCCAGGCCCCCACTTCCGCGAGGTGGCGGTAGCCGTCTTGCGCCGCGAGCTGCGGGTTCAAGGGACCGCCGAGATTGCCCTTGTCGATGACATCGTCGACGAAGCGTGCAAGCGCCTCGGTGACGCCCGCCACGCGCAGCGCCTCCGGACCCATGCTCGCACCGCGAACGCTGGCCCCGACATCCGTCGGTGCGCCGATGATGCTGACTGAGCATGGTTTCATGACGGCATCGGTCAAGCTGCCGTTCCTGCGGGTTGCCGCTGCGCGCGCCGCCAGGCCGCCGGCGGCAGCCCGGTGGCACGCTTGAAGGCGCGTGAGAACGCGGCTTCCGAATCGTAGCCGACGTCCAGCGCGACCGCCGCGACGGGGGAGTGGCTTTCGCGCAGCAGGCGGGCGCCGCACTGCATGCGCCAGTTGGCCAGGTACTGCATGGGCGCCATCCCGGCGAGCGCGACGAAACGTTCGTGCAAGGCCGAGCGCGAGAGTCCCACGCGGCGACCCAGCTCCTCCACCGTCCAGGACTCGGCAGGAGCGGCGTGCATCAGCCCGATGGCCCGGCCCACCTGACGGTCGCGCAGCGCGCCGAGCCAGCCTTGCGCCTGCGGCGGCAGCGAATCCAGGTAACGGCGCGCACCGTCGACGAACACCATCTCGCTGACCCGCTCCAGCAGCGCCGCACCGCCGGCGCGCCGATCGCCGGATTCCGACACCGCGTGTTCGAGCACCGGCGCCACCCAGGCGCCGACCCCTTCGGCGGGCAGGTGCAGGAGCCTGGGCAGCGCGTCGATCAGCGGATTGAACGGCCGCAGATCGCAGGCGATGAAGCCGCACACGATGACGGTAGTGGCGTCCTCGGGCGGCAGCAGGCCGAGTTCGACGATGTTTCCGCGATAAGTCACCGGGATCGGGTTCTCCCCGTCGCGCTCGCCGAGCAGCCAGTCATCTTCGGGTGCCGACTGCATGCCCGGCGCGCTGGAGACCATGTGCGCGTCGCCGCGGGGCAGCATGACGATATCGCCCGCGCGCATGCGCAGCGGCGGCTCGCCGTCCACGCCAACCCAGCCTGCGCCCTTGGCGAACAGGTGGTACTCGATGACGTGCTCGGCGCCGGGCATCACGTGCGGCGCGAGCTCGCGCGAAGCCGGCGCCTTGGCCGCCCACTGGTCGCGGCAGCTCACGTGGAAAAATAGACCGAACCGCGCAGCCGGACGCTGCGCAGCACATCGGACAGTGGATCGATGCCGGTCATCGCGCGGCGGCCAGCGGATTGGCGGACGCGCGAGCAAATCGGCGCGACGCCGGGTGAAGCGTGCAAGGGCGCCGACGCGGATCATGCGCACACCGACAACCGATGTGTCGGCAATCATCCAACACCAAGGAATCCACCATGACCTCCGCCACCGCCACCATCGCAAACCCCGCCGCTACGCCGGACTATGCCGCGATCAAGCAGCGCCAGCGGGCCACCTGGGCCAGCGGCGATTTTGCCGTGGTGGGCACCACGCTGCAAATTGTCGGCGAGATGCTCGCCGAAGCGGTCGATGTGCGCGCCGGCGAACATGTGCTCGATGTCGCCGCGGGCAACGGCAACGCCACACTCGCCGCGGCGCGCCGTTTCGCCGACGTGACCTCCATCGACTACGTGTCGGCCCTGCTGGACAAGGGCCGCCGCCGCGCCGAAGCCGAAGGGCTGAACGTGCGGTTCGAGGTCGCCGACGTGGAGGCGCTGCCTTTCGATGCCGCCAGCTTCGACATCGTCCTGTCGACCTTCGGCGTGATGTTCGCACCCGACCAGGCGCGCGCGGCGCGCGAACTGCTGCGCGTGGTACGCCCCGGCGGCCGCATCGGGATGGCCAACTGGACACCGGACGGCTTCATCGGCCGCCTGTTCAAGATCGTCGGCGCGCATGTGCCGCCGCCGGCCGGCTTGCGCTCGCCGGCACTGTGGGGCACCGAGCCGCATCTCGTCGCGCTCTTCGGCCCGCGCGCTCGCGAGCTGAGCGTCGAGCGCAAGCTGTTTCCGTTCCGCTACCGCTCGGCCGCGCACTTCGTGCAGGTGTTCCGCGATTTCTACGGCCCGACCCACAAGGCCTTCGCCGCGCTGGATGCGGGCGGGCAAGCGCAGCTCGAGCGCGACATCACTGCGCTGCTTAGCGAGTTCGACATCGGCGGCGGGCGTGGCCTGGTGGTGCCGAGCGAGTATGCCGAAGTCGTGATCAGCGTGGGGTGAGGCCGGCGACGCGCAACCTGTCGACTTCCGCCTTCGTGGCTTCGCTGCGCGTCCCGCCCCACTGAACGGGGCGCGCCGAAGACAAACCGGGTCGCCGCGAGCCACCTCGCGGCCCCGGCAACCGTTCTTCGGTCCAGCCAGCAACTTTTCGCCGCCTCCGTCCTTGCTCCCGGCCCATCGAAATCCACCACGGTTCCGCTGGGCTAGAGTCCTCGCGTCGCCATCGAGAACGGATTGGCGATGGCCAGCCCCTCGATCACCTGCCCTTCCTGCAGATCCTCCGTGTACAGGGTATCAGCGCCCGCCTCGATCGCGCTGCGGACGATCAACGCGTCCCAAAAGGAAAGCGAGAACCGTCGATGCAAAGCGACTGCTTCGAGGATCGTGCGGGGGGTGATCTGAACGATGGGCAAGCGCGATAGATACCCTACGACTACCCCCGCCTGATCGGAGCTAAGTGGAGGGTTCAGTTTCCTCGTCGCAGCGACGAAAAACTCCTGCAGCACTTGAGTACTCAAGACAATCGAGCGCTCCATGACGAGACGGCGAAACTCGGCGCGCGCCGCATCGCGCTTCTTCGGAGCGCCACCATCGAAGCGGTAAAGGAGCACGTTAGTATCGACGAAGATTCTCAACGCCGCGGCAGCCTTTCCGCATAGAGCTCGTCTCGCGTCCACTTAGAGACGCGGCGCCGAGGTGCGGCATCGGCAATCGCGTCGATGCCGTTTACGATCGCTTCCAGTTCGGTGTCGTCGTGGGCGACACGCTCGAGGTATTCACGGACCAGCGCGTTTACCGATGTGCCGCGTTCAAGGGCATGGATGCGTGCCTTCTTGAGCACTTCATCGTCGATGGTAAGGGTAAGGTTTGCCACGTCATCTCCAGAGAACGACACAGAATCAGTGTAGCACACGATCTGCGCCGCAGATCCCTCGTACATGCCTGCAGTCGCCCGCGCTGAACATCCCTGCCCTGCGCTTTGCGCAACCGGTTGCGTCGAGGACAGGTCAGCCCAGGTTCACGGACGAACGATGGCTACCCGGCACGGTGCCCTTGTCATCGATGTGTCATTGGGACATGCGTACCACCTCGGCTACACAAAGCCGCGCGAGCGAGTTTAGATGCGACGCGACAGAACGCCCGACCTGTCGCGCCGCCGTGCGCCTCTACGGCTCGTTGCCGGCAAGAAGCTCCAGGCTGATCTCAGGTCGAGTCGCACGAGTTATTCGCGGGAGCCGCTGCTTGGATCCCACGTTGCTGAGCTCTGCGTCGGTGCGCTGGGCTCGCACGTCGGTGTGGATATTTCTCCCCTTCATTGACACGGTCGGCGTCCGCGAGATAATGACGAGCCAGTGGGGCTCGCGCCAGCACACCGTGCGGCGCACACAAAGAGAGGTGCAGCATGAGTGCGGTAACCCTATACAGCGATCGAGAATTTGCTGGTTCGGCCGTGTCTCTGGACGAGGGTCACACCCGATTCACAACTGACTTCAACGACGCCGCTTCTTCGATTCGGGTGGCGCCAGGCTACTGTGCGGTGCTGTACGAGCACGCCAACGAATACAGTGGCTACGGCGCTTCCGTCGATCTGCTCGAGGACTGCCCCGATCTTTCAGTCTACGGCTTCGACAAGAAGACGTCGTACGTGCACGTCTTTCGAACCGAGCGCCCTGGCTTCGTGTGGGCGCGCGGCGCGATCCGTGACGGGCAATTCGTGAACGGGCATTGGGAACGGCAACGCGCAAGCGGCGCATCTCCCAATACCAACGTGACCCCCGCAGTGGCGCCTCCTATTCCGCCGCGCACAGAACCGTTACCCGCCGACGGAGGTGTCATCGTCGTACGCGACCACCGAGGCGAAGACCCGCGGGGGACTCCAGGCCATGGAGGCGGCGATCCTATTGTGCGCGACCATCGTGCGTCCAAGATCAAGCACGTCTTCGTGCTGATGCTGGAGAACCGCTCGTTCGACCACATGCTTGGGTTCTCGGGTATCACCGGGACGGACGTGGCGACGGGTCAACCGACTTCCATCGATGGACTGAATGGCTCGGAATCGAATTCGTACAACGGCGTCACCTACACCGTGCAGCGAGGTGCTCCGGACCGGGCTGAGCACGACCCATCGCATAGTTTTCCGGGTGTCCTCGAGCAGCTCTGTGGCGAGGGGGCCGCGTACGTGAGCCGCCAGCCGTACCCGCCGATCAACAACTCGGGGTTCGTATCGGTCTATGCGAAGTCGCATCCGGAGCTGCCGGATGGAGCCATGCGGTGCTTCACGCCGGACCAGGTACCGGTCATCACCGCTCTCGCGCGGGAGTTCGTCGTCTGCGATCGCTGGTTCTCTTCCATGCCGGGCCCGACGGAGCCCAATCGCTTCTTCGTTCACGCCGCGACGGCGGGCTTCTTTGATAATGCACCTTCCACCAAGGAGTATGCGGAAGCCTTCTCAAGTCCGTGGTCCGGCATTGCATTCGAGCACGGAACGATCTTCGATCGGCTCGACGAAGCCGGCGTCAAGTGGCGAATCTACGGCGACGACAGTTTTCCCAACGTCGCCTTGCTGAAGGGTGTCAGCCGGACGTTCGACATCGACGAGTTCGAGGATTTCCGCGAAGACGTCGCCTCGCCTTCCTACAACGCGTCATACACCTTCATCGAGCCCAGCTACGACCCGTTTGACGAGTACGAGGGCGGCAACTCGCAGCACCCTCTCGGCAGCGTCAAGTCGGGCGAGATGATCATCAAGAGGACGTATGAAGCTCTGCGCGCCTCGCCGATCTGGAACGACAGTATGCTCATCATCACCTATGACGAGCACGGCGGCTTCTACGATCACGTTGCTCCCCCGTCGGCGCGGCGCACCGGCTCCACCGGACGAAAGTTCGGGTTCGCGTTCGATCAGCTCGGTCCGCGAGTCCCCGCTATCGTCATCTCACCGCGCATTCCGAGGAATATGATCGACCATCGCACCTACGAGCACTCGACGATCGTAGCCACGGTGATAAGACTCTTCGGCCTCAAGGAGCTCACGACGCGATCGTCGTTTACCTCGGACCTGAAGCCCCTGGCCACGCTCGATGAGCCTCGGTCCGACGCTCCGATGACGCTGCCGGATCCGATGGGTGCGGCGCTCGCCCGGGTCGTCGAGGTCCCATTCGAAGCGAAGACGGCCAAAGAGCCAGACAGGGCCATCGATGACGATCCGACGGGCAGGATTGCAGCGACCCTCGCGTCGGGCCTTGCCCAGCACCTCGAGGTCACGCCGCCGTTTGAGCACGAAGCGATCATAGCTCGCGTCGACGCCCTGCGAACGCGCGGAGAGGCGCTGGAGTACTTGAAGGAAGTACACGTTCTCGTGAAAGCCGCCAGACAGAAGGCTGGTGTCCAGCGAAGCGCCAGCGTTCGCGTTCACCAATGACCCGCCGGCGGGTCGGACAGGAGAATGCTTCTGTGACAAGGGAGTCACCCCATGAGCATCAGTCACCCCATGACGGGCGACGCGGCTCCTCTCGTTGGCGCCTACCCGCAACGCGCTGATCGAATTCGTAATCCGGTGCTGGCTGGGCCTGGGGGTCGAACCGGTCCTAGCCGAGAGCTGGCGCCAGGCGCAGCGGTGAGGTCGCCTCGCCCAAGTGCGCGAGGATCTGGCGCACGGCCGGCGCTTCGCTCTTGAAGGCGATGATGTGCGCATCTCGGCGCAGCGGCGAATGACTGCCATCGAAGCTCAACCGGCCGCTCGGAGACGCCCTCTTATGCCGATGTTACTGACCGGAGCTGGCCGACTCCTGCCTTTCGGGAAGTGGCTCCATAAGGATGTGGCGCGGCCGAGTCTGTGGCGCGCGATCAGGGCGAGCTGTATCTGCTCACAAGTGTGCCGGCATGGTAGAGCGCTTGGCCCGCCTATGACCTTGAGGGGCGTATCCGCGACATCAGCCGCCGCACACCGCGCCACAGCGTGGGCAGCGCCCACGCCACCAGACCCAGGAACACCAGCAGCGCGAGGAGGAAGATCACCGGCGCCGCCACTGCGGTGAAGAGACCAGCCGGCACGAGCAGGTCTTCCGCGCTCGACTTCACGAAGTTGGAGAACGGTTCGGGCGAGGTGTTGACGACCGCCCGCGCGCCTGCCTTCGCCAGGTGAGTGCTGGCAGCGATGGTCCCACCGATGATGGCCGCGGCGAGCGCGGCACCGGCGCCCGAATCGCCCATCGCCGCAGCCGCGAGCAACGCTCCGCCCGGAACGCGAATGAATGTGTTGACGGCATCCCACACGCTGTCGATCCAGGGAATCTTGTCGGCGAAGAGCTCGACGACCGTCATGAAGCCGCTCGCGCCCAGGACGAGCGGACTCGCGAGGATCTCGAGGTGCTCGGGCAGCACGACCCAGCCGAGCTTGCCCGCGAGTCCGACGAGGAAGAGCGTCGCGTAGAGGCGGATGCCGCTTGCCCAGGCGAGTGCGGCGGCGACGGCGATCTCCGGCAGATATGCACTCATCTGCCTAGCGACTGGCGGGGGAATGCTCCAGCGTCGCCGGCATCGGCTCCTCTTCGATCTTCCTGCGCTTGCCCACGAGCAGCGTGTATGCAGTCGGGATCACGAACAGCGTGAGCAGCGTGCCGAACACGAGCCCGCCCACGATCACCCAGCCGATCGGCTGGCGGGACTCGGCGCCGGCGCCAGTGGCGAAGGCGAGCGGGACAGCGCCCAGCACCATGGCCGCGGTCGTCATGAGGATCGGCCGCAGGCGCAGCGTCGCCGCCTCGATCACCGCGTCGAACTTCTCCTTCCCACCGTCGCGCAGCTGGTTCGCGAACTCCACGATCAGGATGCCGTGCTTGGTGATGAGTCCGATCAGCATGACGAGTCCGATCTGGCTGTAGACGTTGAGTGTCCCGCCCGTGAGCTTGAGCGCGGCGAGCGCGCCGGTCATGGCGAGCGGCACGGTGAGCATGATCACGAAAGGTCCGACGAAGCTCTCGAACTGCGCAGCCAGTACGAGGTAGATGAAGATCAGCGCGAGCACGAACGTCAGGTAGAGCGCCGCGCCGGACTCCCGGAACTCCCGCGACTGGCCGTCGTAATCGGTCTGCGCGGTCTTCGGTAATTCTTCTCGCGCGGCCTGCTCGAGAAACGCGAGCGCTTCACCCAGGGTATAGCCGGGCGTGATGTTGCCCTGGATGATCGCCGCCCGCAGCCGATTGAAGTGGTTGAGCTCCTTCGGCGCCACGGTCTCCTTCACCTGCACCAGGTTCGAGAGCTGGATCAGTTGCCCGTCCTTGCCGCGCACGTAGATCGAGGTGAGATCGGTGGGCTGCCGCCGCGCCGCGTCTTCCAGACGTACGATAACGTCGTACTGCTTGCCCTCGCGCTTGAAGCGCGTCACCTGACGGCCACCGAGCAGGGTCTCGAGGGTGCGGCCGATGGTCTCGACCTCGACGCCGACGTCCGCCGCCTTCTCGCGGTCGATGGTCACCGAGAGCTGCGGCTTGTTGAGCTTGAGATCGCTGTCGATGTTGGTGAGGCCGGGATAAGCACGTGCCCGTGCCATCATCTTGTTGACGAGCTGATCGAGCTCCTCGTACGAGTTGGCCTGCACCACGAACTGCACCGGCGGATTGCGGAAACTCTGGCCGAGCGACGGCGGATCGACCGGAAACGCGAGCACACCGGGCAGGGTCGCGAACATCTTGCCGCGCAACTGCGCCGTGACCTCCTGCTGCTTGCGCGCGCGTTCGTCCCACGGCTTCAGGCTGACGAAGGAGAACGCGAGGTTCACGGGATTCGGCTTCTCGAGGCCCGGCGCGACCACCACGAAGTAGTTCCGGATCTCGGGCACCTCCTGGTACATCTCCTCGACGCGGCGTGCATATTCCTGCGTGTACTCCATCGTCGCGCCTTCGGGCGCCAGCATGATGCCGATGAAGAAGCCGCGGTCTTCGATCGGCGCGAGCTCCGATTTGAGCGATTGAAAAAGCAATCCGGCCGCGGCCGCCACGGCGACGAAGATCGCGATCACCAGCCACCGATGGCGCAGCGTGCGCGTGATGGCCCACCGATAGCCATCGTTCAGCGCAACGAAGAAACGCTCGCTCCAGTTGTAGATCGCGCTGTGATGCGCCTGGTGCCGCAGCATCTTCGAGCACATCATCGGCGTGAGCGTGAGTGCCACGAACCCGGACACGAGGACCGCCGCAGCGACGGTGAGCGCAAACTCGGTGAAGAGCTTGCCGGTGTTGCCCGTCATGAAGGCGAGCGGCGTGAACACCGCGGAGAGCGTGAGCGTCATCGCCACCACCGCGAATGCGATCTCGCGGCTGCCCTGCACCGCCGCGCGGATCGGCGGCACGCCTTCCTCGATGTGGCGGTAGATGTTCTCCAGCACGACGATCGCATCATCCACCACGAGCCCGATCGCGAGCACGATGCCGAGCAGCGTCAGCACGTTGATGGAGAACCCGAGCACGTACAGGAAGAAGAACGCACCGATGAGCGACACCGGTATGGTGACGAAGGGGATCAGCGTGGCGCGGAGCGACCGCAGGAAGAGGAAGATCACCAGCACCACCAGGAGCAGCGCCTCGACCATGGTGCGGTACACGGCCTCGATCGACTTCTCGATGAACACCGAGCTGTCGAACGCGACGATGAGCTTCATGCCCTCGGGCAGTCCGGCCTCGATGCGCGGGATCTGGCGCTTCACCGCTTCGGCCAC
>JAEUMX010000385.1 GCA_016791285.1 Burkholderiales bacterium
CGAGGCGCCGGAGTTGGTCGCGCGCTGGAAGAAGGCAAACAGCGGTGCGGTGGAGCGAGCGACCCGCCTGCTCGCGGAACTGCGTGCGATGGCGACGACCGACGCGGCGATGCTGTCGGTGGCGTTGCGGGAGTTGCGGAATCTGGCGTAGCACTGGAGCACAGCATGGCTGCCGTGAATCTGGCCGAAGTCAGAGCACGTTTGAGCGAACTCGTGAGCAAGGCCGAAAGCGGCACCGAGACCATCATCACCCGCCGCGGGAAGCCGGTCGCCAAGCTGGTGCCCGTGGCTGCCCGCAAGAAGCCGCTCCGATCGCTCTCCGACTTCCGAGCCAGGCTGCCGATGGCGCGGACGTCCAGTGTCGAGCTGATTCGCCAGGTGCGCGATGAAGGCTATTGATGCTCTACCTTGAAACGACCTTCATTGCGCCCCTCGTCATCGCGGAGGACACGAGCAATGCGGTGGAAGCTTTCGTCCTGAAGCTCAGACCCGGGGAACTGGCCACGAGTCTGTGGACGCACGTGGAACTGGCCAGTCTGGTGTCGTGCAAGGTCCGAATCGGGGAGCTTTCCGCCGCCGAGGCCGAGGCCGTCCGGCGCGAGTTCGATCGTATGCTGAGCGAATCCTTCGAGGTGTTCTCGCCAACCGCAGCGGACTTCGCGGCAGCGGCCAAGTACCTGGAAGTACCGAAGATCGGCTTGAGCGCGGGGGATGCGCTTCACCTGGCGATCGCGGCAAACCATGGCGCCAAGAAGATCCTGACGTTGGACGCGGGATTCATCGGTGCGGGCAAGCTGCTCAAGCTGCCCGTGAGCCGGGGGATCAGCACCTGATCGGGGGTAGGATGGGGCCCTCGCCCGCAAGCAGGGAAGGGCGAAGGTTGCCGGTGCAACGCTCGCTGAATGCCATCGAGGAAAAGAAACATGAACCTGAGCAGGTCACGGGTACTGGCGCTACTGGCCGATAACCGCGACGAGATCGTGCATCGGTACTTTGCGCTCGTCCCGCAGTGGTGTGGAACATCGTACAGACGAAGCTCCCTGCACTCAGTCGCGCTGCGCGCCGGGTGTTGACCGAATCGGATCTGGGCGGTCCCCTAGCTAACAAAGTCAAGCTGAGCTTATATAGTCCGGTGTGTCCTGAGCACCTGCAGATCGAAGGAAGGGGTGTCGGCGAAACCGTGTCAACGCGCCCGTCGACTTGAGTAAAATTACTCGCTGAATTGAGTAATTTGTCGATGCCCTACCAGCGCCCCCAGGCCCGCCTGTTTGCCAGCCGGCTCACCGAGCCGCGTCGCTTCGTGCAAGTGGTGGCTGGTCCGCGCCAAGTGGGCAAGAGCACACTCGTGCAGCAGGTGGTGGAAGCCTCGGCTAGAATCGGCGCATGGAATTCGAATGGGACGCCGGAAAGGCCACGCTCAATCGCCGAAAGCACCGAGTCAGTCTCGAAGAGGCGTCCTCGGTCTTCGGCGATCCCTTGGCGATCACGTTTCGTGATCCCGACCATTCCGTTGGTGAAGCGCGTTTCCTCACATTCGATGTGTCCAGCACCGGCGTGCTCCTGGTTGTTTCTCACACGCGACGCAGTCGACGTGCACGCTTGATCGGTGCGCGTCGCGCAACCCGTGCAGAAAGGAAGATCTATGAAGAAGACTAAGTCTGGCGCAGCAGATGAACTGCGGCCCGAATACCGGCGCGAGGATCTGGGAAAAGGCGCACGCGGCAAGTACTATGCTGCTTACCAGAAGGGTTCGAATCTTGTGCTGTTGAATCCCGATATTGCCAAAGCGTTCCCGACCTCGGAAGCGGTTAACGAAGCGCTCCGTGGCCTCCTGCATCTTACCGAGCAAACCGCGAAGCTAAGCCGTCGTTCGAGGGGGCGGACCGCAAAAAGCACGGCGCGCCCCTGCGCTTCGATGTGACCGCCAGCTAACCTGCCATGGAGCGGAAATCCTAAAGGCGTCGGGCATTCTCCTGCGCGCTGACTTGTGTCGATGACCTACCAGCGCCCCCAGGGCCGCACTTGCCAGCGTCTCGCCTAAAACTGATGTCGAAGCCGCCTACTTCCGCTTCCCCGCGTTCGCCTCGATGCGCATGCGCAGCGCGTTCAGGCGGATGAATCCCGCGGCGTCGGCCTGGTTGTAGGCGCCCTGATCGTCCTCGAAGGTGGCGATGTTCGGATCGAAGAGCGAATCGGTCTTCGAGTCGCGACCGACGACACTCACGCTTCCCTTGTAGAGCTTGACGCGCACCCAGCCGTTCACGTGCTGCTGGGTGTGGTCGATCAGCACCTGTAGCGCGCGGCGCTCCGGGCTCCACCAGTAGCCGTTGTAGATCAGGCTCGCGTAGCGCGGCATGAGGTCGTCCTTCAGGTGCGCGACTTCGCGATCCAGGCACACCGACTCGATGCCGCGGTGCGCCTTCAGCATGATGGTGCCGCCGGGTGTCTCGTAACAGCCGCGCGATTTCATGCCGACGTAGCGGTTCTCGACCAGATCGAGGCGGCCGATGCCGTGCTTGCCGCCCAGGCGGTTGAGTTCGGTCAGCACCGCGGCCGGCGTCATGCGGTTACCGTTCAGCGCGACGATGTCCCCGCGCTCGTATTCGATGTCGAGGTACTCCGGCGCGTCCGGTGCATCCTCCGGCGCGACGCTC
>JAEUMX010000402.1 GCA_016791285.1 Burkholderiales bacterium
GCGACCAGGGGGTCGTGATCCGCCACAACGAGACCTACGAGCGCGTCGAGGCGCAGTCCGACGGCGTGGTCATGCACATGAAGTCCGGCAAGCGCATCAAGAGCGACATCGTGCTGTGGGCCAACGGCCGCACCGGCAACGTCCAGCACATGGGGCTCGAAGAGCTCGGCATCCGCCCGAACGGTCGCGGCCAGATCGACGTCAACGCGCATTACCAGACGGCGCTCGAACATATCTATGCGGTCGGTGACGTTATCGGTTACCCGAGTCTCGCGAGCGCGTCCTACGATCAGGGGCGCTTCGCTTCGACGCATCTGGCCGAGGGCGTCTGCGACAGCCGGCTCGTGGAGTACGTGCCGACCGGCATCTACACCTCGCCGGAGATCAGTTCGGTCGGTCGCACCGAGCGCGAGCTGACCGAGGCCTGCATCCCGTACGAGGTCGGCTATGCGTGGTTCAAGGGCCTCGCGCGCGCGCAGATCACCGGCAAGACGGTCGGCATGCTGAAGCTGCTGTTCCATCGCGATACGCTGGAACTGCTCGGCATTCACTGCTTCGGGGATCAGGCCGCCGAGATCGTGCACATCGGTCAGGCGATCATGGCGCAGCGCGGCGAGGCCAACTCGCTGCTGTACTTCGTCAATACGACCTTCAATTATCCGACCATGGCCGAGGCGTACCGCGTCGCGGCCCTGAACGGACTGAACCGCGCCCACTGAAGCGTCCGCGGGCGAGGCAGGCAGCCATGGCTGGCACGGGCTCCGCGGGTGGGGTTCGTGCGCCGGGGCGGCAGCAGTGATCGACGTCGGGAGGCAGTCCATGGATGTCACACCGTATCTGAAGCTGATGGTGGACCGCGAAGCGTCGGACCTTTTCTTCTACGTGGGGGCGCCGGTCAACATCAAGATCGAAGGCACGGTCATGCCGCTCGGCAACGTGCCGCTGAAGCCCGGAGCGGTGCGCGAGATCGCCTACTCGCTGATGACCGACAGTCAGATCCGCGAGTTCGAGCGTGACCTCGAATCGAACTTCGCGCTGTCGGTCAGCGAGATCGGGCGCTTCCGGGCGAATGTCTTCCGCCAGCGCGGCGAGGTGTCGATGGTCATCCGCTACATCAAGCAGCGGATTCCGGACTTCGTCGAGCTGAGCCTGCCGCAGATCCTCGGCAATCTGGTCATGGAAAAGCGCGGGCTGGTGCTGATGGTCGGCTCGACCGGTTCGGGCAAGTCGACCTCGCTGGCGGCGATGATCGATCACCGCAACGGCAATGCCGCCGGCCACATCCTGACGATTGAAGACCCGATCGAATTCGTGCATCACCACAAGAAGTCGGTGATCGGCCAGCGCGAGATCGGCATCGACACGCACAGCTACGGCGATGCGCTGAAGAATGCGCTGCGCGAGGCACCGGACGTGATCCTGATCGGCGAGGTGCGCGACGCCGAGACCATGAAGTATTCGATCAGCTACGCCGAGACCGGCCACCTGTGCCTGTCGACGCTGCACGCCAACCACGCCAACGGTGCGCTGGAGCGCATCATCAACTTCTTCCCGGAAATCGCGCGGCCGCAGCTGCTGATGGACCTGTCGCAGAACCTGCGCGCGATCGTGTCGCAGCGCCTGATCATCGGTGTCGATGGCCGGCGCGTGCCGGCGGTCGAGATCATGCTGAACACGCCGTACATCTCCGAGCTGATCCTCAAGGGCAAGTTCGAGAGCATCAAGGAGGCGATGGCGCAGGGTACCGAGATCGGCATGAAGACCTTCGACCAGGCGCTGTACGACCTGTACAAGGGCGGGCGCATCAGCAAGGACGAGGCCGTGCGCAACGCCGATTCGCGCAACAACGTCAGCCTGCAGATCCGCCTGTCCGAAGGCATGGGCCAGGGCAAGGCAGCCCCGGACCCGCTCGGCGCCTCGCTGAAGGTCACGCCGAAGGACGTGCGCTGAAAGCCCGCACCCGCCGGTCTGCCGCTGCCGCGACCGCAGCCTTGCGCTGCGGTCGTGTCGTTTTGATCGCGTCTGATCGCCTGACTGCCGAGGAATCCCCCCGATGGCCCGTCCCCGCATCGCCACACGGATGGCCGGCATCGCCCCGTTCCACGTCATGGAACTGCTGGCCCGCGCGCAGGCGCTCGAAGCCGCCGGCCAGGACATCGTGCACATGGAGGTCGGCGAGCCGGATTTTGCGACCGCCGCGCCGATCATCGAGGCCGGCCGGCGCGCACTCGCCGCGGGCTGCACCGCCTACACGGCCGCCAAGGGGCTGGCGGCGCTGCGCACGGCGATCAGCGACGATTACGCGCGCCGTTACGGCGTCGGCGTCGATCCGGACTGCATCCTCATCACGCCCGGGGCCAGCGGCGCGCTGCTGCTAGCCACCGGCGTGCTGCTCGATCCGGGCGAGCGCTGCCTGCTGGCCGATCCGAGCTATCCGTGCAACCGGCATTTCGTGCGCTTCTGCGAGGCCGAGGCGGTCGGCATCCCGGTCGGGGCCGACACCCGCTTCCAGCTGACGCCGGAACTCGTCGCCGCGCACTGGGATGCGCGCACCCGCGCGGTGATGCTGGCCTCGCCGTCGAACCCGACCGGCACCTGCGTGCCGCCGGCCGCCCTCGCCGGCATCCACGCCGAAGTGCGCGCGCAGGGTGGTGCGCTGATCGTCGACGAGATCTATCAGGGCCTGGTCTACGACGGCGAGCCGGCGACGGCGCTCGCTGGCGGCGCCGACGACGTGTTCGTGATCAACAGCTTCTCGAAGTACTTCGGCATGACCGGGTGGCGGCTTGGCTGGATGGTTGCGCCGGAATCCTTCGTCCCGGCGATCGAACGCCTGGCCCAGAACATCTTTCTGGCCGCCTCGACCCCCGCGCAGCACGCGGCCCTCGCGGCGTTCACCTCGGCGACGCGCGAGATTCTCGAAGCGAGGCGACGGGCGTTTCGTGCGCGGCGCGACTATCTCGTGCCGGCACTCGCCGCGCTCGGCTTCGAGATCGCGGTGATGCCCGAGGGCGCGTTCTACGTGTATGCGTGCTGCGAGCGGTTCGGCCGCGACAGCCACACATTGACGAACGATCTGCTCGAGCATGCCGGAGTCGCGATCACGCCGGGCATCGACTTCGGCGAGCATCGCGCCGGCCAGCACGTGCGGTTCGCATACACCACGTCGATCGACAACCTGCGGGAAGGCGTGCGCCGGCTGCGCGGCTTTCTCGGCGATCGCTGATGCGGCGAGCTCACCCAGAGTAGTCCGGCCATGTTCGGTCGCGATCGCTCATGGTCGGATCGGGCAGCGGCCAGGCAATGCCGAACGCGGGGTCGTTCCAGCGCGCGCCGCGCGCCTGTTCTGGAGCGTGGAACTCCGACATCTGATAGAACACCTCGGTCTCATCCTCGAGGGTCTGGAACCCGTGGGCGAATCCTTCCGGAATGTAGAGCATCTGTCCGTTCGACGCGGTGAGCTCGACGGCAACATGCTGGAGGTAGGTCGGGGAGCCAGGGCGCAGATCGACGATAACGTCGAGAACCGACCCGCGCACGGCGCGAACAAGCTTGGCCTCCGCACTCGGTGGCGCCTGCCAGTGCATTCCCCGCAACGTGCCTCGGTGCCTGTTGTAGCTCATGTTGCATTGAACGACGCGCGGACTCAGTCCGTGTGCCTCGAATTCCTGCACGCAGAACGTTCGCGCGAAGAATCCACGCAGGTCCGCCTTGCGATCGAGCCCGATCACGAAGGCTCCCTTGAGTTTTGCTTCGGTGAAAAACATGTCTCGTATATTCCCCGTGCGGCCCCCGCAGCGTTGTGCCCAAGGAGGCACGAACGCACCACGGAAGAATCGAGAAGGACACGCCCTGGGGGACCACGGGACCAGGCTCTAACCCGCGTACCGCACCCCGCGCATTGCGCGCGCCGCCTGCTTGATGCATCGACTAGTTCGCGCGGGGAGGTGCACGTGCCTCAGGCTGACTCAGACTCGGCCTGCCATCGCCACTGTGTGCGCTTAAGCGCAACCGACAGCGCGAGGGGCACAGCGGATGCCAGGATCGTCCGCTTGTAGACCCCGGAAACGGCGGTTCCTGGTCTTCCGACGAATCGCCATCGACTGTGGGGGAAGCTTCGACGCGGGTCGGGGGGATGCCGCTCGGATCGCCGTCGCCGTGGCAAACGACCTGGAACGCAGTCCAAAGCGGGGGCGCCGGGTGTCGGAACACCTCGGCGGCCGTGATCGGCGCCGACAGGGCGAGTCCGAACACGACCAACCAAAGCATGAAACAACGGTACATGCTCTGCCTATTGAGGATGGGCGATACCGATCTCTCGACTGAACCGCGACACCGCCCGACAGCGGCATGTACCCGGCCAGGATCGCGTCCGTGAGCGGTCATACTGCAACGACGACCAGTGTACCCCGCGGCAACGATGCGGGCACCATGGCTGCGCGCACGCGCTCCGCCAGCAGGATCGTGACCAGCCCGCCACCAACCAAGGCGGGACAGAAATTTGAAATCCTCGTGATCCACCCGTGACCAGCGCCTCCCAGACTGGAATCGTCGGTGAGGAGAAAAAGGCGTGCTCATCCGGCCGCCGCCGCACCGGGTCCCGATTTCGACAAGCGAGGAGAACACCATGAACAAGCAAGAGATGGTCGACCGTCTGGTGACGCATGCCCTGCAAACCCGGTCCGACGAACCGGTGCATGACGGTTCACGTCAGAGCCGTCCGAAGACCTGTCCCGATTTCGCGAAGATGTCCGAGCGCCTTCTCGAACGCGAGCTTCAGTTTCGCGGCCTGCTGGACTTCGACGAGCCAGAACTCGTCGACGACAACGAAGACGCAGTGTCGGGAGACGATCTCAGGGTGCTGCTCGCGGGCTCACTGCGCCCCAGCCTCGACAATCACTTCTTCGACTGACCGCCGCGGCAGGTGGGCGGTCGCCGTTCGCACGTCACGGAAATTTGAACTTCGCGTGACGGGGTCGTGAAACCGGCTGCCCAAACTGCTCACCATGCAGATCGGGAATTCGAGATTCTTCCGCTGCATCGCCGTACCGACGGTACGACCGCACACGTCAACTCTCTTGGAGGTCACGACCATGTTCACCACTCGCCAACTGATTCAGTCCGTCCTCGTCGCGGCGACCGTCGCGGCCACCGCGCCCGTCCATGCCGACGCGAGCTTTGCCACCGGCGGTTACGCGCGCTTCGCGCCGGCGCTGAGCGTCCAGGGATCTCCGGTTCCCGCCACACCCGCGTTCTCGTTCGCGAACGGCGGCCATGCCCGGTTCGTGCACGAAGCGCACGATGCGCAGATCAGCGAACCCACGCCGAGCATCGCGACGCGCGAGCCGTCCTTCGCCACCGGCGGCTATGCGCGCGACGTGTTGAGCGATGCTTCCGCCATCACCGGCGACAGCAGCCTGCGGGTCGCGGGATATCCGTGGGACAACGGCGGCTACAAGTCCGACGGCGGGTATGCACCCTCGCCCGCGGATGCGCTGATTGTCGCGGGCAACCCGTGGGATAACGGTGGCTACAAGTCCGACGGCGGGCGTGCCCCCGCGGACGTGGTGATCGTCGCCGGCAATCCCTGGGACAACGGCGGCTACAAGTCCGACGGCTGGCGCGCACCCGAGCTGCAGGGCTGAGCGACCGAAGTGTGAGCTGGGTCACGTCGCCGTGACGAAAACGTGAAGTCTGCGTGATGGCGGCGTGAGCCCGGCGCACGAAACTGCGGTCTTGCGCGCTGCGGGCCGACGACCCTGGTCCGGTGCGCGTGAACCTTCTCAATCACCGTCAAGGAGATCTCTCAAGTGCCAAAGCCGAATGTTATCCGGGGAATGTGCGTGCTCGCCGCGCTCGGCGTGGGGCTGGTTCAGACGCCGTTCGCCGGCGCCCAGCCGGGTACCCCCGCGACGCAGCAGTCCATGGACATGATGAAGAAGATGGACTCGAACAAGGACGGCATGGTCTCGAAGGACGAGTACATGGCTTTCCACGAGCGGAAGTTCGATGCCATGGACAAGAACAAGGACAAGATGGCCACCCAGGAGGAGTGGCTCAACACCCAGCTCAGGGCGAGCGACGGCGGCTAGCCGTTCGCCTTGGCCACACAAGCGTTTCCCTCAATCCATTCGCAAAGGAGTCATCATGAGCAAGTCCAACACCGTCATCCGTTCGGCCGTCGCGAGCCTGCTTGCGTTCGGGGTCGCCGCGGCAGCCACCGACGCGCTCGCCGCCAAGGGCGACAACGAGAAGTGTGCGGGCATCGTCAAGGCCGGCAAGAACGACTGCGGCACGTCCGTCAGTTCCTGCGCCGGCACTTCGAAGGTCGACAACGACAAGGAAGCCTGGGTCTTCCTGCCCAAAGGCACGTGCGAGAAGATCGCAGGTGCTCGCATCCAGACCTCCGAGTACGCCCAGCCCGGCGGCAAGAAGTAAGCATGCGCGCGGCGACATCCAGAGCCGATGTTGCCGGCCCGATCCCGGCACGCGCCGGGATCGGGTTGCGTGGACCTCACTATCGCGAGTTGCTCGACCGCAGGCCCGACGTGGGCTGGCTCGAGGTCCACAGCGAGAACTACTTCGGTGGCGGCGGCCAGGCGCACTGGTTTCTGGAGCGCGCGCGCCGCGATTATCCACTGAGCCTGCACGGTGTCGGGCTGTCGCTCGGTTCCGCCGATGCGTTGAGTCGCGAGCACCTGGCGTCGCTCAGGACGCTGATCGAGCGCTTCGATCCCGGCATCGTGTCCGAGCACCTTTCCTGGTCCGCCGCTGGTGGTCGGTACATGAACGACCTCCTGCCGCTTCCCTACACCGAGGAGGCGCTGCAGGTGTTCTGCGATCACGTCTGCGAGGCGCAGGACTATCTCGGCTGTCGCATGCTGATCGAGAATCCGTCGAGCTACGTCGCATGGTGTGACTCGATCATCCCCGAAGCGCAGTTTCTGCGGGCAGTGGCCGAGCGCACCGGTTGCGGCATTCTGCTCGACGTCAACAACGTCTTTGTCAGCGCGACGAACCACGGCTTCGATCCGCTCGCCTACCTCGCCGCGATCCCGGTCGCACCGGTCGGGGAAATCCACCTCGCCGGGTTCGACCGCGGTGAGCACTGCCTCATCGATACGCACGGCAAGCCGGTCGCCGAACCGGTGTGGACGCTCTATGCCGAAGCCATGCGGCGCTTCGGCCCGGTGCCGACGTTGATCGAGTGGGACACCGATCTCCCGCCGCTCGACGTCCTCCTGGACGAAGCCGGGCGTGCCGATGCACTGTCCGGTGCGCGAGATGCCGTCGCTGCGTGAGCTGCAGGCGGCCTTCGTCGACGCGGTGTTCGCTGACGGGGAGGCCGTTCGCCATGCGTTGACCCCGGACTGCGAACCGCGCTTCGAGGTCTATCGCAACAACACGTTCGCCAACTATACCGCTGCGCTGCGTGCGGTCTATCCGGTGATCGAGCGGCTCGTCGGGGCCGAGTTCTTCGCCCACGCGGCACGGCGATACGTGCGCAACACGCCTTCCACCAGCGGTGACCTGCATCGCTTCGGCGCGGACTTTTCCGAATTCCTCGCCGCGCTGCCGGCGTGCGGCGAGCTCGTCTACCTGCCCGACACGGCACGGCTCGAGTGGCTGATGCACGAGGTGTTTCACGCGGCCGACCACGCGCCGCTCGACCTCGGCCGCCTTGCCGCGCTGCCGCCGGATCGCTACGACGCACTCACCTTCTGCCTGCACCCCGCCTGCCGTCTCCTGACGTCGCCTTACCCGGTGCATCGCATCTGGCAGGTGAACCAGGCAGACGTGGCCGACACCGCCACGGTGGACCTCGCGCAAGGCGGCGTGCACCTGCTGGTCGCGCGTCCGGTGGCGGGCGTCGAGCTCGATCTCCTCGCGGCGGCGGAATTCGCGGCGCTCGCGACGCTGGCGCGTGGGGAGACGCTCGGAGTAGCGCTCGAGCAAGCGGCGCGGGTGGATGCCGGCTTCGATGCGGCGCGATTTCTGCGCCGCCGCGTCGCCGCGCGCACGCTGGTGGATTTTCGCGTGACTGGCGGCGTGATGGAAATGTGAACTGCGCGCGATTCGCCCGTGATCGTCGGCTGTCAAAGTGACAACCGTTTTCGCAATCGATGTACCCGTCATTTCGGTCACGAGAAGGAGATCGCCATGGAACTTGCCGCACAACCCCCGCGCTCCGGTCTGCGCACGATCGCATCCTGGTACGACGCCGCCGTCGGCGCGCTGGCGGCGCTCACGCCGCTCATCGATTGCGCGATCCGCTACCTGGTCGCGGAGGCGTTCTTCAAGTCGGGGCTCACCAAGATCGCGAGCTGGGACACCACGATCGCGCTCTTCGAGAACGAGTACGCGGTGCCGTTGCTGCCGCCTGAGGTCGCGGCCTATCTCGGCACCGCCACCGAGCTCGCGATTCCGGTGCTGCTGGTGCTGGGGCTTTTCACGCGGCCGGCGGCGTTCGTTCTCTTCGTGTTCAACGTCGTCGCGGTGATTTCGTATCCGGATCTTTCGGAGGGCGGCTTCAAGGACCATTTCTACTGGGGTCTGCTGTTGCTCGTGACCCTGTTCCACGGTCCCGGGAAGCTCTCGCTCGATCACCTGATCCGCACCAGACTTGCCGTCTGAGGAACGACCATGAACGAAGCATGTGGTGTGTGTGAAGCGCGGATGCACCGGATCAGCATCCGCGAGACGACCCTCGAAGGGCAGCGCGCCCTCGTGACGGGTGCCAATTCGGGGATCGGCGAGGCCATTGCCCGGGGTCTGGCCGAAGCCGGGGCCGCGGTGGTGGTGAACTACGTTTCCGGCGACGACCGCGCGCAGGCGGTGGTCGAAGAGATCGCGGCAGCAGGGGGCCGGGCGGTCGCGATCCGTGCGGACGTGAGCGACGAAGGCGAGGTACAGGCGATGTTTCGCCAGGCGACGGAAACGTTCGGCTCGATCGACATCCTGGTGAACAATGCCGGCCTGCAGGCCGACGCACCGCTGCACGAGATGTCGCTCTCACAGTGGCAGCGTGTCATCGGCGTCAACCTGACCGGGCAGTTCCTGTGCGCACGTGAGGCGATTCGAGAGTTTCTGCGCCGCGGGCCCGTGCCCGAGCTCTCGTGCTCGCTCGGCAAGATTGTCTGCCTGTCCTCGGTGCACGACGTGATTCCATGGGCCGGGCACGCGAACTACGCGGCGAGCAAGGGCGGCGTGTCGATGTTCATGAAGACACTCGCGCAGGAGTATGCCGGCCGCAAGATCCGCATCAACGCGATCTCGCCCGGCGCGATCAAGACACCGATCAACACCTCGGCGTGGGCGACCATGGAGGCGGAGGCGGCGCTGCTCAAGCTCATTCCCTACTACCGTGTCGGCGAGACGCGCGACATCGCACGCGCCGCGGTGTGGCTCGCGTCCGATCACTCCGACTACGTCACGGGTGCCACGCTGTATGTCGACGGCGGCATGACGCTGTATCCGGAATTCCGCGAGGGGGGTTAGTCATGTCGGGTCGCTTCAGTGCAACCGCGCTGCTCTTGGCGTACCTCGCGTTCCCCGCTGCCCCTGATGCCCCGGCGCCGCTCGAAGGTCCGCTGCCCGATGGTCAGCAGCCCTGGTGGCCGAGCCGCTACGGCCAGCAGGACCAGATCGGGACGTTGAACGAGGTGACGCCGGGGGCGGTGCGGGCCGCAGCGGGACTCGTGCGTCGCGGTGAGGTGGTGGACTTGGGGCGCGTGCTCGACGAAAACACGCCGAAGTTCCCGGGCCGCTATTGGCACCAGACGGTGGACGCGTCGGCTCATTTCGTCAACGCGCGGCGGACCGGCGCGAGCGGTGGCGGGTGGGGACGCAACGCCATCAACTGGATCACGGAGATCCAGACCGGGACGTTCCAGGTCGGGACACAGCTCGACTCGATCGGCCACATCCAGATCGGCGAGCGCTTCTACAACGGCTGGACCACGCAGCAGATGGTCGAGGAGTGGGGCCTCAACCGCTTCGGCATGGAGACGGTGCCACCGGTGGTGACGCGCGGCGTGCTGCTCGACATCGCGCGGCTGAAGGGCGTGCCGCGCCTGGACAAGGGCTACGTCATCACGGTCGCCGACGTCGACGGTGCGCTCGCGGCGCAGCGCGTCGACGTCCGCGCGGGCGATGCGGTGCTGTTCCATACCGGCTGGGGCGCACTCTACGGTCGCGACAACGAGCTGTTCCTGTCGGGCGAACCGGGTCCCGGCCTCGATGTGGTGCGCTGGCTGTATGCCAAAAGGATCGCCATTACCGGCGCGGACACCTGGAGCTACGGTCCGGTCCCGGGGGAGGATCCCGCACGGCCGTTTCTCGTGCCGCAGACGATGTACGCGAAGCTCGGGCTCTTCGGGCTCGAGAACCTGAAGACCGAGGAACTCGCGGAGAAGCGGGTCTACGAGTTCCTGTTCGTGCTCACCCACGCCAAGACGCGCGGCTCGACCGCGGCGGTGGTGGCGCCGGCGGCGGTTTACTGACGACCAGAGGTCCATCATGCGCGAACGCTTCGATGTCATCATCATCGGTTCCGGCGCCGGCGGCTCGGCCGCGGCGTACCACCTTACCCAGACCGGCAGGCGCGTGCTGCTGCTGGAGAAGGGTCCGCCGCTGCCGAAGGATGGCAGCACGCTCGACGCCGACGTGGTGCTGAAGCGCGGGCTTTTCCTCAACGATGAGCCCTGGGTGGACGGGCACGGCCGCACGACTG
The DNA here is from genome assembly GCA_016791285.1 of Burkholderiales bacterium. The sequence goes on from JAEUMX010000402.1 coordinate 10,733, forward strand.
TCCCGGAAGAGCACTTCAACGTGGGCGGCAAGACCAAGTGGTATGGTGCCGCGCTACTGCGCTACGGCGCCCACGAGTTCGCGGCCGACGCTGCGCACCGCTGCCTGCCGTGGCCGATCACGTACGACGATCTTGCCCCCTACTATGACGAGGCCGAGCGCCTGCTCGACCTGCGCCAGTTTCCGCTCGAACCGAACCTGCAGGCGATCGCGGAGGGGCTCGCGCGGAAGGATCCGCAGTGGCGCCGCAAGCCGATGCCGATCGGCCTCGCACGGGACATCGTCGAACACCGGCGCGAGGCGCAGCACTTCGACGGCTTTGCCTCCGCCGGCGGGTTTAAGTCCGACGCGGAGCAGTGCCTGCTCGCGCGCTTGCGCAACAAGCCGAACCTCGTGCTGGAGACGGGGCGGGCGGTGAAGGCGCTCGTTTCCTCGCCACGGACGCCAACGCGCATCGAAGGCGTGGTCTGCGAAGACGGCACGCGCTACGAGGGCAACGCGGTGTTCCTCGCATGCGGCGCGCTGCACAGCCCGCGACTCCTGCAGACGTATCTGGAGACGACCGGACTGCACGATCGGCTCGCGAGCTACCGGCAGGTGGGCCGCAACTACAAGGCGCACCTCCTGAGCCTGGTGATCGCGTTCTCGTGGCGGCCGGTGACCGATCTGCTCTGCAAGACGGCGCTGTTCCTGCACGAGTCGTTTCCCCACAGCAGCGTGCAGGCGATCGGCGGCAACCTGGCCGAGGAGATCGTGCGCACGCAGGCGCCTGGGTTCGTTCCGCGCTGGGCCTCGGGTCTCGTTGCCCGGCGCGCCTACGGGCTCTTCCTGCAGACCGAAGACGGCTCGCATCCGGACAACCGCATACTCGCGCAAGCAAACGGGTCCGGTCTGCCGCAGATCGATTACGATGCCGCAAGGTTGCCCGAGGCGGCGGACGAGCATCGGCGCCTGCGCGAGACACTGGTCCGGCAGCTCGTCTCCCTCGGATATCTGCCGGTCGCGCGAGCGATTCCGATCACGGGCACCGCCCACGCGTGCGGGACGCTCGCCACGGGGCACGATCCCGCCACGTCCGTGGTGGATGCCTGCGGCAAGGTGCACGGACTGGAGAACTGTTATGTCGTCGACGGCAGCGTGCTGCCGCGATCGAGCCGGGTGAACCCCGCGCTCACCATCTACGCCTGGGCGCTGCGCGTGGCGAGCCGCCTCGGTGCGAAGGGATACGCGAATGAGCGCAGCACTGCCAGACCCGATCCGGTTCGGGCGTGAGATCTGCGGCGACCTCGCGGCGGCCGAGCGCCGCGAGTGGTGGCTCGCGAACGGCCGTGGCGGCTTCGCCGCCGGCACCGTCGCCGGGACGCTGACGCGCCGCTACCACGGTCTGCTGATCGCGCCGGTGCAGCCCCCGCTCGGGCGCCATCTCGTGGTCGCGAAGGCGGATGCGACGCTCACCGACGGCGAGCGCGCCTGGCCGCTCTTCACCAACCGCTGGGGCAGCGGGGCGATCGCACCGCGCGGCCATCTGCTGCTCGAATCCTTCCGGCTCGACGGGCGC
>JAEUMX010000469.1 GCA_016791285.1 Burkholderiales bacterium
TCGCCTTCGATCTCATCAACGGCAGCGAGTTGCTGCGCCGCTGGGTGGATGATCCGGCTGCCGCGCCCGCCGATCTCGATGCGCTCGCGACGCCCGACGAGGCGTCGTGGCGTGAAGAGCGGGAGCCCTTCCTGCTTTACCCTTGAGGTCCGCCCGACCGGACCTTTCCACGACACTGATTTTGGAGAACGCTCATGACTGAGGCATCACCGGACACCGGTCTCGTAATAGTGTTGCTGGAGAGGCTGGAAAAGCAGCGACTGCCGCGCGCGTTCGAGCTGAAGGACAAGGTCGACCGCGGCGAGCGACTGGAAGATTTCGAGCTCACGCTGTTGAAAGAGATGCTGGACGACGCCATGCGGGTCAAACCGCTGATAGAGCGACACCCCGATCAGCAGGATCTCGCGGCGCGGGTGCTGCACCTTTACAAGGAGATCACGCAGAAGGCGCTCGCGAACGAGAAGGGCGCCTGATTTCTTTCGTGCTTGCGAACACCCCACACAGTCATGAGTTCCTCATCGGATGATCTGGGCTTGGTGCAGGTGCTGCTCGACGATCTCGAGAAGCACACACTGCCACGTGCCCTCGAAGTGAAGGAGAAGGTCGATCGCGGCGAGTTGCTCGACGACTTCGACCAGATATTTCTCCGGCATGCCATCGAGACCGCCACCAGGGCGGATGAAGTGATGACGCGGCATGCCGAGTACCAGGCGCTCGCCGCCCGCGTTGCGCACCTCTACCACGAGATCACCACGAGGGCCCTGCAGAACGCCAGGCAGCCCTGAATCACCGGCGCGCGCCACAACCATCGCGCCGCTTCTGCCGACCATTCATCGCCGACCCGCTCGCGCGGCCGGACGCCGGCGCTAACATCCGCTGGCGTCATACGACTCGTTCGGACCGGTCGCGGCGGCGGCTCACCTACGCCATGGTTCCGTTCGGCAATCTCTCATCGATCGTCTTCTCATGACTCGCTCGCCATCGCATCGAGTTTTCGCACTGGCACCGTGGAACGAGCGCTGCGCCTGATCTCGGCCAACGCCAAGCTGCTGCGGCAGCTGCGCACGGGTTGGGGCAACCGGGTTGGCGCAGGCTGGAGCGGCGCGGCGGTCGACATCAATCGCGCGTTCGCCTGGCACGAGGATACTGCTGTCATCGCCTGGTGGCGAGCAAACCTGGGCACGGTACTAGGTTGGCTGACACCAATGCGGCGACGTTTCCTGCTCGCTATGGCGGCCGTCCTGGTCGGAGTGCCGCAACTTTTCCGCGCCACGTTACCGCTGAGCGGCTCGCCATCGCACACCGATGCCGCCGCTTCGGCCCTAGCGGTCACCGCAGTGGTCGCCCTGCTCGGCCTGTGCTACGTCGCGTCGGCACACTTCGGCTCCCTACCGGCCGTGGTGCGCCGCCACCCACAGCTGGCGCTTCATGGGTTTTTCTGGGGCCTGCTCCTGATTCTCTGGAACACCGCTTCCGCTGACCCTGCCTGGCGGCACGTGCTGGTGGGCGTTGCGCTGATCCTGCCCCTGCTGCTGTGGCGTATGGGATACCTGCTGCTTGCCGGTCAGCGCGGCAAAGTTTCAGGAACGCCCTTCACAGACCACCTGATTTATCTTCTTCCGTTACAGGTGGGGTGGTTCGCATTTCTCCCATTCGGCAAAGGACTGGACTACCTGAGTCGGCACGAGGCGCGGGACGAGTACGCGCTCGCGCGGTCGCAGCTTGCAGGCATCAAGCTGATCCTGCTCGCGCTCCTGTGGTACGTGATGCTCGCCATCCTGCACGCACTGCTCTACGGCAGTTCGAACTGGGTGCATCGGACGCTCGGGGGTCCAGGGGCGGCATACCTGCCCGCGTTCGGCGAACTGCTGGCCCAAGGCGGTGACGCGCCACTCTGGCAGTCCTGGCTCGGCATCTACGTGGAACTGGTTCGTCGCGCGCTGCAGGTCGCTATCCTGGGACACGGCATCGTCGGCGTGTTCCGCCTTCTCGGCTTCAACATCTTCCGCAACACCTACAAGCCCTTGCTGGCGGAGACGGTGTCCCAGTTCTGGGCCCGTCTGGAGTTCTATTACAAGGAACTGCTGGTCGACTTCTTCTTTCTGCCGACCTTCGCGAAGTGGTTCCGAAAGTGGCCGGCGCTGCGCATGTTCGCGGCCGTATTCGCTGCAGCGGTCGTGGGCAACATGTACTGCCACCTCATCGACCTCGACCGGGGCGTGCTCGTGCTGCATGACTTCCAGGCCGTCTGGTCCCATCATTCGCGCCTCTTCTACTGCCTCCTGCTTGCCATCGGCATCTTCGTTTCGATGCAGCGCGAGCAGCGGCGCGGCGGACAGGCGCCGCGCGCGGGCTTCTGCCGCAGGGTCGGGCGGATCGTCGGCGTCTGGACGTTCTTCGCGCTGATTCGCATCTGGGACCACTTCCCCGAGGTGTCCTTCGTGACGAGGACACAATTCTTCTTCGGCCTCTTCGGCCTCGCCTGAATGCATTGACGAGAGTACGCCCATGTCCATCGATCTCACCGTTGGCAACCTGATCGAGCCCCTCAGCGGCCGCCGCTGGGATCGCCACGAGGTCGGCCGCCAGGTCGCCCACCGGATCGCCCGTCTTCAGCGCCATGCGGTAATTCGCGGCGACCGGGTCTTTCTGCCCTTCGGCAACCGGCTGGAATTCTTCGCCGACTTGCTCGCCATATGGCGTGTCGGCGCGTGCGCGGTACCAATCGACGGGCGCCTCACGCCGTTCGAGATCCAGACCCTGATCGCAACCTCTCGTCCTCGGCTGGCGATCGTCGACGACAGCACCGACGCGAGCGTAGCAGGCGCCTTCGCAGCTGCCTCGATCACGTGCGTCCTCACCAGCGAGACCGGGCAGGCAGAAGGCGAGGCGTGGCGCTGTCGCCTCGACGACGACGCGCTGATCCTGTTCACCTCGGGCTCGACCGGCGACCCCAAGGGCGTGGTCCATACCCACCGGTCGCTGCGCGCGCGCTGGATGTCGCTGCACGACCACTTGGGAGCCGCGCCGTTTCAGCGCACGCTCTGCCTGCTGCCAACGCACTTCGGCCACGGTCTGATCTGCAACGCACTCTTCCCCTGGCTCGCCGGCCAGGATCTCTACATCACGCCACCGTTCCGCCCCGACCTCGTCATGCAGCTCGGGGCGCTGATCGACGAGCACCGCATCACCTTCATGTCCTCGGTACCCGCCATCTGGCGTCTTGCCTTGAAGCTCGCCCGCCCGCCGCGCACGGGGACTTTGCAGCGCGTCCACTGCGGTTCGGCGCCGCTCTCGGCGAGCACTTGGGAAGGCATTCGCGGGTGGAGCGGGACGCCGCAGGTGTGCAACACATACGGCATCACCGAGACCGGAAGCTGGGTCGCGGGGCTGGGCGAAGCGGATGTTCCCGCCGCGGACGGGCTGATCGGCGAAGGCTGGGGTGCCGTAATCCGTGTCTTGCGCACTGCCGAGACCGCTGGACACCGCGACCCTGCGCTGCAATGCGCCGCCGGCGAGCCCGGCTACGTGTGGCTCAACACACCGGCGCTGATGAAGGGCTACTTCTTGCGCGATGACCTGACCGAGCGGGTCGTGGTCGATGGCTGGTTCATGACGGGAGACATCGGCGTCCTCGACGATCGCGGCCGGCTCACGTTACGCGGACGCGAGCGCGACGAAATCAATCGGGGCGGCATCAAGATCTATCCGGCCGACATCGACGCGGTAGTCGAGCGGTTCGAGCGCACCACGGACGTGTGTGCGTTCGCCGTCGAGGATCCGGTGTACGGACAGTCAGTCGGCATGGCGGTCGTGCTCGACGACGGTAGCGACGATACAGTCCGCGGGCTCTATCGCTGGATGCGTGCGCACCTCGCCGAGACCAAGATGCCAAGACACTGGTGGATCGTCGATGCGATCCCGCGCACCTCGCGCGGCAAAATCAACCGCGACGCGGTCAAGGCCGCTTGCATGGACCGGCCGGCGCTCGACCTGCCGCCCATCGTCGGAGACGGAGGCGACGCGTGATCGAGCAGCGACAGCAGCGCCGGGATGGCCTCCTCCGTTTTCTGCGCACGATCCAGAAGCCCAGCCGCTCCGTCGATCGTCTCGGCGATGAGGAAGGGCTGCTCGCAGTTGGACTCATCGACTCGCTGGCGATCCTGCAGATCGTGCTCTATCTCGAAGAGACGTACGGCATCGACTTCTCTGTCGTGGGCGTCGATCCCGAGCACTTCGGGACCATCGGCGGCATTCTGGATCTGATCGAGCACGCAGCGGCCTAGCTCCGCGCAATCAATGCGCGCCGGCCGAGAGTTTGAGGCCGACGATCCCGACGATGATCAACGCGAGGAACAAGAAGCGGGCGATCGTCGCAGGCTCACCGAAGAGAATCATCCCCAGGATTGCGACCCCTGCCGCGCCGATGCCGGTCCAGATCGCATAGCCGGTGCCCACGGGAATCGTCTTCACCGCCAGCGCCAGGAGATAGAAGGATAGCCACGCCACCGCGATGGTGATGACCGATGGCCAGAGCCGGGTGAAGCCTTCTGTGTACTTGAGCCCGATCGCCCACACGATCTCGAGCATGCCGGCAAGAAAAAGATAGACCCAGGACATCGTCGGCTCCGTCCATCCGCGAAGGAAGATTGGGATTTTGCGGGCGCTGCGGGCGGCTCACAAGGGCATCATCGCGTGCGTTCGAGCCGCGGGAAGCGGTATATTGCAAAGACCACCGAGGCGCTCCAGGAGGAAGGCAATATGAGATGGGAATCGGGTCGCCGCAGCGACAATATCGAGGATATCCGCGGTCGCGGTCCGGGGTTTGGCGGTCGCGGCATGAAGATTGGCGGTCTGGGAATGGTCATCGTGTTCATCGCCGCGCTCGTGCTGGGTGTCGACCCGTTCGCCCTGATGAGCACCGTCGAGACCGTGAGCGGTCCGCCTTCGGCCCCCACGCAATCGAGCCGGCCAGCACCTGGGCAGGCAGCGCCGGGGATACCGGTCAAGGACGAGCAGGCCGAATTCGTCTCGGTGGTGCTGGCCGATACCGAAGATACGTGGGGTCAGATCTTCACCTCGGGCGGCAAGCGCTATCAGGCGCCGAAGCTCGTCATGTTCTCGGGAATGGTCCAGTCGGCGTGCGGGATGACCTCGGCGGCCGCCGGGCCGTTCTATTGCCCGGCCGACCAGAAGGTGTACATCGATCTCGACTTCTTCCGCGAGCTCGATCGCCGCTTCGGCGCGCCGGGGGATTTTGCGCGCGCCTACGTGATCGCGCATGAAGTCGGCCACCACGTGCAGAACCTGCTCGGCGTCGCGGGCAAGGTGCAGAACCTTCAGTCGCGTGCGTCCGAGCAGCAGGCCAAGGCGCTCTCCGTGCGGATGGAGCTGCAGGCGGACTGTCTGGCTGGCGTATGGGGTCACCACGCGAACAAGCAGCGTCAACTGCTCGAACCGGGCGACGCGGAAGAAGGATTGCGCGCGGCCGCGGCCATCGGCGACGACAATATCCAGCGGCAATCCGCGGGCTACGTCCGGCCCGAATCCTGGACCCACGGCTCTTCCGACATGCGTGTGCGCTGGTTCAAGCGCGGGCTCGAAGGCGGTCGCATCGACCAGTGCGACACCTTCCAGGCGGCGCAGCTCTGATCGCTGCTACGCCTCGCGTTTGCCGCCGCCGCGCCGGTCCATCCACCACGCCACCACGAGACCGGCGATGAACCCGCCGATATGGGCGCCATGTGCCACCCCGCCACCGCCCTGCGCGATCAGGAATGGCAACACGTTGTCCCACAGCAGGTAGATCGCGAGTACGAACCGCGCGTTGAGCATCACCGTGCCGACGTAGATCGGGAACAGAAAGAGGAACACGCGGACGGAATGCCGCGGAAACCA
>JAEUMX010000045.1 GCA_016791285.1 Burkholderiales bacterium
AAAAACTCTAGGATGGAGGAGGCAATGCAGCTTACGGAGAGACACAAGCAATACTGGCACAAGAATCTCACCATCACCGTAGTTCTTCTCGCGATCTGGTTTGTCGTTACATTCGTGATCGGCTATTTCGCCCGTGACATCAACGAGGTCAGGGTGCTGGGTTTTCCCCTCGCTTTCTATATGGCCGCGCAGGGGACGCTGGTCATATACGTCGTGATCATCTGGTTCTACGCTCGCTACATGAACGGGCTGGACCGCGAATACCACGTCGACGAAGGGGAGGACTGACCATGGCCGTCCAGTCGCAAGCGGCGTTCACCGCCCAGCTCAAGAAGTATTACAGCTTCTACACAGGCGGCTTCATCGCCTTCATCGTCGTCCTCGCAATCCTCGAGCAGCTGGGAGTGCCGAACAAGATCCTCGGCTACCTCTTCCTGTTCGCGACCATCGGCCTCTACGCAGGCATCGGCATCATGAGCCGCACCGCCGACGTGGCGGAATACTACGTCGCGGGCCGCCGCGTTCCTGCCTTCTTCAACGGCATGGCGACCGGCGCGGACTGGATGAGCGCAGCCTCCTTCATCGGGATGGCAGGTACGCTGTACGCGACCGGATACGACGGGCTCGCCTTCGTGATGGGCTGGACCGGGGGGTACTGCCTCGTGGCGTTGTTCCTTGCCCCCTATCTCAGGAAGTTCGGGCAGTTCACGATCCCCGACTTCCTCGGCGCCCGATACGGCGGGAACATTCCTCGCGCCATCGGCGTCTTCGCCGCCATTGTCTGCTCGTTCACCTACGTGATCGCCCAGATCTACGGCGTGGGCATCATCACCAGCCGCTTCACCGGACTGGAGTTCGGCATCGGTGTTTTCGTAGGCCTCGCCGGCATTCTCGTGTGCTCGTTCCTGGGCGGCATGCGAGCGGTCACGTGGACGCAAGTAGCGCAGTACATCATTCTGATTATTGCGTACATGATCCCGGTGGTATGGCTGGCAGTGAAGCAGACCGGTGTGCCCGTGCCACAACTGGTCTACGGCTTTCAGCTCGAAAAGGTCGATGCCAAGGCAAAGGAGCTCAACGCCAACCCGAAGGAACTCCAGGTGCGCGACATCTACAAGGAGCGCGCCGCGTCGGCTGAGACCAAATTGAAGGAACTGGAAGCCAAGGGCGCAACGTTCCTCAACGAGCAGCGCGCCGCTCTCGATAAGAAGGTCGCGGATCTCACAGCCGCCAGCGCACCGGAAGCCGATATCAAAGCCGCGCAAGCCGTGGTCGACAAGTTCCCGGCCGATGTCGCAGCCGCCACTGCAGCGTGGAAGAAGGACGTCGCGGGCAATAAGGCCAAGGCCGCGCCCATCACGCCCCACAGTGAAGCGTTCCCGGGCAAGGACGACAAGGCGCGCGACATCAAGCGCCGGAACTTCCTCGCACTGGTGTTCTGCCTGATGGTCGGCACGGCTGCGCTGCCCCACATTCTCATGCGCTACTACACCACCCCCAGCGTGCGAGAAGCACGGGTCTCCGTGTTCTGGTCGCTGTTCTTCATCTTCCTGCTCTACTTCACGGCACCGGCCCTCGCCGTCCTGGTGAAGTACACGGTGTACTTCGACGTCGTCGGAACCGCCTTCGCGAGTCTGCCGGGGTGGGTGTCGGCTTGGGCGAAGGTGGACCCGACACTGATGAGCGTGGTCGATGTAAACAAGGACGGCATCGTGCAACTGGCGGAGATCAGCATCGGGCCAGACCTGATCGTGCTCGCCACCCCGGAGATCGCGGGGCTCCCGTACGTGATCTCAGGACTCGTCGCCGCGGGCGGCCTCGCAGCCGCGCTGTCTACCGCGGACGGCCTTCTGCTCACGATCGCCAATGCCTTGTCGCACGACGTGTACTACAAGATGATCGACCCGAACGCCCCGACGACCCGGCGCCTGGCGGTCGCCAAGACGTTATTGCTGGTGGTGGCGGTGATTGCCGCGTACGTGACGTCGCTCAAACCGGGGGACATTCTGTTCCTGGTAGGCGCGGCGTTCTCGCTCGCTGCCTCTGCGTTCTTCCCGGCGCTCGTCTGCGGTGTGTTCTGGAAACGCGCGAACAAGCTGGGTGCGATCATCGGCATGGTGGCAGGGCTCGGCATCTGCATGTACTACATGTACATGACGTATCCGTTCTTCGGCGTGAACGCGCCGCTCTGGTGGGACATCAACCCGATCTCGGCCGGCATCTTCGGCATTCCGGCTGGCTTCATCGGCATCATCATCGGCAGCCTGATCTCGCCTGCGCCGCAGAAGGACATCCAGGAGCTGGTGGACCACGTACGCTATCCCGACCTCAAGCCGGCAGCAAGCTGATTCGTTGCTCCATCGGAGGTCGATGCAAAGCCCGTGTAAGCGGGCTTTGCGTTTTTGACAGGGTGGCGGCGCTGGTTTATTCTCGCGCGCTCTTTTCGGAGAAGTGGCCGAGCGGCTTAAGGCGCACGCTTGGAAAGCGTGTGTACGGCTTATCCCCGTACCGTGGGTTCGAATCCCACCTTCTCCGCCAAGGATGTATTCAGCCGCAGTCACCAGCATTCAGTTGTCCAGCAGTCTTCCAATCATAAACAACGACTTACGCAGACATTGCACTCGTCTGCGTCTGTCTGCATCCGGTTGCAACCAGCGCGATTTGTGAGTACATTTGTGAGTACCGAGGCAGTTTTGCCTGTGAGTACCGCAAAAGCAGGGATTCGAATCATGCCGCTCACCGATCCGCAATGCCGCAACGCCACCTGTCCCGCGGGTAAGCCCTTTGCCCGCTACCTCGACGGCGGGAACCTCTACCTGGAAGTCCGGCCGTCCGGCTCCAAACTCTGGCGCCTGCGCTATCGCTTCGCCGGCAAAGCCAACCTGCTCGCGCTCGGCGCCTATCCCGCTGTCAGCCTGCGAGACGCGCGCCGCGCTCGGGACGCCGCAAGGCTCCAGCTAGCTGCCGGGATCGATCCGAACGCCGCGAAGCAGGAAGCCAAGCGCGCGAACCAGGCGCAAGAGACCAGCTTCGAGGCGATCGCCCGGCGATGGTGGGAAGACTGGCGCGCGAACAGGTCCGCGCGGCATGCCGCATACGTCATCCGGCGGCTTGAGGCCGACGCGTTCCCCGCGATCGGGAGCCGGCCGGTGGACGAGCTAACCGCCCCGGCATTCGTCCGGCTCGCCAAGAGCATCGAGGCGCGCGGCGTGGCCGACATTGCCCGCCGGGTGCTCATGACGTGCGGACAAGTCATGCGCTACGCCGTGGCGCATGGCCTTGCAGAGCGAAACCCCGTCGCCGAAGTGAAGCCGGGTGACGTGCTCCGAGCGCGCCGGCAAGTCAACTTCGCGCGGATCCCACTCGACGAGCTGCCCGACCTGCTGCGCCGGATCGACGCCTACCAGGGAAGCGCCTACACGCGGCTCGCCATGCGCCTGATGCTGCTCACGTTCGCTCGCACCGGCGAGCTGATCGGCGCCCGTTGGGATGAAATAGACCTCTCGCGTGCCGAGTGGAAGATTCCAGCCGAGCGCACCAAGAGCCGTCGGCAGCATCTGGTACCGCTGTCCCGGCAGGCGACCGAGGTTCTGCTGACGCTCTCAGAGATCAGGCGCGGCGACCTGCTCTTCCCTGGCGAGCGGGATTCGGGAACACCGATGAGCAACAACACGATCCTCAAAGCGCTCGAGCGCATGGGCTACGCCGGCAGGATGACCGGGCACGGCTTCCGGGGCATCGCCAGCACGGCGCTCAACGAGCTCGGCTTCCGTCCTGACGTGATCGAAGCGCAACTGGCGCACATCCAGGCGAGCCGTGTTCGCGCTGCCTACAACCATGCGCAGTACCTACCCGAGCGGCGCCAGTTGATGCAGGCTTGGGCCGACCACGTCGACGCGCTCAGGACCGGCGCGAACGTCGTTCCGCTGCACCGGCCGGCAGCGTAATTCGAGCGCCAAGGGCGCTTTTACGCCGATTTGACAGCCCCCAGGCCGCGCGAGAGGCCGAATCTTCGCGTAGGAGCGCTGTAGGGCCGTCCCGAAACGCAAAAGGCGACCGAAGTCGCTCTTTGCGTGCGCCGAAGCGCCCATGCCGTGCCATGCCTTTGCTTTGCCCAGCCACGCCCAGCCGTGCCACGCCCTGCCTTGCCTGGCCGAGCCTCGTCTGCGTAAGAAGGCAATCAAATGGCAGGATAGCAAAGAAACAAAGCCCGGCTGGTGGCCGGGCTCTGCTGCCTGCCGCGCTCCCCGGACTCACGAAAGTGAAGCGGGAGCCGCCGACTGTCGGGGTTGTTTGGGTCACTCAGCCGACTTGACCCGCGGCGCCGGAAACCCAAGAGCGCCGCACACATCTTGCGCGGCGATTACGAAGTGCCGAATTTCAAAAACTTCACCGCGCGCAGGTCGCGGGCACCGCCGCCGACGCGCTTCGTCGTGTAGAAGTGCACGTAGGGCTTGTTCGTGAACGGATCGCGCAGGGTCGCGCTGTTGCGATCGAGCACGACGTAGGCTTTGCTGAAATCGCCGAACGCGACGCTCAGGCTGTTGGCCGCGATCACCGGCACGTTCTCGTCCTCGAACACGGGATAGCCCAGCAGCATACTCGGCTGCCCCGCCTGCAGGCTCGGCTGCCACAGAAGTTGCCCCTGGCCGTCCTTGAACTTGCGCACGACCTCAAGCGTCGAGCCCGCCATCAGCCAGCTAGCGTTCTGCCGATAGCGCGGCTTCACCGCGTAGATCAGAGCGAGCAGCTTGTCGACCGGGTTGCTGCCCGGAAAGGCGCCGCTCTGACCGGTTGCGACGTATTGAAAGGCGTTCTCCGAGCGCACGCCATCGGCATCGGTCGAGATGTCGTAGGTCAGGAGCCCGCGCGGCCGGACGATGCCATCGCCGTTGATGAAGGCGTCGCCCTCGCCGGCCGCGAAGCTCTCGCTCACCTCGGCAACGAGCCAGTCTTCGAGATCGAAGCCGACATCGTCAAGCAGGCGCTGCGTGACGGCAGGGTTCGCGTAGATCTCGCCCGGCTTCGGCGAGATGTCGCGCAGCTCGGGCGTCGCGGTCTCCGGCCGCGGCGTCGTCTCGCCGACCCATGCGTAACCGGTCCCGCCAGAGCTGTGAATCATGTGAAAGTCCTGCGTTTTGAGCTCGATCACACGCGCGAGCTGGCGCATCGGCGAGAGTTCCCGCAGCGCTTTCGTGATCTGCTCGTCGATTTGCCTCGGGAGCAAGAAGCCGCCAGACGGATCGACGCCGCTTTGCATGCTCTTCAGCTCGCGTTCGCCGGTGCGCAGGTAGTCGAGGAAACGCGCTTTGTACTCGGCGTTCTCGGAGGATGAGCTACCGCCGCCCAGGACCAAGCCGGCGCGGCCAGCGCGCCGCTCCAGCTCGCTCAGCCGCTGGCCCCAGGCTTCGAGCTGCTGGCCCTGCCGTTCGAGGACGCTCAAGATTTCACTTGTACTCATTTGGAATACCTCTCTGCGCTGCGCTCCGCGATCGGCGCGCAACGCGCAAACGTTCAAGGGGGTTCATCGCTCGGATCGACCTGGCAACACGCGTCGCAGGCTCACCCTGCGGGGCTGCCGCCGATCTCAAGCGGTATTTCGACGCTTCGCGGAACCTGGCTCGCCCAGGCGTGCAAGCGGGTGAAGGCAGCCGCCGGACCCGGTCGGACTCGCTCCGATTGCGGACGGAAGGCTCGAATCGCAGTATGGCACGCGCACGCGCAGTCAGTGCGGACGTTCCTCGGGCTCCGGCTCGCGAAATTCAAACGCCGAGGCGATCGGGCGACCGTCGCGCACGTCAACCACGCGCAGCTCGACACGCGGCGGGTTGAGGCAGATCACGAGCTCCAGGCGCGCGCGACCCGTAGCGACCAGACCCTCGATCTCGCGGTACAGCTCGGGGTCGCCGGCCCGGCCGAACGCCAGGCCGCGTTGCGTGACCACGTCGGCGGCCCGGAGCAGCTCGGCAACTGCTTCAGCATCGCTCATAACAAGCTCCTACCCCGGCAAACCGGGGGTCAATTCGCGCTCCACGCGCTTCCAAGGGCGGGGCACTACCCCTACCCCCGCCCCGGGGTCAAAAACGGCCCCAAAGCCGCTCCTAAGCGGTCCCCAGGGGTCGCACCACATACCCCCCTGCCTCAATTTCGCGGGCGCAAGAATCTGGCTAGGCAACGGTCAGCAGAAGCGAAACGCGTAGACATTTTCCGGCCCCTACCCCTCGGGCAGAAAACCATCGGTAATCCCTTCGCGGGGGTTTTCTTTCGCGCCGGTCCGTTGCAGGTCGCGCGGCAAGCCAGGTTTCTCCCAGCCGGCAGGCTGCCGCCCGAGCAACCGCTCCAGCAGCTCGACGCGGCGCTCGAGCTCGGCCAGGCGCGCGAGCAGGTCGTCAGCCACCATGCCGCGCTGCCTCTTGCTGGACCGCGAGGGCAATCACCGCGCTCAAGAATCCCGACAATGCCCGGGTGCAGTCTTCGGCCCGCGCCTTGCCGCGATGCTTGAGTGCGCGGTACGGCTTGCCCGTGGCGTCCCGCTGAAGCGTGGTGATCTCGGTCACCGGCTCACTCTGCGCGAGAGCAAGGCACTCGTTCATCAGCGTGCTCACGGCCGTGCAGAGCGCCGCGCCGTTTCGGTTGTGGATCTGCACAACGGCGAACTTCTCGCCGGCTTTTTCGAGGTCCGCGTCGATCGCCAGCAGCGAATCGAGCACGTCGTCAATCGGTAGCTTGCTCATCGTGGTCTCCGTTCGTGAATCGTGAGTTTGAACCAACCCGCCGGCGATCAGCTTCGGCCCGAGCGCGGCGTGCACTCGCAACAGCAGCCCGTCGAGTCGGCGAAACAGCTCCCGGCGTTGTTCCAAGGCGCTCGACTTGCGGATTCCCAACAGCCGGCGCACGTGGTCGATGCCGCCGCGGCCGCGCGACATGCCGACGTACTGCGCGAGCATCAAGGCGGTGGCTTCGCGAGCCTCCGGGGTCGGGTTCAGGTGCTCGATCAACGCCAGCGCCGCGGGTCCTCGCGCCTGGCTGCGACTGTAGAGCGCGAGCGCCAGCCAGCAGAGCGGCTCGCCCAGCCCCTCGACCTGGCGACGGACCAAGGCTGCTTGCGCAAGGCGATCCCATGCGCCCGAGGCTTCGAACGGCCTCGGCAGGCGCACGCCGCATCGCGCCGTGAAGACGCTCGCTTGCGCAACGATCGGCACCGACTCCAGGCGAAAGGCCCAGCGCAACGCATGGTCGACCGACGTGAAGTTCACCGGCGCACCTCAAAACGGCACCTCTTCGTCGAGGAAGTCAGTCTGCCCCTCCCGTTGTCTGGACGACTGCGCCTCGGCCTGCTTCGGTGCCCGACGCGTCGCGGCGAACTCGTCGGCCACGACTGAGAGCGACGCGCGCAGCTCGCCGTCCTTCGCCTGGTACGCCTGCAGCGTCGCCCTGCCGGCCACGGCCACCGCGTCGCCGCTCTTGAGCCCGGCCAGGCGCTCGCTCTCCGCGGCGAAGGCTATCACGCTCACCCAGACGCCATGCTCCTCGCCCGCATCGACGACAAGCTTCGCGGTCGTGAAGGGCTTGCCGGTCTTGCCCGTGCGGACCTCGGGTGCGCCGTGCAGCTTGCCGGTTACCAGGACTCGAATCATGGCTTGCCCTCGTTGTTGAGCGAATCGTTGGCGTGCCCCAGGAAGTACGCCCGCGCCTCCGGGTCGCGCTCGACCTGCGCCCAGAAGGCAGCGCGGATCGCCGGGTCGTCTTCGCCGATGAGGGCGAGCCACGCATCGAGCACCGCGTGGGTTCTGTCGGTTTTGTCAGTAGTGGTGTAAGTGTATTTTTCGTTGTTCTTTTGATCTCTCTCTTCAAAATGCATGTTTGCATGCGCTAAGGATGGACTGACAGAACTGACAAAACCTGCGGTTTCCTCGCGCAGCATGCCCAGGTAGTTCTTGCTCATGTGGACTCCTTGGCCGCGGGCGTTACCGCGTACCGCGGGTCGGCGGGTCGGCCGCCGGCGCTCCCTCCTCCGGGGTCGACGATCTCGATCAGCCATCCGTAGTCGAATAACAGCCGGCAGGCTCTCTTGACTGTTTCGCTGTCGGTCAACCCATGCCAGCAATTGCGGTAGATGTCGCGCGCCCGGAACAGCTTGGGCAGTTTTCCATCGCGAATCCGCGCCCATAGCAGCTTCGCCGCCGTGGTCTCGGGACAGTCGATGGCGTGGTAGACGCGCCGCGCGTGCGGTGTCAAGTAATCGAGCCACGCCAGCGCCTTCAGAAGCGTTCGCCTGGATACTCGCTTGCCCGCGGGGTCGTCTAGCACATGGATGATGAGCGCGAGTTTCCCGACGAGTCCGGGGAACTTCCCGAAATGAGAACTGAGCGGCGTGCTCTCCTCGCCGGCGGCCTCGACCTTCCGCCGGGTGTTCATGAAGTCGACGTACCATTCGTTGAACAGCGTTTGCGCCTCGTCTGAGAGCCGCAAGAACGGCGGAGCGTCGCCGTAGTCGTCCGTCGCGCCGATCTTCGCCGGGTCGAACGTGGCTGCGTGCCTGAACGCTTCGTGTGCCGCGTCTTTTGCGGCCTTTCGGGGATAGCGGTCGACATGCTCGAACGGCCCCGCGTCCGGCCACACGAATAACTGAAAGCGTTGCAACATGCCGTCGTCTTGCTCCCCCGAGCGCGCACCGCGGACATACCGCGCCAGCGGTCCCGGTTGAATGCCGCCGAGAACCGAGACCGCAAAAGCGGGGAGAAACGTCTTCCCACGCACAATCCTGTCGAAGCGATACCCTTCTTTGCCGCTCCAGCCCGAGATCATTAGCCCGCGCAGGTCCGCTTTGGCATCGTCTTCAAGACTGACGAGCAGCGCCGACAACTCGTCCCGCTCGATCAGCAGCCCGTTTGGGTTCTGTTCGAGCAGAACCCCGAGGCTCGCCTCGTTCGCATTCGACGTCCAATAAGCGCGAGCTACCGGCGCTTCCGGCTCGCTATCGTTGCCGAGGTCTATATGGGCGTCGGGATCTTTGGCGAGGATTTTGGCGGCCGCTTTGCGCCGGGCATCGCGGCGCAGGCGGAGCGCGTCGAGCTCGACCTTGTGCGCTTCTATGGCGCTGGCGTGGAGTGCGTCCGCGGCCACCTGTAGTGCCCGAAATGGCCGCAGCGCCTCGCGCATGGCAGGTGACTTGAGCGACGACGGCAGGCCCACCGCGCCGCCCCAGACGTTGGCGTATTCGGTCCAGTCGTCTCGCGCCTTCAACCTAATCCCGATCTTCCGTCCGACGACGGCACCCATGGCAACCATTGCCGCCACGGCGGCGAAAGCAACCGGAAACTGCGCGCGCTCCGCGGCGTCCGCTACCCAGTCACGAAGCGCGCCCGGCAGAATCTCGAGCGGGAAATCGGGGACCGGCGGCAGCTCCGGCAGCGGCATCGGCCGCGGGAGCTCGTCGTCGGCCTGCTCCGGCGGTTCGGCCAGCCCTATCGCCCTGAGGAAAGCGTCGTCCGGCCTCCCCTCACAGTGCGAGTGCAGACACTTGAAGTGCCCGCGTTCATAGCCACCCGTATGCGGCGGAAAATAGACCGTGGCGCCGCGTCCGCCCCCTCCGGTGTGCTCGCGCTCGAAGGGACACGTAATCTCCACCTTACCGTCGGTGCCGACGCGCAGAATGAGGCCGCGCTCGCCCAGGCGGCGCACAACCGGGTTGTTGGTGCCGATCTCGTCGAGCCGCTCGGCCCGGTTCGTGCCGTTCTTGGCGCTGTCGATCGCGGCCCCGTCCAGCTCTTCGAGCAAGTCGATGTACTGCCCGTCGATGCGCCTGCTTTCATAGACGGAGCCGGCGACGCGGCCGATGTAGTACGACTGAGCCAGCACGAAGGATTCGGGCGCCAGGATGCCGCCGAGCACGCCGTTCAGCCGCGCGGTGAATTGGCGGCGCTCCCGTGGCAGGCAATCTCGCGAAAGAGGCGCCAGCACGCGCCAGCGCGGCGCCTCGGGCCGGTGCGACGGACTGGTGTACAGCAGCGCGGTAACGCCAGCCAGTCGCAGCCGCGCGGCCGCCTCGTCGATGCCCACGAGTCCGGCGTCGTAGTCGCCCTCAACCCCTGTCACGGCCAAAATGTTGGCGTCGTGGCGCAATGACCCCCTGTCCGTGGTGCGCGCGCCGAACCTGCCGAGTTTGATGAGTGGGCAGTCTGCCTTCGCCGGATACTCTCGCGGGTGCTCAATCCGTTCGGCCAGCGTGTCGAAGTCCAGCACCGAAGCGGTTGCCTCCCGCGCGGCGAGGTCGCGGAATGTCGTGACGTGGATCACGACGAGAGATACTCCTCGATCGCGCAGACCGCCGCATCGCTCCAGCGGCGCCGCACGTTTGCGTCCCGAAAGTCGATGACGGGCGCGTAGTCCGGCCGGCCGTTGCGCATAGCCAGCCGTCGATCGTCGTCGAGCACGGGCCGCGCCGGCGGGATCACCCACCGACGCCCGGTTGACTCCGCCACGTGGTAGCCGCAGTCACGGACGATGATCCCGCTCGGCATCTCGATGTCGGCGAAACCGACCCGGTGCCCCGCGGCCGATGGCCGGTAGGCGATGCACTTCATGCGCGGTCGTCCGGCCGCGCCAGTACCTCGCGCACCTCGGCGAGCTCGGTCACCTCAGGCGACGGCCCGTCCGCCGCATCCCGCGCGAAGCGTCGCTCGGCCGCGTGCCGGCTGCGGGCGTCGCGCGCGGCGGCGATCCGCGCAGCGACTGCCGTGGGCGGCACCGTGCGTAGCGCGGGATCGCCGGACGCGATGCGCTCCTCAAGTGCGGCGATGTCCGACTCGGCCCACACGCGCCGCCGGCCGAGCCAGCCGCACGGCTCCGGATACCGGCCGGCGTCGATGCCCTCGTTCCACGTGGTCCGACCCACGGGGACGCGCGGACGAATAGCCGGCCGCGGCCGCGTAGGCCGACGGCCGAGACGCCGGTTTTCGGCCGCTTGCTCCGGCGTAACTTCGGGCTGGCCGAGGATGTCGGGCTCTGTCAAGAATCGGGGCATGCTTGCCTCCAGTCATGTAACGACGGACGGCAGCATGCCGCGGCGGGCAGACTGCAGGTAGGGGGAAGTGGATGGCCGACTATGCCACGATCATCACCTACTCGAGCCAGACCGCGATCTCGCGCCAGTCAGGCGAGGTCGCAAGTCCGGGGTCGTACCGTTCGAGCGCCTCGGCGAGCAGCTCGCGAGCCCTTTCGGGACTCCGGACGATCCTGGCCTGCTCGAGCAGCGCTTGAAACGCGAGCACGGCCTCACTTGGTCGGGCGTCCGCTGAGCCGGTCAGGGTCGGTCGCTCGCGTTCGGCTTCGCGCCAGAGGTGGAGGAACACATCGGCCGTCCATGCGAGAGCCGGCCTGGCGCGGGGGTCTGGCATTGCGTCGGCCAGCTCTCGCGCGCGGTCGGCTATTTCGCGCAGCCGGTCGGAGAGCTCGACAGCGTCGGGCGTGGCGCAGCCAAATCGGCCAGGGTGCCCTCCGTCCACGAGCTCCTCGAGCCCGAGCCACTGATAGGGCTGTCCCAGCTCGGCAACCGCTGCGCCCAGCGCCTCTGCGGCCCGCTCCAGCGTCTGCGCGAGGCTGCGGAGCCGCTGCTCCTCGGGCGTCGGGCTCCATCCGCTCTCGCGAGCTCTGGCGAGCCACTTGGCGAGCCGCCCCAGGCTCGCGTCGAGGTCGAGGTCCATCGCGCCATTATGGCGCCGGCGCTAGACTCGCAGTCAGTTGCAGTCAGTTCCATTCGCGCGACAATCTGATAGGCTAGCGACGACGGCGGCAGCCCGAATTGAATACACATGGCTGAAAACCGTAAGTACCCTTGTGAGTACCAGGCAAGTGCATTGAGCAAGAAACGCGCTTTATATCAATGACATAAGCGCCCCATACGAATCCCACCTTCGCATGCGAGTCTGAAATCCAATCGCCTTTCGCGGGCGGTCGCCTTATCGCGAAGACCGTTCCAGTGAGGGATGACTTCGAGCCCCTCTTCTATGACGAAGTGTGCCGACTCGTCGTAGCCGCGGGCAGAGTGGAGTATGTGCTCAAGCTCTGTCCCAGGCCCTTCCTGTGCGGCGAGGTCGAGAAACCCGAGAACCTTGACCATAGGCCTCGAAGCTTCTTGCTTCCCGCGTCCCTCCTCGCCAGGCTCGCCAGAAAAAAAGCCCGCCGATTTGTGCGGCGGGCCTTCTCTGAAGCGGTCCTTCCTCAGGCCTTTCCTGCAATCGCGCTCTTGATCTGCTCGATGCCCGCCTGATCGTCGAGGGTGGTGAGATCTCCCGGATCGCGGCCTTCGGCGATGGCCTGGATCGACCGCCGCAACACCTTGCCGGAACGCGTCTTTGGCAGCTGGGTGATGAAATGCACACGGGATGGTCTGCCGATCGCACCGAGCGCCTTGTCCACGGTTGCGAATACCTCCTTCTCCATCGCTTTCTTCGCCTCTGGCGTCGCGATCTTCGACGGATCCTTCACCACCGCGAACGCCATCGGCACCTGCCCCTTCAACTGGTCGGCGACGCCGACCACGGCCACCTCGGCGATGTTGGAGTGACCGCTGACGGCTTCCTCGATCTCGCGCGTACCGAGACGGTGACCTGCGACGTTGATCACGTCGTCGGTGCGCCCAAGGATGAAGTAATAGCCATCGCTGTCGCGGATACCCCAGTCGAACGTGGTGTACGCCAGCGGCTGTTTGAACATCGTGAAGTAGGTTTTCACGAAGCGCTCATCCTGGCCCCACACGGTCGAGAGGCAACCCGGCGGCAGCGGCGGCAGGACACACACGACCCCCTTCTCGTTCGGCGGCACCTCTTCGCCGGTCGCCTCGTTCAGCAGGCGTACATCGTAGCCGTATGACGCGAAGGACGGGCTGCCGAACTTGGTCGGCGTCTTTTCCACGCCGTGGGCTGCGGTGAGAATCGGCCAGCCGGTTTCGGTCTGCCAATAGTTGTCGATGATGGGAACCCCCAGCGCGTCCGCGATCCATTTCGCCGTCGGCTCGTCGAGCGGCTCGCCCGCCATGAAGAACGTGCGCAGCGTGCTGATGTCGTACTTCTTGAGGAATGCCGGATCCTGCTTCTTCAGCACGCGTGCCGCAGTCGGTGCGCTGAACATGACCGTCACCTTGTAGTCCTGCACGATCTTCCACCAGATGCCGGGGTCGGGGCGAATCGGCAAGCCTTCGTACACGACTGTTGCCATGCCGTAGAGCAAGGGCGCGTAGACGATGTAGGAATGGCCCACCACCCAGCCGATGTCCGAGGTCGAGAAGTACGTCTCGCCGGGATTGCCGCAGTAGATGTACTTCATGGTCGACGCGAGCGCGACCGCGTAGCCACCGGTGTCGCGCTGCACGCCCTTCGGCTTGCCGGTGGTGCCGGAGGTGTAGAGGATGTAGGACGGATGCGTCGAATCGACCCACTCGCACGGTACCTGCGCGTTCATGTGCTTGGCGCGCAGCTCGGCGTAATCGACGTCGCGTCCGGCAACGAGCGGCATGTTCTTGTCCAGCCCGCGATTGACCATCAGCACCTTCGCCGGCGGCGTCGCGGACAGGCGAATCGCCTCGTCGACCAGATTCTTGTACGGCACCGCCTTGCCGCCGCGCATGCCGGCATCGGCGGTAACCATGACTTTCGGCGTGGCGTCGTCGATGCGGGTGGCGAGGCTGTTCGAAGCAAAGCCGCCGAAGACGACCGAGTGGATTGCGCCAAGCCGTACGGTGGCGAGCATGGCAAAGACCGCCTCCGCGATCATCGGCATGTAGATCAGGACCCGGTCGCCCTTGCCGACGCCCAGCTCCTGCAGGACCGCGGCAAAGCGGTTCACCTCGGCGAGGAGATCCTTGTACGAGTAGACCTTCTCTTCGTCGACCTCGGTCGAGACGTAGATCAGCGCCTTGCGGTCGGGGAACTCGGCCGCGTGCCGATCGACCGCGTTGTAGCAAAGGTTCGTGAGGCCGCCGGGGAACCATTTCGCGAACGGCGGGTTGCTGTAGTCGAGGACTTTGTCGTAGGGCTTGTGCCAGTGAATGAGCTTCGCGAGCTCGCCCCAGAACGCGTCGCGCTCTTCGATCGAACGGCGGTGGAACTCCCTGTAGGATTCTCCCATTGCATCTCCCTCCTTGATATCGTGGCAAAGCACGGAATTGCTCCGTGCATCTCTACGTTGGCCGACACGGGCTCAGGTCCCGCCGCGGTCGGTACTCCCCTGCAAGTCGCGATTCTAGCCCAGGTGAGGCTGCGCGAGATAATGATGACTCTGCATCTCGATCAATCGGCTCACGGTACGCTCGAGATCGCGCCCGACCGCCGTCGGGTCGAGTAACCCTTCCAGCGGCGCCTCGGCGGAAACGATGAGCTTGACCCGCCGGTCGTAGAACTCATCTACCAGCCACGCGAAACGCCGCGCCGCGTCGCGCTCGTCCGCGAACATGCGCGGGATACGCGAGAGCAGCACGGTGTGATAGCGGCGCGCGAGCTCGATGAAATCCACTTGGCCGCGCGGCTTCTGACACAGCTCGCCGAATTCGAACCACGCCACGCCTGGGGCGACCCGTCGCGCGTTCAACTGGCGGCCATCCACTTCGACGAGCGTATCGGCGTCCCCCTCGTCGCGCGCAATCGCGACGAACTCTTCGCGCATGCGACGTTCCGTCGCGTCCGACAGGGGCGAATGATAGACGCCAAGCTGCTCCAGCGCACGCAGGCGATAGTCCTGTCCACCCTCCACCTCGTGGATCTGCAGATGCCTTTTCAGGAGGTCGATCGCGGGCAGGAACTGGCCGCGCTGCAAACCGTTGCGATAGAGCTCGTCGGGCTGCGTGTTGGAGGTCGTCACCAGCACCACGCCTTCGGCGAACAGCCCCTCCAGCAGGTGTCGCATCAGCATCGCATCGCCGATATCGGTGACCAGGAATTCGTCCAGGCAGAGGAGTTTCGTCGTGCGCGCCAGGCGCTTTGCCACGGTCGCGAGCGGATCGGGCTGGCCCTGCAGCGTCGCGAGCTCGCGGTGAACGTCCTGCATGAAGCGGTGGAAGTGCAGGCGCCGCTTGCGTTTGACCGGCGCGGCCGCGAAAAAGCTGTCCATGAGAAAGCTCTTGCCGCGCCCGACGCCACCCCAGAGGTAGAGTCCCTGCACCAGGCGCTTGCTGGTGAAGAAGCGCAGTAACGGACCGCTCGCACGTTCGGCGGCGGCCAAGTCCTGGAACAGCCGCTCCAGGCACGGCAGCACGGCCTGTTGTGCATCGTCGAGCTCGAAGCCGTGGACGATGGCCTGCTGGCGGATCCAGTCTCCGACGCTGCCTTCCGCACCCGGGGGGCGCGCTGAGTTCGCGGCCACCGGATTCGCCGGATTTGCCGCCCCGTTCAACCGGGGCGGCTCGAACCGGTCCATGGCGGCGTCCGACATCAGATGTGCAGGGTTCTGTCATCGACGCCCAGCGCCGCCTCGTGCATGACCTCCGACAGCGACGGGTGTGCGTGCACGATGCGGGCGATATCTTCGGAGCTCGCACCGAACTCCATCGCCACGGTCGCCTCCGCGATCAGCTCGGAGGCGAACGGGCCGATGATGTGTACGCCGAGTATGCGGTCGCTCTTTGCATCGGCGAGGATTTTGACGAAGCCGTGCGTCTCGCCGAGCGAGCGCGCGCGACCGTTCGCGGTGAACGGGAACATGCCGGAGCGGTAGGCCACACCGGCCTCCTTCAGCTCCTGCTCGTTACGCCCCACCCAGGCGATCTCGGGCGATGTGTAGATCACCCACGGCACGGTCTCGAGATTGACGTGGCTTTGCTGGCCCGCGATCAGCTCGGCGACCGCCACGCCCTCCTCCGACGACTTGTGGGCGAGCATCGGGCCGCGCACGACATCGCCGATTGCGAAGACGTTCGGCAGGTTCGTGCGGCAATACTCGTCGACCTCGATGAACCCGCGTGCATCCACCTTGAGGCCGACTGCGTCCGGCCCCACGCTCGCCGAGTTCGGGACGCGGCCGATCGACACGATCAGCTTGTCGAACTCCGCCTTGTGCACCCCATCCTTGTCCTCGTACTTGACCGCGACCTTGCCTTTGCTCTTGGTGACGCTCTCGATATTCACACCGGTGTTGATCACGAGACCGAGCTCCTTCGAGAAGATACGGAAGGCTTCCTTCGCCACCTGTCCATCGACGGCCGCGAGAAACGAAGGCAAGGCTTCCAGCACTGTCACCTCGGCGCCGAGCCGCCGCCAGACGCTGCCCATCTCGAGGCCGATGACGCCGGCACCGACGACGCCGAGCTTGCGCGGCACCTCGGTCAGCGCGAGCGCGCCTTCGTTGTCGAGGATGAGTTCGTTGTCGACCTCGGCCATCGGCAACGGCCGCGGCACCGAGCCGGTGGCGATGATCACGTGCCGCGCCTCGATCACCTCGGATTTGTCGCCCTGGCTCACCTGGACGCCATAGGTCGCACCTGCCGTGACGAGGCGGCCGCGTCCGTGCAGCGAGGTCACCTTGTTCTTCTTGAACAGCATCGCGATGCCGGAGGTGAGCGTGTCGACGATCTTCTCCTTGCGCGCCTGCATGGTCGCGATGTCCATCGACAGGCCCTGCATGCGGATGCCGTGATCGGCGAACTTGTGCGACGCGCGCTCGAAGTTCTCCGACGATTCCAGCAGTGCCTTGGACGGAATGCAACCGACGTTGAGGCAGGTGCCACCCAGGCTGGGCCGCCCTTTGGGGTTCTTCCACTCGTCGATGCACACGGTGGAAAGCCCGAGCTGGGCGGCGCGCAGGGCAGCTACGTAGCCGCCCGGGCCGGCGCCGATGACGGCGACGTCGAACACTTGAGACATGCAAAAACCTCCGCGATTGATGGGTGCCGGACAACACGCCCGGCACCGGCAGTTCCGATTGGCAAGCGAACTGTCAGACGTCCAGTAGCAGGCGCGCCGGATCCTCCAGCGCTTCCTTGATCGCGACCAGCGACAGCACGGCTTCGCGGCCGTCGATGATGCGGTGGTCGTAAGACAGCGCAAGGAAATTGATCGGGCGGATCACGATCTGACCGCCCTCCACCACCGGGCGCTCCTTGGTGGCGTGGATGCCCAGGATCGCGCTCTGCGGAGGATTGATGATGGGCGTCGAAAGCATCGACCCGAAGACGCCACCATTGGAGATCGAGAACGTCCCGCCGGTCAACTCTTCGAGGGTGATCTTCCCGCTCTTCGCCCGCGCTCCGAAGTCGGCGATCTGCTTCTCGATGTCCGCGAGCGAGAGCTCGTCCGCATTGCGGATGATCGGCACCACCAGACCGCGCTCGCTGCCGACCGCGATGCCGATATCGTAGTAGCCGTGGTAGATGATATCGTCGCCGTCCACGGATGCGTTCACGACCGGGTAGCGCTTCAGCGCTGCAACCGCCGCTTTCACGAAGAACGACATGAAGCCCAGCTTCACGCCGTGGCTCTTCTCGAAGCGCTCCTGGTATTTCTTCCGCAGTTCCATTACCGGCGCCATGTTCACCTCGTTGAACGTGGTGAGGATGGCCGCGGTCGACTGCGACTGGATCAGGCGCTCGGCGACCCGCTTGCGCAGGCGCGTCATCGGCACCCGCTGCTCGGGGCGTCCGGCAAGGTCGGTCTGCACCACCGGCGCCGGTGCGGCAGCCGATGCGACGGGTCTCGGCACGGGTTGCGCCCCCTTCGCCACGGCATCCAGCACGTCGCCCTTAGTGACCCGGCCACCGCGACCGCTGCCCTCGATGGTGCTCGGATCCAGGCCCTTGTCCGCGGCCACCTTGCGCGCGGCAGGCATGATCACCTTCTCGGCAGCGCCCGACGCTCCCTGCGTGGGCTGCGGGGCCGGAGCCGGGACGGGTGCCTTGGCGGGTGCAGCACCCGCCGCCGCCTTGGCCTCGGTGTCGATGGTGGCGATCACCTCGTCGCTCACGACGGTGGCACCGTCGCCCTTCAGGATCTTGACGAGCACACCGGCCTGCGGTGCGGGCAGTTCGAGCACTACCTTGTCGGTTTCGATGTCGATCATGTTCTCGTCGCGCTCGACGAACTCCCCCTGCTTCTTGCGCCAGGCGACGAGGGTGGCGGACGACACGGACTCCGAAAGCGCTGGGACTTTGACTTCGACTAGCATGTTCTTTTTCCTCGATTAGCTTCGCGCGACGGCGCGCGCAGTACGCTCTTTCTTCGGGGTTGCATGCGGTACGACCGACGTCGTGTTGCCCGCGATCGGACCGAAGGCCGCCTGCATCAGCTCCTTCTGCTGCTGGTTGTGGAGGGCGAGGTAGCCCACGGCGGGTGCGGCCGAGGATGGCCGCAGGGCATAGGCGAGGACCTGATCGGACCGCATGTGCCGCAGGAGATAGTGCTGGATGCGATGCCAGGCACCCTGATTGCCCGGTTCCTCCTGGACCCACATCACTTCGGTCGCCTTGCCGTAGAGATCGACCTGCGCCTGCAAGGCATCGTGCGGGAACGGATAGAGTTGCTCGATGCGCACGATTGCCGCGTTGGTGGCACCAAGCTCACGCCGCTTGGCGAGCAGGTCGTAGTAGATCTTGCCGCTGCACAGGATGAGCCGCCGCACGCGTTTGGGATCGAGTTCTTCCTGCTCACCGATCACCGTCTGAAACTGCCCGTGCGCAAGATCCGCGAGGCTCGACACGGACTCCTTGTGCCGCAGCATGCTCTTCGGCGTCATGATGATGAGCGGCTTGCGGTGAGGGCGCAGCATCTGCCGGCGCAGCATATGGAACATCTGGGCCGGTGTCGACGGCACGACCACCTGCATGTTGTACTGGGCGCACAGCTGGAGGTAGCGTTCGAGCCGCGCGGATGAGTGCTCGGGCCCCTGCCCTTCGTAGCCGTGCGGCAGCATCATCACGAGCCCGCACAGGCGGCCCCACTTGGCTTCGCCCGAGCTGATGAACTGATCGATCACGACCTGGGCACCGTTCGCGAAATCTCCGAACTGCGCTTCCCAGATCACCAGTTCACCGGGAACGGCGGTCGCGTAACCGTACTCGAATCCGAGCACCGCCTCCTCCGACAGGACCGAATCGATGACCAGGAAATCGGCCTGCCCTTCGGCGATGTGCTGCAGCGGGATGAATGTGCCGTCGTCCCAGCGCTCGCGATTCTGGTCGTGCAGCACGGCGTGGCGATGGAAGAACGTGCCGCGTCCGCAGTCCTGGCCCGAGAGACGTACGGGGTAGCCCTCCTTCAGCAGGGAGGCATAGGCGAGATTCTCGGCCATGCCCCAGTCGAGCGACAGCCTGCCCGCCCCCATCGCCTTGCGGTCGGCAATGATCTTGTCCACCCGCGAATGCAGCTTGAACTCGGGTGGGATGGTGGTCAGCCGCTGGGCGAGCATCGTCAGCTCGTCCAGCGGGAGTCTGGTGTCCGCGGGAGCCGTCCACTCCGTTCCGATGTAGGGCTGCCAGTTCACCGCGAACGGCGGCTTGTAATCGAACATCACGAACTTGTTGGTGTGCTCGCCCGCCTCCAGCGTCTGGCGGTAGGCTTTCACCATCTCCTCGCCCTCGCCCTCGCGGATCACGCCCTCGCGCTCGAGTCGTTCGGCGTAGAGCTTGCGCGTGCTCGGATGCTTGGCGATCGTCTTGTACATGAGCGGCTGTGTGACGAGCGGCTCGTCCTGCTCGTTGTGCCCCTGACGGCGATAGCACACGAGATCAATCACGACGTCCTCGCCGAACTGCGTGCGGAAGTCGAACGCAATCTCCGTCACCATCACCACAGCATCGGGGTCGTCTCCGTTCACGTGGAAGATCGGGCATTCGACCATCTTCGCGACGTCGGTGCAGTAGAGCGTCGAACGCGTGTCGCGCGGATCGGAGGTGGTGAAGCCGATCTGATTGTTGATGATGATGTGCACCGTACCACCGGTGCCGTAGCCGCGGGTTCCGGAAAGATTCAGCGTCTCCATCACCACCCCTTGACCGGCGAAAGCGGCATCACCATGGATCAGGACCGGCAGCACCTGCTTGCCCTCGATGTCGCGTCGGCGGTGCTGGCGCGCGCGCACCGAGCCCTCGACCACGGGATTGACGATCTCGAGGTGCGACGGGTTGAAGGCGAGGGTCAGATGCATGGGACCACCCGGTGTCGTCACGCCCGAGGAGAATCCCTGGTGATACTTGACGTCGCCCGACAGGAGCGCGGTGTCGTGCTTGCCTTCGAATTCGGCGAACAGGTCCTGCGGCATCTTGCCCAGCGTATTCACCAGCACGTTCAGCCGACCGCGGTGCGCCATGCCGATGACCGTTTCCTGGATGCCCTTGGCACCCGCCTGCTGCAACAGGTGATCGAGCAGCGGCGTCAGCGCCTCGCCGCCCTCGCCGGAGAAGCGCTTCTGTCCGACGAAGCGGGTATGCAGGTAGCGCTCGAGCCCCTCCGCCGCCGTCACCCGTTCCAGGAGCCAGCGCCGGAATTCCGTGGCGTACTGCGGGCGACCGTGGACGCTTTCCAGCCGCGCCTGGATCCAGCGCTTCTGCGGCGTGTCCGTGATGTGCATGTACTCGGCACCGATGCTGCCGCAGTAGGTCTCCTGCACCGCCTGGATGATGTCGCGCAGCGGCAACTGATCCGGACCGACGAGGGAGCCGGTGTTGAACGTGGTGCCCATGTCCTCGGCGGTGAAGCCGTAGTGCGCCGGGTCGAGCTCGGGCAGGTAGGGCTTCTCCGTGCGCCCCAGCGGATCCACGTTGGCGTGACGCACACCGAGGAAGCGGTAGGCGTTGATGAGCTGCAGCACCGAGACCTGCTTGCGTTCGATGGTCGGCAGATCTTCCTGCGCCTGCCGCGGCGCGGCGTGCCGAGTGCGCGCCAATGCCTCGAAGGCGGCCACGATCGGCCGATGCGCCACCTCGCGCCCGCCCGCGGGTTGCGCCAGCGCGTCGAAATGCCGCCGCCACGCGGCATCGACCGAGTTCGGGTCGTGCAGGTATTGCTCGTACAGCTCTTCGATGAAGGCGGCGTTGCCGCCGGACAGGTACGAACTGTTGACCGCATCCTGAAACATGGGCTCCTCCGTGCTCTCTCTTATGCGGCGCGCCGGGTCGACCGACCCGGGACCGTCGTCATTTCTCGATTGGGACGTCCCGCCGTGGCGCCCCGATGTAGAGCTGGCGCGGGCGGCCGATCTTGTAGTCCGGATCGGCGATCATCTCGCTCCACTGCGCGATCCAGCCCACGGTGCGCGCCATCGCGAAGATCGCCGTGAACATCGACACCGGAATGCCGAGCGCCTTTTGCACGATGCCCGAATAGAAGTCGACGTTCGGATACAGCTTCTTCTCGACGAAGTACTCGTCCTCGAGCGCGATCTTCTCGAGCGCCATCGCGAGCTTGAACAGACGATCGTTCTCCAGCCCGAGCTCGGTCAGCACCTCGTAGCAGGTCTCGCGCATGAGCTTGGCGCGCGGGTCGTAGTTCTTGTACACCCGGTGCCCGAAGCCCATCAGCTTGAACGCGTCGCTCTTGTCCTTCGCCCGGGTGATGTACTCGCCGACCCGCGACACATCCCCGATCTGCTCCAGCATGTTCAGACACGCCTCGTTCGCACCCCCGTGCGCTGGCCCCCACAGGCAGGCAATGCCGGCCGAGATGCAGGCAAAGGGATTCGCCCCCGAGGAGCCCGCCAGACGAACCGTGGAGGTCGAGGCGTTCTGCTCGTGATCGGCGTGCAGGACCAGGATGCGATCGAGCGCCTTCACCAGCACCGGATTGGGCTCGTACTTCTCGCACGGCGTGGCGAACATCATGTGCATGAAGTTCCCGGCATAGCTCAAGTCGTTGCGCGGGTACATGAACGGCTGACCCACGTTGTACTTGTAGGCCATCGCCGTGATGGTCGGCAACTTCGCGATCAGCCGGTTCGCCGAGATGTCGCGATGGAGCTGATCGGAAATATCCATGGCCTCGTGGTAGAACGCCGACAGCGCCCCTACCACGCCGACCAGCACCGCCATCGGGTGCGCGTCGCGACGAAAGCCCTGGAAGAAGCGGGCCATCTGCTCGTGCACCATGGTGTGGCGCTGGATCGTGGTGTGGAAGTCGGTCTTCTCCTTGGCATTGGGCAGCTCGCCGCGCAGGAGCAGGAAGCAGACATCGAGGAAGTCGCAGTGCACGGCAAGCTGCTCGATCGGATAGCCGCGATACAGCAGCACGCCCTCGTCGCCGTCGATATAGGTGATGCGCGACTTGCAGCTGGCGGTGGCCATGAACCCGGGGTCGAACGTGAAGACGCCGGTCTTTCCTGTCAGCGCGCGGATGTCGACCACGTCCGGGCCGATCGTACCCGAGAGGACCGGCAGGTCCACGCTCTGGTTGGCTTGGTTGACGGTGAAGGTGGCAGTCTTGGTATCGGCCATTTACGTCGTTCTCCAGGAGGGTTAGGTCCGAGTGTCCTCTGGTGACCCGGTTGCGGAGCAACCGGTCATAGGTCACCTCTGATCATCCGAACGATCGGTGCGAGGCGTTCATCCCCGATATCCGCGCGACCCGAAAGAAACTGCCACAGGTCGCCGTCTTGCAGACAAAGCACCTCCTCGAAGCGCTTCACTTCGTCCGGCGTGAGGCCCGCGAAGTGGCGATCGAGAAAGCGATGCAGCAGCAGGTCGAGCTCGAGCATGCCGCGCCGACACTGCCATCGTACCCGATCGAGCTCGCTCATACGGTGCGGCGGATCATTGCGTCCTTGATCTTGCCGATGGCTCGAGTGGGATTGAGGCCCTTGGGACAGACGTCCACGCAGTTCATGATCGAATGGCAGCGGAACAGCCGGTATGGATCTTCCAGATCGTCGAGCCGCTCGCTGGTGGCCTGATCCCGAGTGTCCGCGATGAAGCGGTAGGCGGCAAGCAGCCCTGCGGGCCCGACGAACTTGTCGGGGTTCCACCAGAAGGACGGGCAGCTCGTGGAACAGCACGCGCACAGGATGCACTCGTAGAGGCCGTCGAGCTCCAAGCGCTCCTCCGGCGACTGCAGACGCTCGGTCTCCGGGGGCGGGTCGTTGTTCACGAGATACGGCCTGATCGAATGATATTGCTTGAAAAATTGACTCATGTCGACGATCAAGTCGCGGATCACGGGCAACCCAGGCAGCGGCCGCAGTACGATCGGCTCCTTCAGATCGGCGAGCCGGGTGATACATGCGAGCCCATTCTTGCCGTTGATGTTCATGGCGTCCGAACCACACACCCCCTCGCGACAAGAGCGGCGCAGCGACAGGGTGTCATCGATCGACTTGATGCGCACGAGGGCGTCGAGCAGCATCTTGTCGGTGGGCTCGAGCCGCACGTCGTAGTCCTTCATGTAGGGCTTTTCGTCGATGTCCGGGTTGTAGCGGTAGATCGAGAATCTCATTTTGGTACTCCTGATTCTGGGCTGGAAGCACCGCTCGCGGGCGCTTCGTCTCGTTTAGTAGGTGCGCGCCTTGAGCGGGAACATTTCCACGGACAGCGGCTTCAGGTGCACCGGCTTGTACTCGAGGCGGCTGCCCTCGCTAAACCAGAGGGTGTGCCGCAGCCAGTTGTCGTCGTCGCGTTTCGGGAAATCTTCCCGGGCATGCGCACCGCGGCTCTCGGTGCGGGCTTCGGCCGACACCATTGAGGCCAGCGCGACCTCGACCAGGTTGTCGAGCTCGAGCGCCTCGACGCGCGCCGTGTTGAAGGTCTTGCTCTTGTCGACGATATAGGTGTGCTTCGCGCGCTCCGCGATTTCGTGCATTTTCGTCACCCCTTCCGCGAGCAGGTCCGGAAACCGGAACACGCCGCAGTTGAGCTGCATGGTCCGCCTGAGATCGTTGGACACGTCCTGCACGCGCTCGCCGCTGCCGGCCTTGTCGAGCCGGGCGAGCCGCGCCATGGTTCTCTCGCCGGCGTCCTTCGGCAGTTCCTTGTGGGTCGGGTTGTCGCGGATGAAGCGGCCGAGGCTGTCGCCTGCCGCCTTGCCGAAGACGACCAGGTCGAGCAGCGAGTTCGTGCCGAGGCGATTGGCGCCGTGCACCGATACGCAGGCGCACTCCCCGGCGGCATACAGACCGGCGACGACTTCTTCCGGTCCCGTTCTGGTCGGTGCCACGACTTCGCCGCGGTAGTTGGTCGGCACGCCACCCATCATGTAGTGACAGGTCGGCACGACCGGAATCGGATCCTTCACTGGATCGACGTTGGCAAACGTCTTGGCGATCTCACGGATGCCCGGCAGGCGCTTCTCGATCACCTCCGCGCCGAGGTGGTCGAGCTTGAGCAGCACATGGTCGGCATCCTGGCCGCAGCCACGGCCCTCCTTGATCTCGGTGGCCATGGCGCGAGCGACCACGTCCCGGCTGGCGAGGTCCTTGGCGTTGGGCGCATAGCGCTCCATGAACCGTTCGCCGTTCTTGTTCAGCAGGTATCCACCCTCGCCGCGCACGCCTTCGGTGATGAGCACGCCGGCTCCCGCCACACCGGTCGGGTGAAACTGCCAGAACTCCATGTCCTCGAGCGGAATCCCGGCCCGCGCCACCATGCCGAGGCCGTCCCCGGTGTTGATGAAGGCGTTGGTCGATGAGGCGAAAATGCGGCCCGCACCACCGGTGGCCAGCAGAACCCCTTTGGCCTGCAGGATCATGACCTCGCCCGTTTCCATCTCGAGCGCGGTCACGCCGACCACGTCGCCATGGGCGTCGCGGATCAGGTCGAGCGCCATCCACTCGACAAAGAAATGGGTATGCGCGCGCACGTTGCGCTGATACAGCGTGTGCAGCATGGCGTGGCCGGTGCGGTCGGCGGCAGCGCACGAGCGCGTGGCCTGGGCGCCGCCGTAGTTCTTCGATTGGCCGCCAAAGGGCCGCTGATAGATCTTGCCATTGGGCAGCCGGTCGAACGGCATGCCGAAGTGCTCGAGCTCGTAGACCGCCTCGTTGGCCTTGCGGCACATGAACTCGATGGCATCCTGGTCACCGAGGTAATCCGACCCCTTCACGGTGTCGAACATGTGCCAGTGCCAGTTGTCCTCGTCGGCGTTGCCGAGCGAGGCAGCGATGCCGCCTTGTGCGGCCACCGTGTGTGAGCGGGTTGGAAAGACTTTCGACAGGACGGCCGTCTTGAAGCCGGCCTCGGAAAGTTGCAGGGCGGCGCGCATGCCGGCGCCTCCCGCGCCGACCACGACCGCGTCGAATGTTCTTCGGGCGAATGCCATTTTATGCGCTCCAGAGGATCTGAACCGACCAGGCGCCGTAGAGCACCAGGGCGAGGATGACGAGCACCTGCAGGGCGAGCCTCAGGCCCGTAGGCTTCACATAGTCCATGAAAATGTCGCGCACGCCGATCCAGGCATGGAGCAGCAGGCTGATGACCGCCAGGAGCGCGGCGAAGCGCACGAATCCGTGACTCCACAGGGCCTTCCAGCCGGCGTAATCGGCGGTCGGCTGAAGGGCTATCGCGACCACGATGATGAGCGTGAACACTGTCAGCACCACCGCCGTCACGCGCTGTACCAGCCAGTCGCGCAGGCCGTAATGGGCTCCGACCACGATGCGCTTCACCATAGTTTCACCCCCAGCACGGCGGTCAGAATCAGGCTTACGGCGAGCACCGCGGCGCTGCTGCTGCGGGCCGCCGCGAGCTCACCGCCGATGTGCAGGTCGAGGAGAAGGAAGCGGATACCTGCGCACAGGTGGTGCAGGAATGCCCACAGGAGTGCCAGCAGAACCAGCTTGACGATCGGATGAGCGACGAAGGCAACCATCCCTTCATAGGTCGCGGCCGAGGAGAGACTGCGCTCCAGCAGATAGAGGCACAGCGGAATCAGGAGAAACATCAGCACACCGCTCACGCGATGCAGGATCGACACGAATCCGGGCATCGGCAAGCGGATCTTGGCGAGATCCAGGTGCTTGGGTCGGCGTTTGACAATGCTACTCATGGTCATCCTTCCTTATTTATTAGAGGTTTGCAATCCTGTCTCCCAACCGACCTTCCGAAGCTTGCGGACAACCGCCCGGCTCTCGCGTCGACCAAGCAGATCCCGGTGCGAACCCAACCGCACCGAGGCAACCCATCGTCGTGCAATGCCGCGTCATGTAATTCTGTTCTGATAGTGATGATGCGCGGTGTGAAACAGGCTCGCCCGTATCTCCACCGGTTTGTCGCCAAAGGTGTGTGCCACCCGATCGACCCGCAGTAGCGGCGTTCCGGGGGGTACCTCGAGCAGCCGGTTCTCCTCCTCGCCGGAGGCGACCGCCTTGATGCGCTCGCGCACCTCGATAATCCGTACGCCGAACTGCGACTCGTACATGCTGTAGAGCTTGCACTCGTGCTGCTCGATGACGGCGCTCGACAGTCCGCGGAATAGCGCAGCCGGAATACGCACCTCCTCGAACTCCACCAACTCGCCCGCAATGCGAAACCGCCGGCGCACGAGGAAAACGCCCACCCCCGGCGCCAAATCGAGCAGGCGTGCCGTCAGGGCGTCGGCTTTTGCGCGGCGGCACTCGAGCAGCTCGGGCGTGGGGTGGACATCCTCGCCACTATCCGGCGTAATTCGCGTGAAGTAGTATTTGCGTCGCTCCTCCGCGTGGGAGGCGACGAAAGTGCCCTTGCCCTGGTGACGAATCAGCAGATTCTGGTCGGCGAGCTCGTTGATGGCCTTGCGAACGGTGCCTTGGCTGACGTTGAAGCGGCTGGCAA
Organism: Burkholderiales bacterium; assembly: GCA_016791285.1. The sequence continues at coordinate 26,711 of JAEUMX010000045.1, forward strand.
GCTCGATCTCGCTCGGGATCGGCTCGCCAGGCCCCCATTCGCCGGCCATGAGGCTCTGCGTGATCAGCGACTTGATTTGTTGATAGAGCGGCTGAAACGCAGGCGAAGAGAAGGCTTCCTTCATGGCGTGGATTGTACGCGTAAGCGAGGTAAAGAGTCCAGAATTCGTATATCTTTTATCTTATATAAGACGGTTGACATCGGCTTTGCGACTCGACTAGGATTCCGGCCATTCGACGCAGCCCCGTGTAGCGAGTGCGTCCGTTTCGCGAAGCGCTTTACCGCGGGCCCGCACAGTGGCGAGAATGCCTTCCAGTAGTCGCGTCGGCTTCGCGGTGCCCGTTTCGCACCACCCAACCCAAGGGAGCTCCTCCACCATGAAAACCCCCGTTCGAGTCGCAGTGACCGGCGCCGCCGGCCAGATCGGTTATGCCCTGCTGTTCCGGATCGCCAGCGGCCAGATGCTCGGCCCCGATCAGCCCGTGATCCTGCAGATGCTCGATCTGCCGATCGAGAAGATGCAGCAGGCCCTGAAAGGGGTGATGATGGAGCTCGAGGATTGCGCCTTCCCGCTGCTTGCGGGGATGGTCGGCTCCGGCGACCCGAAAGTCGCGTTCAAGGATGCCGATATTGCACTGCTGGTCGGTGCGAAACCGCGAGGACCCGGGATGGAGCGCAAGGATCTCCTGCTGGAGAACGCCAAGATCTTCGTCGAGCAGGGCAAGGCCTTGAACGCCGTCGCAGCACGCGGCGTGAAGGTGCTGGTGGTGGGTAACCCAGCCAATACCAACGCCTACATCGCGATGAAGTCGGCGCCCGATCTGGCGCCGGCAAATTTTACTGCCATGCTGCGTCTCGATCACAACCGGGCGCTGTCCCAGCTTGCCACCCGCACCGGCAAAGCGGTTGCCGATATCGAGAAGATGATCGTGTGGGGCAACCACTCTCCCACCATGTATCCCGACATCCGTTTCGCAAGCATCGGCGGGACGCCGGTGCCGGAGTTGGTGAACGACGAGGCGTGGTATCGCAACACGTTCATTCCTCTGGTCGGCAAGCGCGGCGCTGCCATCATCGAGGCGCGCGGGTCGTCATCCGCCGCTTCGGCGGCCAACGCGGCCATCGACCACGTACACGATTGGGTGCTCGGCACGGGCGGGAAATGGGTAACGATGGGCGTCCCGTCCGACGGCTCGTACGGCATCCCGGCCGAGATCATCTACGGCTTTCCAGTTACCTGCGCCGCGGGCAAGTATGAGCTCGTGAAGGGGCTCGAGATCGACGCGTTCTCGCGCGGGAAGATGGACGCCACGCTCAAGGAATTGCAGGAGGAACAGGACGGCGTGAAGGCCATGCTCGGCTGATTACCGGCTGCGACGAAAAGCAGGGGTGGCGCCCGCGGCGCTATCCCCTCCCTATTCAATAGTCCCTTTCCCACACCAGTGAGCGATCTCATCTCCCCCAGCGAAGCCTTATTCAAGGGCGAGAAACCCTTCCCCATCATTCCCTCCTGTGAGCATTTCGCGGGCAGCGAGAAGCTGATGCTGAAAGCGTTGCAGCTGCAGGAGGAAGTGGGCCCCATCTTCGACGTCACCTTCGACTGCGAGGACGGCGCCCCGACGGGCCAGGAACGTGCGCACGCCGAGATGGTAGTGCGATTGCAAAATTCCAGCGCGAACCGATTCCGGATGGCGGGTGTGCGGATTCACGACCACAGCCATTCCGCCTGGCGGCAGGACGTGGAAATCCTGATCGAAGGGGTCGGCGACATCACGGCGTACATCACACTGCCGAAGCCGACAGGCCTGGGCGAGGTGGCCGAGATGATCGACTACATTCAGAACCGGGCTGCGCGCCGGGGCTTGCAACGCGAGATCCCGCTGCACGTGCTGATCGAGACCCACGGGGCGCTGCGCGATGTCGAGCGTATCGCCGCCTTGCCGTGGGTGCAGTCGCTGGACTTCGGGCTCATGGATTTCGTGAGCGGCCATCACGGTGCCATTCCTTCCGCGGCCATGCGCAGCCCCGGGCAGTTCGAACATCATCTCGTCGTCAGGGCGAAGTCCGCGATCGTGGCTGCCGCCCTCGGCAACGGGCTGGTCGCGGCACACAACGTGTCGGTCGATCTCAAGAATGCCTACAACACCTACCAGGATGCGTGGCGCGCGCGCAACGAGTTCGGATTCATGCGCATGTGGAGCGTGCATCCGACCCAGATCCGCCCGATCGTCGACGCGATGAAACCGGAGTTGGAGGAAGTGAAGGACGCGGCGAGCATCCTCGTTGCCGCCCAGAAAGCGCAGTGGGGGCCGATTCGGCACGCCGGCAATCTGCACGACCGTGCTTCGTATCGTTACTATTGGGAAGTGCTGCAGAAGGCGCGCGTGTCAGGTGTTCCGCTGCCCGCCCAGGCCGAGGAGGCGTTTTTTCGCGGCGCCACTTGACCCTCGCCGCCAATACCGATGCGAACAGGGCGCTACGCCGCAGCGCACTTCCTCGCATACTTTCCCCGATCACAACGCAAAGAACAGGAGGCACCATGCCGCACGACGCCTACAACACATTGAAGAAACTTCCGGGTGCGCCAGCGCCCGGAAAGTTCTATTCGTTGCCAGCGCTGGCCGAGACCTACCCGAGTGTGAAGCGTCTGCCGGTCTCGATCCGCATCGTGCTGGAGGCGGTGCTGCGCAACGTGGACGGCAGGAAGATCACCGAGGAGCACGTGACACAGCTTGCCAACTGGACGCCGAACGCTCCCCGTGTGGACGAGATCCCGTTCGTGGTCGCCCGCGTGGTCCTGCAGGATTTCACCGGTGTTCCGCTGCTGGCGGACCTGGCGGCGATGCGCAACGTCGCCGACAAGATGGGCAAGAATCCGAAGGTCATCGAGCCCCTGGTGCCCGTCGACCTGGTCGTTGACCATTCGGTGATGATCGACTATTACGGTACCGGCGACGCCCTGCAGAAGAACATGGCGCTCGAGTTCGAGCGCAATGGCGAGCGCTACCAATTCATGAAATGGGGCATGCAGGCATTCGACACGTTCAAGGTGGTGCCTCCGGGCATCGGCATCGTGCATCAGGTGAACCTCGAATACCTCGCCCGCGGCGTGCACCGGAAAGATGGTGTGTACTATCCCGACACGCTCGTCGGAACCGATTCGCACACTACGATGATCAATGGCATCGGCGTCGTCGGCTGGGGCGTTGGCGGCATCGAAGCGGAAGCCGGTATGCTTGGCCAGCCGGTCTATTTCCTCACGCCCGACGTGGTCGGCGTCCATCTCAAGGGCCGTCTGCGGGAGGGTGTCACCGCGACGGATCTCGTCCTGACGATCACCGAGATGCTCCGCAAGCATAAGGTGGTGGGCAAATTCGTCGAGTTCTTCGGTGAAGGTACCGCGAGTCTGGCGCTTCCCGATCGCGCCACCATCGCCAACATGGCCCCGGAGTACGGCGCGACGATGGGTTTTTTCCCGGTCGACGAGAAGACCATTGCCTACTTCAAGGGCACCGGTCGCACCAAGGACGAAATCACCGCGTTCGAAAAGTACTTCGAGGCACAGGGCCTGTTCGGCATTCCGAAGGCAGGCGACATCGATTACACGAGCGTTCTCGAACTCGATCTTGCATCGGTTGCGCCGTCTCTGGCGGGTCCAAAGCGCCCGCAGGATCGCATCGAGATGGGGAATCTTAAGCGCCAGTTCACGAAGCTCTTTTCCGCGCCGGTCGCCGAGAATGGCTTCGCCAAGAAAGGCGAGGATCTCGGGCGGCGGTACACGACCAAGCTCGGCGCATTCAGCAGCGGCGCGACGATGCCTCTTTCGGGTGGCGGCATACAGGATGACGAGTCGTTGAAGAATGGCGCACCCGCCGACGTGGTCGAAATGGTGGACAACCGCCCGACGCCAGATCAGGTCGTCGGCTCGCCGGGCGAAGCGCCGACCGACTTCGTGGCGATCTCGCATGGCGACGTGCTCATTGCAGCGATAACCTCGTGTACCAATACGTCCAACCCGGGCGTGCTGCTCGCAGCCGGTATTCTCGCGAAGAAGGCGGTGCAAAAGGGTCTGACGGTCAAGCCGCACATCAAGACTTCGCTCGCGCCCGGATCCCGCGTGGTGACCGATTACCTTACGCGGGCGGGCCTCCTGCCGTACCTCGAAAAGCTCGGCTTCCACGTCTCGGCTTACGGCTGCACCACTTGCATAGGCAATGCCGGACCGCTCGATCCCCACATCGAGGAAGTCATCACTCAGAACGATCTCGTTTGCTGCGCCGTCCTGTCTGGCAATCGCAACTTCGAAGCGCGGATCCATGCCAACATCAAGGCCAATTTCCTTGCCTCCCCGCCGCTCGTGGTGGCCTACGCCATAGCCGGCACGGTGCTCAAGGACTTGATGACTGAACCAGTCGGAACCGGTCGCGACGGCAAACCGGTCTGGATCGGCGACATCTGGCCGACCTCGGAGGAAGTCCAGAAGGTGATGCGGTACGCCACCGACGCCAAGACCTTCCAGCGGCTGTACGGCGATTTCACCCAGGACAATCCGCTGTGGCAAGCCGTGCCATCGGCGTCCGGCCAGGTCTACAACTGGCCGATTTCGACGTACATTGCGGAGCCGCCTTTCTTCGGCGAATTCGGCATGCAGCCGGGCAGCACCGGCAACATCACGGGGGCACGAGCCCTCGGCATCTTCGGTGACTCGGTCACTACCGACCACATCAGCCCGGCCGGCTCGATCAAGCCCACTTCGCCCGCTGGCAAGTATCTGCAGGCCAAAGGTGTCGGCGTCATCGACTTCAACAGTTACGGCTCGCGGCGCGGGAACCACGAAGTCATGATGCGGGGCACTTTCGCGAACGTGCGGATCAAGAATCTGATGTTGCCGCTGAAAGCCGACGGCACGCGGGTCGAGGGCGGCCTCACCCTCCTCCAGCCCACCGGTGAGGAGATGTCGATCTACGACGCTGCGATGCGGTACATCGCCACGGGCACGCCGACCGTCGTCTTCGGCGGTGAAGAATACGGCACCGGGTCCTCGCGCGACTGGGCCGCCAAAGGCACGCAGCTTCTGGGCGTGAAAGCCGTGGTGGCGCGCAGTTTCGAACGCATCCATCGCTCCAATCTGGTCGGCATGGGCGTTCTGCCGCTTCAGTTCAAGGGCAGCGACAGCGTCGAATCGTTGCGGATCAAGGGGGACGAGGAGTTCGACATCTTCGGTCTCGACGACATTCGCCCGCAGCAGGACATCACCTTGGTGATCCGCCGCGCCGACGGATCGAGTCAGGAGGTCACCGTGCTGTCCCGTATCGACACACCGATCGAGGTCGACTATTACAAGCACGGCGGCATTCTTCCGTACGTGCTGCGGGAACTCGTGGCTGCGGCCTGATTGGTCTGTTGCAAAATGAAAAAGCCTCACCCCGAGATGGGGTGAGGCTTTTTTGGGTAGGCAAGCCTGGCGGTGACCTACTTTCGCACGGGTGATCCGCACTATCATCGGCGCTGCGTCGTTTCACGGCCCTGTTCGGGATGGGAAGGGGTGGGTCCAAC
>JAEUMX010000046.1 GCA_016791285.1 Burkholderiales bacterium
AGGAAACGCTAGACCGCCGGCCCGTGCTCATGGGTCGCTTCAGCGAGCTCGAAGAGCGCGTCGCGGCGCTGGAGCGGCGCATCCAAGAGTTGACCCGCAAGGCGTGACCCGCAGGCCGTCCCCGGCGCAGCGCAGGTGGAACCGGCCGACGGCCATGGAATTCGCCGCAGCGCAGCGTAAGGCACTCGATCGTGGCGCGCCTCCTGATGTAGTCCGCGATCCTGACTCCATGCGCAGGTGGTACAGGGAGCAGGCTCGCCGGCGGGGGCGGTAGGTAACGCTCGCATCATCGACCATCGAAGCCCCGGCAAGTCCGGGGCTTTTTCGTGTCTGGTTCGCCAGCGGTTAGCCTGCTGTGTGGTGTCCGCTCCGGCCTATGCGTAAGTCCTTGTTTTTCTGGTGGCGAATGAGGGATTCGAACCCCCGACCAAAGGATTATGATTCCTCTGCTCTACCGCTGAGCTAATTCGCCACTTGCCGGAGCCGGCGGGCGCGCTGCGATGCCCGCGGCGCGTGCGAAACAAGGCCGTGGAGGGTAATGACCCGGTACGACCCTGTCAAGGCGGACCGGGGCCGGGGCGGTCGCACTGCGCTCCCCACAAAGCGATCGACCCGCGGTCTGCACCGGGAGCGGAGCCGGACGTTCTCTTTGCATCTTGCGGGCGAGGCCCGTCCTGCCGGATCATCACGAACCACTTCCAAGGAGGCAGGGCACATGGGGCGCAAACTTCCCGATCTCGAACTCGTCGGGCCGGTCACGGGCGACAAGGTGACGCTCACCTTTCACGCCGACGGCAAGCAGTACGATCTGCCTGTCCTCGGCGGTACCCACGGCCCCAAGGTCATCGACGTGCGGCGTCTGTACGCGGAGACGGGGTACTTCACCTACGATCCGGGATTCATGTCGACCGCGAGCTGCGATTCGGCGATCACCTACATCGATGGCGAGCGCGGGGTGCTGCTGCATCGCGGATATCCGATCGAGGATCTGGCCGCCCAAGCCGGCTTTCTCGAAGTCTGCTACCTGCTGCTCGACGGCAAGCTGCCGAACCGCGCAGAGCTCCAGGCATTCGAGAACGTGATCAGCCATCACAACATGGTGCACGAGCAGTTCAAGCGGTTCCTCGAAGGCTATCGCCGCGATGCGCATCCGATGGCAGTCATGGTCGGCACCGTCGGCGCGTTGAGCGCCTTCTACCACGACCGGCTCAATATCAAGGACCCCGAAGCGCGGATGGTGGCCACTCACCGCATCGTCGCCAAGATGCCGACGATCTGCGCCATGGCCTTCAAGTACTCGATCGGACAGCCGTTCATGTTTCCCCGCAACGAGCTCGACTACGCCTCGAACTTCCTCCACATGTGCTTCGGCGTGCCGTGCGAACAGTATGCGGTCCGGCCGGTGCTGGCGCGGGCCATGAATCGTTTCCTGGTGCTGCATGCCGACCACGAGCAGAACGCGTCGACCTCGACCGTTCGCATCGCCGGGTCGAGCCATGCCAATCCCTACGCCTGCGTCGCGGCAGGCATCGCGGCGCTCTGGGGACCGGACCATGGCGGCGCCAACGAGGCGGTGATAAACATGCTGCGCGAGATCGGGACCAAGGATCGGGTGCCGGGCTACATCAAGCGCGCGAAGGACAAGAACGACCCGTTCCGCCTGACCGGCTTCGGTCACCGGGTCTACAAGAACTACGACCCGCGCGCGGCGATCCTGCGCGAATCCTGCCACGAGGTTCTGACGGAGCTCGACAAGCGGGACGAGCCGCTGTTCGAGCTTGCGCTCGAGCTCGAGCGCATCGCTCTGGAAGACGAATACTTCATCCAGCGCAAGCTCTTCCCGAACGTCGACTTCTACTCCGGCATCATGCTGCGGGCGATGGGCTTCCCGACAGAGATGTTCCCGCCGCTATTCGCGCTCGGGCGCACGATCGGCTGGATCTCGCAGTGGAAGGAGATGATCGAGGCGCCGGATCAGCACATCGGCCGCCCGCGGCAGCGTTACGTCGGCGAGAGCATCCGGCCCTACGTCCCGCTCGCGCAGCGGTGAGGCGATGAAGATCTGTGTGGTGGGCGCCGGCTCCATCGGCGGCATGCTCGGTGTGAAGCTCGCCTTGGCGGGCGAAGACGTCACCCTCATCGCGCGCGGTCCACACCTTGCCGCAATCCGGGCCAACGGCCTCAAGCTCGTCGGCCACGACGGCAGCGAGCAGGTCGCGCGCAACGTGCAAGCCACCAGCAGCATGGCCGAGGCGGGCGCGCAGGACGTCGTGATCCTCGGCATGAAGGCGCAGCAGCTGCCGCCGGTGGCCGCCGACCTCAAGGCGATGTTCGGTCCGGAGACGGTCGTGGTGCCGACTCAGAACGGCGTCCCGTTCTGGTATTTCCAGAAGCACGGCGGGGAGCTCGACGGGCGCATCGTCGAGTCGGTGGACCCGGGCGGGGTGTGCGTTGCGAACATCGAGAAGGAGCGCATCGTCGGCTGCGTCGTCTATCCCGCGGCCGAGATCGCGGCGCCTGGCGTGATCCATGTGATCGAGGGCGACCGCTTTCCGATCGGCGAGCTGGACGGCGCCGAAACCGAGCGCGCGCAGCGCATCTCGGACGCCTTCATCCGTGCCGGCTACAAGTCCCCGATCCTGCCCAACATTCGCGCCGAGATGTGGCTCAAGCTCTGGGGCAACCTCACCTTCAACCCCATCAGCGCGCTCAGTCACTCGACGCTGGTCGACATCTGCCAGTTTCCGCTTTCGCGCGACCTCGCGGCCAAGATGATGACCGAGGCGCAGACCATCGCCAACAAGCTCGGGATCCAGTTCCGCGTGCCGCTGGAGAAGCGCATCGCCGGCGCCGAAAAGGTCGGCAAACACAAGACCTCGATGCTGCAGGACGTGGAGGTCGGCCGGGTCCTCGAGGTCGACGCGCTGGTCGGCGCGGTGGTCGAGCTCGGACGCATGACCGGCACGCCCACGCCGCACATCGATGCGGTCTACGCCCTGACCAAGCTGCTCGACCGGACGATGCAGGAGGAGAAGGTTCTCGTCCGGGCCCAGCCGCGTACCTGATGGTCGACTTCGATGTCGTGATCGTCGGCGCCGGCTTGGTCGGCGCGAGCCTTGCCGCGAGCCTGCGCGGCAGCGGGTTGCGGGTTGCCGTTGTCGAGCCGGCAGCGCCGCGCAGGATCGAGAGCGATGCCTGGGACAGCCGCATCTACGCCATCAGCCCGGGCTCGGTCGCGTTCCTGGAAGCCAGCGGCGCCTGGCAGCGGCTGGACGCGACCCGCGTCGCACCGGTGCTCGACATGCACGTCTGGGGGGATGACGGGGCGTCCCGACTCGACTTCAGCAGCCTCGATGCCGGGCGCACGGCGCTTGCCTCGATCGTCGAGGGCTCACGGTTGCAGGCCGCCCTCTGGCAGACGCTTGCGGCCGACGAGGAGATCGCGCTGCGGTGTCCGGCGTCGTGTGCATCGATCACCTGGTTGGACGACAGGGCGGAGATCGCCTTGCAGGACGGCGAGCGCCTGCGCACCAGGCTCGTCGTGGGCGCGGACGGGGCGCAGTCCTGGGTCCGCGAGCAGGCGCGGATCGTGGCCGCCACGCACGCCTACGGCCAGCTGGGGGTGGTCGCGAATTTCGACTGCGCGAGACCCCATGGCGGTGTTGCGCGCCAGTGGTTCCGCTCCGACGGCGTGCTCGCCCTGTTGCCGATGCCCGGCAACCGCGTGTCGATGGTGTGGTCTACATGGGATGCGCCGGGGCGGACGCTGGTCGCGCTCGCGGGCGAAGCGCTGTGCGCGCAGGTGCAGGAGGCGAGCCACGATGCGGTGGGTGAGCTGTCGCTCATTACGCCCGCTGCGGCGTTCCCCTTGCGCCGCATCAAGGTCGAGCGGCTGATCGCGCCGCGGGTGGCACTCATCGGAGACGCGGCACATGTCGTGCATCCGCTTGCCGGCCAGGGCGTCAATCTCGGCTTTCGGGATGCGCGGGAGCTTGCCGCCGTGCTGCGCGGCCGCGCCCCCGCGTCCGACTGCGGCGCGCTGCCGCTCCTGCGCCGTTTCGAGCGCGCCCGCAGCGAGGATATTCTCTCCATGATGCTGACTACCGACGCACTGCAAAAGCTGTTCAACACCGATCTGCCGGCGCTGGCGGCGGTTCGCAACTGGGGTTTGCGACTGACCGGGCGTCTCGGTCCGGTGCGCACCCTTCTGACCCAACACGCCGTCGGTTAGCTGTACGACCGCGATAACCCGGAATCCACACCATGCCAAGAAAGCTCGTCTCCCTCATCGCTGCGGTCTGCCTGCTCGCGAGCGGTCCCACCTTCGCCAACGAGGCGCTCAAGAAGACGTTGCAGGCGAAGGTGCCGCAGCTTTCGATCGACAGCGTGAACAAGTCGCCGCTGCCAGGCTTGTACGAGGTCGTCGCAAACGGCGCCATCTTCTACGCGGACGAGAAGGGCCAGTATCTGATCGTCGCCGAGCGGGTGCTCGACCTGAATGCCAAGAAGGACATCCTCGAGGAGCGGATGAACCGGCTGACCGGAATCCGGTTCGACACGCTGCCGCTCGACATGGCGTTCAAGAACGTGAAGGGCAATGGCAAGCGCCGCCTCGCGGTGTTTTCCGATCCCGACTGTCCTTACTGCCGGCGTCTCGAGCAGGACCTCACGAAGCTCGATGACGTGACCGTCTACACGTTCCTGCTGCCGATCGAGCAGCTGCACCCCGACGCGAGCGCGAAGGCGCGTGCCGTCTGGTGCTCGGCCGACCGGCAGAAGACCTGGAACGAGCTCATGCTGAACAACGTTGCCCCGGCCGGGACCAAGGCGTGCGAAAACCCGCTCGACAAGATCGCCGCGTTCGCGCAGCAGAAGCGGATCAACGCCACCCCGACCATGTTCCTCGCGGACGGCACCCGGGTCTCCGGTGCCAAGTCGGCGGGCGACATCGACCGGCTGCTGAACGAGGCCGAGGCGCGCTGCACCAAGGAAGGCAAGGCGGTCTGCTAACGAGAGCGCCGGGGACGGACCGCCGCTGGCGTGCAACGCTCCGGGTCCGCTGTCTCGGCGAGCAATGCTTTGCGCCGCCTCACGGTGGCGTTGGCGCTCTCGGCGCTCCTCCACGGTGCCCTGCTCGTCGCGCCGGACGGGCACCTCACCCATCCGGTATCGGCCCCCGCGACGGTGCAGGTCCGGTTGATCGGGGAGGCTCCGAGCGTGGCACTCGCCGTGCCGGTTGCACCGGCGCCGACCGAGGTCGCGGGAGCCGGGGTCGCGCGCGCAGCACCGAAGGAGCCACCGCTACGGAAGCCCACGACCCGGGCGCCGGGTCGGGACCCGGGCGCGCCGGAAATCCGCGGCGTGTCGCCGGCGGCGCCGGCCGTGCCGCGCGACCCGACCTGGTACAGCGCCCGGGAGCTCGATGAGTTGCCGCGACCGCTGCGGCCGATTCGCCCGCCGCGCACGACTGCTCCCGCACAGGACAGCGCACCGGGCAGAGTGGTGCTGCAGCTTGCGATCGACGAAACCGGCACCGTGACCGATGCGGCCATCGTGGACGCCGATCCGCCAGGCGCTCTCGCCGCTCGGGCGGTCGCGGCCGGGCGGGAAGCGCGGTTTCGTCCCGGCACCAAGGGTGGGCGGATCGTGAAAAGCCGCGTCCTGCTGGAGCTTACCTTCGGTGCAGGCGGCGCCAGCGCGGCGCCGTGAGCCTCAGTTGGCCGGCGGTGCGACGCCGTTCGGCAGCAGCACCCACATCCGACCCTGCTGGCGCATGCGTCCCGCCTGCTTGCCCGCCTCCTCCCCGAAGCCCCAGAAGAAGTCGGCTCGCACGCCGCCCTTGATCGCACCACCTGTATCTTGCGCCAGCATGAGCCGGGCGAGGGGACGGTCGGAGCCCGGATAGGTGGTGGCGAGGAACACCGGCGCACCGAGCGGCACGGTGCGCGGATCGATCGCGAGGCTGCGACCCGCGGTGAGCGCAATGCCCAGCGCCCCGAGCGGACCGTCCGGGCCGGGCGGCAGCTCGCGGAAGAAGACGTAGCTCGCGTTGTAGTCCAGGAGCTCGCGTACCTTGGCGGGGTTCTTCCTGGCCCAGGCCTTGATGCCCGCGAGCGAGGCCTGATCGAGCGTCAGGTCGCCGCGCTCGACGAGCAGCTTGCCGATGGAGCGGTAGGGGTGACCGTTCTGGTCGGCGTAGCCCACGCGCAGGACCTCGCCGGTCTCGAGCCGGACCCGCCCCGATCCCTGCACCTGCAGGAAGAAGAGGTCGAGCGCATCGTCGGTCCAGGCGATCTCGCGACCCGACAGCGCAGGCACCCCGGTGTCGATCTGGTTGCGATCGTAGTAGGGCACCACCTTGCGCCCCTCCAGCTTCCCGCGCAGGCGCAGTCCCTTCAACTGCGGATACTGCTCGCCCAGATCGATCTGGATGAGATCATCGGGCACGCCGTAGATGGGGTGCCGGTAGCGTGCCGAGGCCGCGCGGCTGCCGCGAATGAGCGGCTCGTAGTAACCGGTGACGAGACCCGTCTCGGACGCGTCGGCGTTCAAGACACGCCACGGCGTGAAGTTCTGCTCGAAGTACGCGCTGACCTGCCGGCGATCGACGGGGTCAAGCGACCTGGCGCGGTCGCAGACCTGCTGCCAGCCGTCGCGGGGCTTGAGCACGCCGCAGCTCTTCAGGAGCGCAGGCCAGGCTTCCTCCACCGCGTCTGCCTGCCAGTCGGGAAGGCTCGCCCAGCGGTCCGGCACCAGCCGCGGCTTCGCTTCCGGCGCGGGTTTGGGCTCTGGCGGCGCGACGGGTTTTGGCGCGGTGACGCATCCGGCGAGCGCGGCAGCAAGGCATGCCCCTGCGGCGAGCCGCCGGGCGACGGTCACCCCCCGGCGTGCTAACCTGCCGGCATTCCTCTCCTTGCCTGCTTTCGATCGATCGATGTGGCTCCTGCTGCTCGAAGCGCTGCTTGCCCTGGGCGTTCTGCTATTCATCGTCTGGTGGACCTGGCCGAAGAAAAAGTGATCCTTGCGAGCATCACGCACGCCGCAGCCGGATCAGGCGGAACCATCCGCCCGCGAGCCCGGGCTGGTCGCTTTCCACCTGCAGGCCCGGCACCTGGGCGAGCACGTCCTCGAACACCACGTCGAGCCGGCTCGCGATCGCCCCCACGATCGGGGTGAGCGCGCGCCGCAGCCGCGCCTGCTGCCCGGGACGGAGGAACTTGTCGAACACGAGCACCGTCCCGCCGCTGCGCACCACACGCGCGGTCTCGCGCAGGCATGCACCCGGATCGGGGACGATGGCCAGGATGAGATGCAGCACTGCGTGGTCGAAGCTCGCATCGGGGAAGGGCAGATTCATGGCATCACCCTGCACGAACCGGACGCGCCGCGCCGTGCGCGCTCGGGTGGCCCGCTCCAGCATCGCCCGCGTGAGATCGACGCCGACGTACTCGTGGGCTTCCGGCAGATGCGGCAGGTCGAGACCCGTGCCGATCCCATTCAGCAGGACGGTGCCTGCCGGGGACGTGGGCAGGTTCGCCAAGCTCGTGGCGCGGGCGCGTTCGAGCGGCGCCTTCACGAACGCGTCGTAGAGCGGGGCGATCAGCGTGTAGCTCACCCTGAGGGACATGCGCAGAGGGTCATCTGAAGCGCGCCTCGCGGCGCGCGGGATCAGTGCAGGACGCGCGGTACGCTCAGCGTGAATTCGGGGATCGGCGCATCGAAGCGGATGCCGTCCTCGGCCACCATCTGGTAGCTGCCGCGCATGGTGCCCACGGGCGTGGAGAGCGCGGCGCCGCTCGTATACTCGAAGCTCTCGCTCGGGCGCAGGAAAGGCTGTTCGCCGACGACCCCGAGCCCGCGCACCTCCTGCACGCCGTTGTCCGCGTCGGTGATGACCCAGTGTCGGCTCACGAGTTGCGCCGGCACGCTGCCGGTATTGGTGATGGTGATGGTGTAGGCGAAGACGTAGCGCCCGTTGTCCTCGTCGGACTGGTCCGCCACGTAAGCGCTGCGGGCGGAGACGGTGATTTCATAGCGGGGTTCGGACATGAATCTATTGCACACCATTTCCCGAAGCGGAGCAAGGGAACCACCGATCGATTCCCATGCGGGCGCAACCGGCGGGGCTCCGGGCTGATGCTTGTCATCACGGAGTCTGATGCCACTGCGCTGCGCGTTCCCGTAGAATTCGCCCAACCCATAAGGAAACTCGCCATGAACAAGTTTCGCATCGCGCCCAGCATCCTGTCCGCCAACTTCGCACGGCTCGGAGACGAAGTGACCGACGTTCTCGCCGCCGGTGCGGACTGGATTCATTTCGACGTGATGGACAACCACTATGTCCCGAACCTGACCATCGGACCGCTCGTGTGCGAGGCCCTCCGACCGCTGACCGACGCGACCATCGACGTGCATCTCATGGTCAAGCCGGTCGACCGCATCGTTCCCGATTTCGCGAAGGCGGGCGCCAACGTGATCAGCTTCCACCCGGAAGCCTCGGAGCATATCGACCGCACCATCGGCCTCATCAAGGAGCACGGCTGCCAGGCGGGCCTGGTATTCAACCCGGCCACACCCTTGAGCTACCTCGACCACGTGTTCGACAAGCTCGATCTGGTGCTGATCATGTCGGTGAATCCGGGCTTCGGCGGCCAGAAGTTCATCCCGGAGGCGCTGCACAAACTGCGCGCCGTGCGCAGCCGCATCGATGCGTCGGGGCGCGACATCCGGCTCGAGATCGACGGCGGCGTGAAAGTGGACAACATCGCGGAGATCGCCCGCGCGGGCGCCTGCACCTTCGTCGCCGGTTCCGCCGTGTTCGGTGCCGGCAAGGCGACCGATCCGCATCGCTACGACACGGTGATCGGGGCGCTGCGCGCCGAGCTCGCCACGCTGGAACGGGTGGCCTGCTGATGGACGCGGCTCGCCAGCACAGCTTTCCGCTGTCGGCCCAGGCGATCATCTTCGACCTGGACGGCACGCTGCTCGACACGCTCCCCGATCTCGCGCGCGCGGCGAACCTGATGCTCGCCGAGCTCGGCCTGCCGCAGGTCGATGAACCCGCGGTGCGCGCTTTCATCGGCGATGGCGCGGTGCGGCTCGTCAAGCGCGTACTGACCAGCGACTGGCAGCGTGAGCCGGACAAGGCGCTCTTCGAGCGGGCGATGCCCGTCTTCAATCACCACTACCGCGAGGGTGTGGCGCGGGAAACGCGGCCCTTTCCGGGTGTGGTGGAGGGGCTCGAGGCGTTTCGCGCCAAAGGCTTTCCACTGGGATGCATCACGAACAAGCCGGCGCTCTTCACGCTGCCGCTGCTCGACGAGACGGGCCTCGCCCCGTATTTCGACCTCGTCGTGAGCGGCGACATCCTGCCGCGCAAGAAGCCCGATCCGATGCCGATCACGTACGCCTGCGGGTTCTTCGCAGCGCGTCCGGATCGGGTGGTGTTGATCGGGGACTCGGGCAACGACCGCGACGCGGCGCACGCAGCCGGTTGCCCGGCACTCGGCGTGACCTACGGCTACATCCCGGGCGGCGATGTCCGGTCGCTCGGGTTCGATGCTATAGTTGACTCGTTGGAGGAAGCAGTAGCCCTAATCCAGAAGTTCTAGTCATGTTCCACAGGAAGCAGAAAACGCGGGCGCCGGCCGTGATGCTGGCCGAGAGTTGGTGCCGCCGCAGCCCGACTCGTCCCGGCTGGCATTCGTGACCGCCTGCCTTTCCCGTTTTCCGCTTTGCCGTGGAGCGCTCCGTGACCGAACAGGACTTCCGGCGTCTCGCCGATCAAGGCTGTAACCGCATTCCCCTCGTGGTCGAGACGTTCTCCGACCTCGACACACCGCTTTCCGTCTACCTCAAGCTCGCCAACGAGCCGTACACCTACCTGCTGGAGTCGGTGCAGGGCGGCGAGCGCTGGGGCCGGTATTCCTTCATCGGTCTGCGCGCGCAAACCCGCTTCGAGGTGGTCGGCCGGACGTGCCGCGAGTATCGCGACGGCACCGTGATCGAAGAGACCGTGCGCGACGACCCGCTCGATTTCGTGCAGGACGTCTGCGCGCGCTACCGGACGCCGCCCACGCCGGAGCTGCCGCGGTTCTGCGGCGGTCTGGTCGGCTGCTTCGGCTACGAGACGGTGCGCTACATCGAGCAGCGCCTGGCCGCGACGCAGAAGCCGGATGCGCTCGGCACGCCCGATATCCTGCTCCTGCTCTCCGGCGAGCTCGCGGTGTTCGACAACCTGGCGGGCAAGCTCTATCTCGTCGTCTACTGCGACCCGGCAGAGCCGGATGCTTACAGGAAGGGCCGCGCGCGCCTGGCGGTGCTGATCGCTCGGCTGCGGCAGCCGGTCGCGATCCCGACCGAACGACCTGCGCCGCCCGGCACGGCGTCCTCCGAGTTCGGCCAGGAGGCGTTCATGGCCGCCGTGGAGCGGGCGAAGCGCTACATCTTCGACGGCGACATCATGCAGGTGGTGCTGTCCCAGCGCATGAGCATGCCTTTTTCCGCCTCGCCGCTCGCGCTCTATCGAGCGCTGCGCGCGTTGAATCCATCGCCGTACATGTTCTACTTCGACTGCGGCGGCTTCCACGTGGTCGGGGCCTCGCCCGAGATCCTCGTGCGCCTGGAAGACGGTGTGGTCACGCTGCGCCCCATCGCCGGCACCCGCCCGCGCGGCAAGACGCGGGAGGAGGATCTCGCGCTCGAGGCCGATCTGCTGGCCGACCCGAAGGAGCGGGCCGAGCACCTCATGCTGATGGACTTGGGCCGCAACGACGTGGGTCGGGTGGCGAGCGTGGGCACGGTGCGCGTGACGGAGAACATGGTGGTGGAGCGCTACTCGCACGTGATGCACATCGTGTCCAACGTCGAGGGCCAGCTCAAGCCGGGGCTCGACGCGATCGCGGTGCTGCGCGCGACCTTTCCCGCCGGCACCGTGAGCGGCGCGCCGAAGGTGCGGGCGATGGAGATCATCGACGAGCTCGAGCCCACCCGGCGCGGCATCTACGCCGGCGCGGTCGGGTATCTCGGCTTCGACGGCAACATGGATCTCGCGATCGCGATACGCACCGCCGTCATCCGCGACGGGACGCTCTTCGTCCAGGCCGGCGCGGGGATCGTCGCGGACTCGGTGCCGCTCTCCGAGTGGACCGAGACCCAGAACAAGGCCCGCGCCGTGCAGCGCGCGGCCGAGATGGCGCAGTCCGGCCTCGACAGCCGGCTCGATTGAAGCGCGGAGCGATCGACCATGCTGCTGATGATCGACAACTACGATTCGTTCACCTACAACCTCGTGCAGTATTTCGGCGAGCTGCACCAGGACGTGCGCGTCTACCGCAACGACGAGATCGGGCTCGACGAGATCGCGCGGTTCGCCCCGGCGCACATCGTCATCTCG
>JAEUMX010000132.1 GCA_016791285.1 Burkholderiales bacterium
GCTTCCGCCTACCTCCTCCTCGTCCTCTTCACGTACCACAAGGGCGATCCGGCCTGGTCGGTGAGCGCGTCGTCGGACGTGGTGCACAACGCGGGGGGGCGCCTCGGCGCGTGGCTCTCCGACATCCTGCTTTATCTCTTCGGCATTTCGGCCTACTGGTTCGTGCTGTTCCTGCTGAACGCGGTGCGCTGGGGCTACGGCCGGCTCGAATCCGCGTCGTTCATCGACCGCCGTTCCGTGGCGGTGGCGGGCGTCGGTTTCGCGATGCTCGTGTGCGCGAGCGCGGCGATCGAGCACCTGCGCCTGTACAGCCTCACGACGCCGCTGCCGCTCGCGCCTGGCGGCATGATCGGGACGCTGCTGGGCGATCTCTTCGTCAAGGGCTTCGGCTTCGTCGGATCGACGCTGCTGCTCCTCACGCTCGTGGGAATCGGGTTCTCGCTCTTCACCGGTCTGTCGTGGGTCCGCTTCATGGAGCGCCTCGGCGGCTGGACCGAGGACGCATGCGCCTGGATCGCAGCCACCTACCGCGCATGGCAGGATCGCCGCGCTGGCACGGTGGCGGTGGTGAAGCGCGAGGAAGTGGTCGAGGTGGTGAAGAAGATCGTCGAGGAGCACCAGCCGCTGCGCATCGAGCCGCCGGTGCTGGACATTCCACGCTCGGAGCGCGTGGAGCGCGAGAAACAGGTGCCGCTCTTCGAGGACCTGCCGGATTCGCCGCTGCCGCCGCTCGCGCTGCTCGATCAGGCGGCGAAGGAAATCGAGCTGTTGTCGCCCGAGACGCTGGAGTTCACCTCGCGGCTGATCGAGAAGAAGCTGCTCGACTTCGGCGTCGAGGTGCACGTGCAGGCGGCGTATCCCGGTCCGGTGATCACGCGCTACGAGATCGAGCCCGCGGTCGGCGTGAAGGGCAGCCAGATCGTGAACCTGGTGAAGGACCTGGCGCGCGCGCTGTCGGTGGTGAGCATCCGCGTGGTCGAGACGATCCCCGGCAAGAGCTGCATGGGTCTCGAGATCCCGAACCCGAAGCGGCAGATCGTGCGCCTCTCGGAGATCCTGAGCTCGGAGGTGTACGCGGACGCGCCGTCGCCGCTCACGATCGCGCTCGGCAAGGACATCTCCGGCAAGCCGGTGGTGGCGGACCTCGGCCGGATGCCGCACGTGCTGGTGGCCGGCACCACCGGATCCGGCAAGTCGGTCGCAATCAACGCCATGATCCTGTCGCTGCTGTACAAGGCGCCGCCGGCGCGGGTGCGGCTGATCCTGGTCGATCCCAAGATGCTCGAACTCTCGGTGTACGAGGGTATTCCGCAACTTCTGGCGCCGGTGGTCACGGACATGAAGCAGGCCGCGAACGCGCTCTCGTGGTGCGTGGCGGAGATGGAGCGGCGTTACAAGCTCATGTCGGTGCTCGGTGTGCGCAACTTGGGTGGCTACAACCAGAAGATCCGCGAAGCCGAGAAGCACAAGAAGCCGCTCACGAATCCCTTCACGATCACGCCGGAAGATCCCGAGCCGCTCGCCGAGATGCCGGTCATCGTGGTGGTGATCGACGAGCTCGCGGATCTCATGATGGTGGTGGGGAAGAAAGTGGAGGAGCTGATCGCACGGCTCGCCCAGAAAGCGCGGGCGGCGGGCATCCATCTCGTGCTGGCGACGCAGCGCCCGTCGGTGGATGTCATCACGGGGCTGATCAAGGCGAACATTCCGTCGCGGGTCGCATTCCAGGTTTCCGCCAAGGTCGATTCGCGCACCATCCTCGACCAGATGGGTGCGGAGACGCTGCTGGGGCAGGGCGACATGCTCTACCTGCCGCCCGGGACGGGGATTCCGCAGCGGGTGCACGGCGCGTTCGTCGCCGACCAGGAAGTGCACCGGGTGGTGGACCATCTCAGGCAGGCGGGCGAGCCGCAGTACGTCGATGGCGTGCTCGACAGCCCGGATGCGGAAGGCGAGGGCGAAGGCGAGGGCGAGGCGGCCGACGCCGAAGCGGATCCGCTCTACGATCAGGCGGTCGCGATCGTGCTCAAGACGCGGCGGCCGTCGATCTCGCTGGTGCAGCGGCATCTGCGCATCGGCTACAACCGGGCGGCGCGCCTGATCGAGCAGATGGAACGCTCGGGGATGGTGTCGCCGATGGGCGCGAGCGGCAATCGCGAGGTACTGGCGCCGGCGTCGGACAGCCGGTGAACGGGAATCGCTGCGCGCTGCCGCGGTCGAAGTCGCAGATTGCGGACCTTTCCAGACTTCGCCATGATGCAGCACCTTCTCGCCGGTTTCCTCCTCGTCTGCGGCCTTGCCTTGGCGAGCGCCGCGCCAGCGCAGCAGGTCTACAAGTGGGTGGACGACAGGGGCGTCACGCACTATGGCGAGAAGCCGCCCGGCGGCCGGCCGTCCCAGGCCGTCGATGCCACGCCGAGTGGCTGGGTGCGCGAAACCGGCGACGTGAAGGAATGCCACACCATTCGTTGCCAGTACGACCGCCTGCGCGCGGAGCGACTGCAGGACGAGGCGCAACGGCTCGCGAACGAGCAGAGCGCTGCGATCCAGAGCGCAGCCAATCCCCGCACCCGCGGCATGAGCTTCGACACTTTCCGCAGATTGGAGACGGGCATGCCGGAGGGCGAAGTGCTGCTGCGAGCGGGGCCGCCCGATTACCAGTCGAACCAGTTTCTCTCGTCGGGTTATCTCGGCAAGACCTGGTACTACTACCCGACGCGCTCGGATCCTTTCACCACGGTGATCCAGATCAGCGGCGGGCAGGTATTCTCTCTCGACCGCGTCCGACAGTTCTGACATGACTCGACTTTCGATCCGCGCCGCATTCGGCGCCGTGCTGCTCGCGAGCGCCGTGTGGGCCAGCGCCGCGAGCACCGACCGGCTCAAGACCTTCGTCGAGCAGACCCGCTCGGCGAGCGCGGACTTCACCCAGACCGTGGTCGATCGCGGCGGCAGGAAGATCCAGCAGGCAAGCGGCAGTCTGCAGTTCTCGCGGCCCGGTAAGTTCCGCTGGACGTACGAGACTCCGTACCAGCAGCTCATCGTCGGCGACGGCACCAAGCTCTGGATCTTCGACAAGGACCTGAATCAGGTCACGGCGCGCAAGCTCGACGACGCGCTCGGCGCGAGCCCGGCGGCGCTGCTTGCCGGCGACAACGCCATCGAGAAGAACTTCGATCTCCAGAACGCTGCCGCGAAGGACGGCCTGGAGTGGCTGGAGGCGACGCCGAAGAACAGCGAGACCACGTTCGAGCGCATCCGCATGGGATTCCGGGGCGCTGACCTCGACACGATGGAGCTCAAGGATCAGTTCGGTCAGCTCACCGTCATCCGCTTCACCGATCTCAAGCGCAATCCGGCGCTGTCGCCGGAGCTCTTCACCTTCACGCCGCCGCAGGGCGCGGATGTGATCGGGGAGTGACGGGAGGGGGGAGGAGGGAAGGGTGTGAAGGTTGAAGATGTGAACCGGTCGACGCGATACCCATCCAATCCCCGCCTCCCGCCTCCCGCCTCCCGCCTCCCGCCTCCCGCCTCCCGCCTCCCGCCTCATGTCCGACCTGTTCGCCCACGCCGCACCCGACGCGCCGCTCGCCGACCGGCTGCGGCCGCAGCGTCTGGAGGACGTGGTCGGCCAGTCGCACCTGCTCGGGCCGGGCAAGCCGCTGCGGCTCGCGATCGAATCCGGCAAGCTGCACTCGATGATCCTCTGGGGACCGCCCGGGGTCGGCAAGACAACGCTCGCGCGCCTGCTCGCGCGCGCCTGCAACGCCGAGTTCATCACCATCTCCGCCGTGCTGTCGGGCGTGAAGGAGATCCGCGACGCGGTCGCACGGGCGCGGGCGGTGCTGGCGCAGTCGGGACGGCCGACGATCCTCTTCGTCGACGAGGTGCACCGGTTCAACAAGGCGCAGCAGGATGCCTTTCTACCTTACGTGGAGGAGGGGCTCATCACCTTCATCGGGGCGACCACCGAGAATCCCTCGTTCGAGGTGATCGGCGCGCTGCAATCGCGCGCCACCGTCTACGTGCTCGGCTCGCTCACCGAGACGGAGCTGGGCGTGCTCTTCGATCGTGCACGGGGGCAGGCACTGCCGGATCTTGCGTTCTCGGATGCGGCGCGGCGGATCATCGTCGACTATGCGGACGGCGACGGCCGCAGGCTGCTGAACCTGCTGGAGCAGCTTCGGACTGCTGCAACGGTGCGGGGCACGTCGACGATCGACGATGCCTTCGTCGCGGAGACCCTGACCCAGAGCCTGCGACGGTTCGACAAGGGCGGCGACGCCTTCTACGACCAGATCTCCGCACTGCACAAATCGGTGCGCGGCTCCTCGCCCGACGCGGCGCTCTACTGGCTGTGCCGCATGCTCGACGGCGGTGCCGATCCGCTCTACCTGGGGCGGCGGCTGGTGCGGATGGCGAGCGAGGACATCGGGCTCGCCGACCCGCGCGCGCTGCGCCTCGCGCTCGACGCCTGCGAGACCTACGAACGCCTCGGCAGTCCGGAGGGCGAACTGGCGCTCGCGCAAGCCGCGATCTATCTCGCCTGCGCGCCCAAGAGCAACGCCGCCTACCTGGCCTACAACGAGGCGCGGGCGCTGATTCGGGGAGAGCCGTCGCGCCCGGTCCCGGAACATCTGCGCAACGCGCCGACCAGGCTCATGAAGGAGCTGGGATACGGCCGTGCGTACCGCTACGCCCACGACGAACCGGAAGCCTACGCGGCCGGTGAACGCTACTTCCCCGAGGGCATGGCAGTGCCGACGTTCTACGTGCCGACCGCCCGCGGGCTCGAAGCGAAGATCAGGGACAAGCTCACGCACCTCAAGGCGCTCGACGCGGAGGCCGAGAAGGACGACAAGAAGGCGTGAGTCCGTGCCAGATGGCAGAATGCCGCGGCTGGACGACCGCGGCATTCCTTTTCTTGTGGGAGAGACCCTGAGCGTCCCTCCGGCGCGGAAAGGCTGCTCGTTGCTGATTTCCTTACCAGCCGGAATTATATCTTCAGCACCACCCGACTTGTAGCGGGACCGCCGACCGCACACCGCGGTTGCGCCTCGCCCGCCAGCGGGTAAACTTCCGCGTTCATTCACGGCCCACCCTGCGATCGCGATCTCCGATGCTCGATCCTCAACTGCTCCGTACCAGCCTCGAAACCGTCGTCAACCGCCTGGCCGCCAGGGGTCATCTGTTCGACCAGGAGGTCTACCTGGCCACGGAGGCACAGCGCAAGCTGATCCAGAAGGAGACCGAGGATCTCCAGGCCCAGCGCAACAGCCTCGCCAAGCAGGTGGGGCAGGCGAAGGCGAAGGGGGAAGACGCTGCCGCGCTCATCGCGGAAGGCGCTGCGCTGGGCGATCGGGTCGCCGGGCTCGGACGCCAGCTGGAAGCCGTGCAGGCGCGCCTGGAGGCGCAGCTCCTCACGACCCCAAACGTGGCGCACGAGACCGTGCCGCTGGGAGCATCCGCCGAACAGAACGTCGAGGTGCGCAGAGTCGGCACGCCCCGCGCCCTCGACTTCGAGCCGAAGGACCACGTCGATCTCGGCGCGGCGCTCGGGGGGCTCGATTTCGAGACCGCAGTCAAGATCAGCGGCGCGCGCTTCGTCGTGATGAAAGGGGCGATCGCGCGGCTGCACCGTGCGATCACGCAATTCATGCTCGACGTGCATACGACCGAGCACGGCTATACCGAGATCTATGCGCCGTACCTCGTCAACGCCGACAGCATGCGCGGCACGGGACAGTTGCCGAAGTTCAAGGAGGATCTCTTCGCGGTACCGCGCGGGGATCTCGGCGAGTTCTATCTCATTCCGACCGCGGAAGTGCCGGTCACCAACATCGTTCGCGACGAGATCGTCCCGCAGGGCGAGCTCCCGCTTCGATTCGTCTGCCACACGCCCTGCTTCCGCAGCGAGGCGGGCTCCTACGGCAAGGACACGCGCGGCATGATCCGCCAGCATCAGTTCGACAAGGTGGAGCTGGTACAGGTGAGCCACCCTGCGCAGTCCTATGATCAGCTCGAAGAGCTGACCGGTCACGCGGAGACGATCCTGCAGCGGCTCGAGCTGCCATATCGCACCGTGGTGCTGTGCACCGGCGACATGGGGTTCTCGTCCGCCAAGACCTACGACATCGAGGTCTGGCTGCCCGGGCAGAACGCATACCGCGAGATTTCGTCGTGCTCGAACTTCGAGGCATTCCAGGCGCGGCGTATGCAGGCGCGCTTTCGCAACGAAAAGGGCAAGCCGGAGCTCGTGCACACGCTGAACGGCTCGGGGCTCGCCGTCGGGAGAACACTGGTGGCGGTGCTGGAGAATTATCAGAACGCGGATGGCAGCGTCACGGTTCCTTCGGTGCTGCGACCCTACATGGGCGGGCTCGAGGTCATCCGGGGTTGATGGGAGGCGAGCGATGGTGGAGCGAAACAGACCCGAACGGCGAACGAACGCTATCGCGGCGGCCGTGCTCGGCGCAGTTCTCGTCAGCGCGTTGCCGGCGCTTCGGGCCGAGACCGCTGCACCGCCCGCGTCTTCCAAGGAGCTGTTCGAGTGGCTCAAGACGGGTAGCTACAAGGACTGGGCGCGCGAGATCGTCCCGCACCCCGCAGCCGGCGCGCATCCGGGCGGCGTCCGGGCCAATCTCAATCCTGCGCTCGAAGCTTCGCTGAAAGGCGGCGGCCAGGCGCACCCGGCGGGTGCGGCCGCCGTGCTCGAGCTCTACGGCAAGAGTGGCGCGCTCCACGGCTGGGCCGTTGCCATCAAGACCCAGGCCGAAAGCGCGGGCGGTCAGGGCTGGTACTGGTACGAGGTGCTTTCGGTCAAGGACGGCAACCGGACGCTGGCCGCCGACCGCGGTGTTGCCGCCTGTGTCGAATGCCACGCGCAGGGACGGGACTTCGTGATGACGCCTTATCCGCTCAAGTGAGGCGAGCCGGGCTAGTGGGCAGGTAGTTCCGCATCCACCGGCGGTCGATGTAACGCTTCCACCGCCAGACCCAGTTTCCCTTCGCGGCAAACGGACCCCAGGACGCCACGGCACAGCGATCCCCCGTCCCGATGAGCGCCAGGGCAGTGCGCTGCGGCGTGAAGTCGGAGAGTGCCTCGCCCACCAGAGCGCGCCGCAGGTTGCGGGCGAGGGGTGGGCCCTGCCGGACCGCGAAAACTCCCGATTTCGGCCGCGTGTGATCGGCCATGCTCGCGACGTCGCCGGCGGCGAACACGTCCGGGTGTGAAATCGACTGCAGGCGATCGTTGACGGCGATGAATCCGCGGGGGTCGGTGGCGAGCCCGGCTTCCGCAATCCAGCGCGGCGCCGCGGCGGTCGTGACCCAGATCGTGGCATCGACTTCGATGCGCACACTCGCGGCGCAGTGCAGGGCATGCGGCTCGACGCGCAGGACTTCGTGGCCGAAAAATATCTCGACCTGCCGCGCCGCGAGGACGTCGCGGAAGATGGCTCGCACCCTGCGGTTGTGGGTCATGAGGAGATCGGCTTGGTCCGTGACGAGCAGGAAGCGCGTCTGACCCCCCACCGCCGTGCGTATCCTGTGCTGCAAGGACAGCAGAAGCTCCACGCTGCCGGCGCCACCGCCTACGACGGCGATGCGCAGGCGCTCGCCCGCGGCGATGCGTGCCTCCAGCCTGCGCCACCCGGCCACGAAGCCATCGACCGGTTTCACCGGGAGCGCATGCTCACGCGCACCGGGCACGTGATCTGCCGCCGGCGTCGAGCCCGTATCCACGGATAGCAGATGGTAGTCGAGCGTGCTGCCGTCTGCGCACCCCACTCGGCGTGTCACGGGGTCGATCCGTGTCGCCTCGGCCACGATGAATTCGCAGCCCGCCGCGTTCGCCAGCCACGCGAGGTCGATGTGGCTCTCCTCGAAGGTGCAGAGGCCCGCGAGCAGCCCGGGCAGCATTCCGGAGTAGGGTGTGAAGCGCGAGCGGCTCAAGACGGTGACGCGCGCGTCGGGTGGTGGCTGCTGGCCGAAGGCGCGCATGACGAACACGTGCGCATGGCCGCCACCGACCAGCAGGACCCGCTTCACGGCGCGTTCCGGTGGGCGCGGCGCGGCTTAACGCTCGCCGCGGTGAAAGGTGATGTCTCCATACCATGCGGTGGCGGAGGCTGCCGTGTTGTCCGTGTCCGTCATGATGGCAAGGCCGGAGATCATCGGCGGCTCGGTGGCAAACGCTTGCCGGTAATCTTCGTACACGTTGCGTTCCTCGGCCACCCACCGGCCGACCAGATGCGGTCCCGATTCGAGCACGATCATGCGTACCCGATCGGTGTACGCGTTGGCTACGACAGTGCCCTTCGGCAGCGCACGCTCCCAGATATAGCTGATCCCCGTGAACGGCGGCTCGACGCCGTAGAGGGTGCGACCGAGCGCCGACCAGGCGCGCTCGATTGCGCCGCTGTGGGCAGGATCCTGGCGGAAAGTGATATAGAGCCGCGCCGGGTAGTCGTCCCCGGACTTGCGGGTCGGATCGGACTTCTCGATCAGATTCGCGACCTTCCAGCGCCAGCGCAGGATCGGATACTTCCTGGGATCGATGTCCAGCGCGCGTGCGATCCCGGAGGCAGAGTTATCCGCGCGCGCCTCGAGCACGGTGAGGCCGTCCGAGCTTACGAACTCGTAGACGGTGTGGCGCGAGATGTTCCTGAAGAGGAGCGGTTTCCAGGGGATCGGGAGCGGTGCGCCGGGTGCTTCCGCCGAGAAGGCGCCCACCTGCAACGAGTCCGCTGGCGCGGATGGTGGGGCAAGTGCGAAGGCGAGGAGAGCGAGGGTTGCTGCCGCCGCGCGCTCCATTCGGTCCTAAGAGACGGCGCGCAGCCTCGGCCCGGAGGTCGGTCGCGAGATGCGATCGCAGAGATGCCCCAGAATCGGGTCGGCTGCGAGCCGCCGGAAATCCTCGGGCCGATCGACGTCCCAACGCACCGGGAGCTCCTTCCACGTCCAGTCGAGATCGCGCATGCGTTCCCGGGTCGTTTCCATCACCGCGTCGGTGCTCCAGGGGATTTCCTCGAAGAGGGCAGGCTCCACGACACGCAGACCGACCAGAGCGTAGCCGCCGTCTTCGGTCGGGACGTACACGGCGTCGTTGCCCGTTGCGAGGGCCTGCGCCGCATTGCGGATGTCCTCGGCGGTGAGCGAAGGGCAGTCCGAGCCGATCAAGAGCGCGCGGGAGTGCCCGACCAGCAAAGCCTCCAGGGTTCGCCACATGCGCACGCCCAGGTTGCCGTTGCCCTGCGTGCGCAGCACCGGATGAAGGCTGCGACCGATGCCGTCGAAAAACGGGTGCAGGATCGTGGGCGTACACCAGAGCTCGACCGGGCCGACGTTTGCATCGAGTGCGGTCTTCACCGTGTGGCTGGTGCAGCGTTCGTAGAGGCGTGTCGCCTTCTCCGCACCAAGCTCCGGGATGAGACGTGTCTTGACCGTCCCGGGTCGCGGAACTTTGGCGAAGATGGCTATGGGGGTCTGGGATTCGGTGGTCATTCGTTGCTCAAAGCAGGCACTTGGAGCTTACTCTCAAAGACGGATCAAGGACAGGAGCCGCCTGCCGCAGATCGCGACGGTCTGGTCGGTCGCACCGGTCAGCGAGCGGCGCGGGAGGGTACAACGGGGACCAGATCCTCGGCCAGGTGCCGTAACAGAGGATCGCTCGCCAAGCGGGCAAAACCGGCCTGAGTATCCAGATCCCAGAGCGTAGGAAGTTCGAGCCAACGCCACCTCACTTCGCGCAGACGGGACTTCAGCGCATCCATCACGGTACCCGTCGTCCATGACAGATCCTTGAACACTTCTTCCGCTGCTTTGCGCATGCCGCCAGCGGCACAGCGGCCGTCGTCCATCGGTACGAAGGCGGCATCGTAACCATCGTCCAGCGCTTCGGCCACCATGCGCAGATGCACGGGCAGCAGCGCCGGACAGTTCGAACCCATCACGATCGCGAACGGATGCGCCGTTAGCAGTGCCTCGAACGTGCGGAAGAGCCGCATGCCCAGGTCGCCACTGCCTTGCACGCGCAGGGTGATGGGATGCGCGCGCGCCATCTCCGCGAAAAACGGATTCAGCATCGACGGTCGGCACCAGAGTTCGACCGGGCCTATGTTGGCCTCGACGGCGGTGGTGATGGCGTGATCGGTGCAGCGCTCGTACAGGGTGGCGGCACCGTCTGCACCCACGAGCGGGATCAGGGGGGTGCGAACCGTGCCAGGAACGGGGGCCTTGGCAAGGATGGCGATTGCGGTCTCAGTCATGGTCGGTGCGTTGGGGTCCGGCAGGCAGGGAGCATCTTTGCCGGCTCGGGTGCAAGCTCCGTTCCAGTGTCGATGCGGTCATGGTAACCCCGATGAGCGGGTGAACCGAGCGGCCAATTGGCAAGGAAGCGTTTCAACCATTGCGCATGATTGTAATGCAATGGCAGGGCGTCGACATGGAGCGGGCCCACCTGATAGCCATACAGCGCCCGCCCTGGCGCTGCCGGTGACGTCGACACGCGCGTGATCAATCCCCAGCGACTGCCCCGGAAATTGGGCATTCCGGCTGCTCCGTTGTTGGCCACGATGCAGCTTCGATCGTGCACCGTGAGCACCTTCATTACCGGCAGGCAGGTGTGGCTGGAAAGATACACTCGCACGTTCGCTTCGCTGAACCATTGCGCCACCACGCTCTCGGAAGTGGTCACGGCCGGGGCGCAGCCGGTCCCTTCGTGCGCCAGGGCTTCGCGCGCGAAGCCCCAGCCCGCGAGAGACTCGGGGTCGCCGTGCAGGATGCCGACCCGCACCCCGCCCATCTCGAAGGTCCGCACCTTCGGCAGCAGCGCCAGCCGGGCGGTGAGATCCGGAAAGCGGACTGCCGTCTCGAGCAGACGCGCCATGATCTGGTTCGAGCGGTGCACCGTGGCGTCGTCTACCCAGACGGGATATGCGCAGCCGCAACCCGCCCCGCTGTTGGCGCCCAGCTCTGCCTCGACGTTGCCAAGCGTCGCGCTGTGTTGGAGCACGGTCTCGTTCACCGCTTCGAAGCTCTCTGCGTCGACGTTGAACCAGTTGAAATCGCCGTTGAAGACGAGTGTGACGGGCGACCCACTGCGTTCCTCCTCGCGTTGCAGCTCGAGCACCGCGGTCAGCGCCTCCGGGTTGCCGTAGAGTCCGCCGATCGCATACACGGTGACGGCGTGCTCAGTCGGCACTTGCCGGAAGAGCGCGGGCGAGTAGCGGTAGTGCAGCGGGCAGGAGCGACCGGGAATCACGGCGACTGCCGGTGGTCGCGGCGGTAGTAGCGACGCGCGAGATCCGACGGGTCCGCTCCGAGGAAGAAGGCCAGCCGCAGACGCCACATGAGCCAGATGGTGCGCAGAGCGCCTTCGCGCTGCCATTTCCGGCTCGATGCCACGACGCGCACGCGCAGGCACAGCGGTCGGCTCGCGTGCTTCAATCGCGCCGAGAGCGCGACGTCTTCCATCAGCGCGAGCGCCGGAAACCCGCCTGCCCTGTCGAAGGCCGCGCGCGTGACGAAGATGGCCTGATCGCCGGTCGCGATTCCGGTCAGTCGCGAGCGGAGGTTCATGAAGAACTCCACGACGCGCAGCAGCGGCCGCTCGCCCGAGAGGCGGATATCGAATCGACCCCAGACCCGGGCGCTGTGCGCGAGCGCCGCACGGATCGTGAGGTCGGCGTCGGGCGGCAGGCGCGTGTCGGCGTGGAGAAACAACAGCACCGCACCGGTTGCGGCGCGAGCGCCTGCGTTCATCTGCAAGGCACGTCCGCGCGGACTCGCGAGCACCGTATCGGCGAAGGGGCGGGCCGCATCAAGGCAGCCGTCGTGACTGCCGCCGTCGACGACGATGACCTCGGCGCCGCGCACCCTCAGCGGTTGCAGGTGTGCGAGGCTCTCGGCCAGGGTGGCCGCTTCGTTCAGCACCGGCACGACGATGGACAGCCGTGCATTGCCCTCGCGCCTCGCGTCGTCGGAATATCTGTCCGTCCGCGTCATTTTCTAACGTCGTTCAGCGACCAGTCGTAGTCGAGGAAGGCAATCTTCACCCTGCCGTCGCGGATGGCCTGCTGCGCATCGGGCGCGTCGGTCATCGCGGCGGCATGGCGGGCGAAGAAACCCGCGAGGCCGCCTTTCCCGCGCTTGAAGTCGGCACCGTACCAGTCGAAGATCTTCGAGACCTCCAGCGAGCCCGACGCCGGCACATATCGATTGCGGCTGCGGTCGGACAGGAAGCGCTGCGTCTGGTCCTCGAGCTGCGCGTCGAGCCGGTCGGCCACATAAGCCTCGTTGCGCAACGCCGGGCAGCCGATGGAGGCGCAGTTCACCGCGAAGTGGATGCGCGGCTCGTCGTAGAGGCCGGGTTTGCGAATGGTGTCGTGCTCGATGCCGTCGAGGCTCATCGGCGTGCCGAGCAGCGTGAAGAATTTGTCCTTCCAGGGGTTGCCGACAAAGATCCCGAAATCGCGAATCGATCCGAGCTTCGGATAGCGCGTGAGGATCTTCTCGATCGTGAACGCGTTGTACGCATTGATCAGAAAAGCGAGTTGCTCGGCCTTGCTCCAGCCGTCGAACTCGCGTCGCGTCACCGCAGACAGCGAACCCAGATAAGCCCGGAGTTGCGCGCGCTCACCCTCGAAGCGAGCATAGCGCACCTCGGATGCGTGACCCGCATCGATCCATACGACGTTCTTCGCGAGAAGCTCGTTCCAGGCGGCGTGACGGTGGTCGAACGCAGCGGCGACGTGCGGTGGGAGCAGGAGGAGTGCGAGCAGGGCGAAGAGGTGGCGCATCGCTCGATGAATCCGTTCGTCAATGCGCTTCGGCGGGGAACGCGCGGCGCCTGTCTGAAACGAGCGCAGGCAGCCGCGCCAGGAGGCCGCCGACCCCGCGCTCGTGGCGGCCCCAGGCGTGGAACGCGTCGAGGAACGCGAGCTGTCCGGCGGTCACCTGCTTGCGCTTCCAGGCGCCGGCCGCGTACTTGTTCGCCTCCACCATCGTCGGATAGATGTGGATCGTGCCGAGGATCTTGTTCAGCCCGATACCGTGCTTCATCGCGGTGATGTATTCGATGATGAGATCGCCCGCATGCTCGCCCGCGATGGTCACGCCCAGGATGCGATCGCTTCCGGGAGCAGTCAGCACTTTGACGACCCCCTCGGCCTCGCTATCGGCGATTGCGCGATCGAGCTCGTCGATGCCGTAGGTGGTCACCTCGTAGGGGATGTTCTTCTCGTTCGCCTCGGTCTCGTTCAGGCCGACGCGCGCCACCTCGGGCTCGGTGAAGGTCGCCCACGGAATCACGGAGAAGTCCGCCTTGTACTTCCTGAACGCGCCGAAGAGCGCGTTGACGGACGCATACCAGGCGGTGTGGGCTGCCGTGTGGGTGAACTGATACGGACCCGCGACATCGCCGCACGCGTAGATGTTGGGGTAGACGGTTTGCATGTACTCGTTCACCTCGACCGTGCGCTGCTTCGTGACCGGAATGCCGAGTGCTTCGAGTCCGTAGCCCTCGGTGTTCGCAACGCGCCCGACTGCGCACAACAGCGTATCGAAGGGGATACGGACCTCTCGCCCATCGGTCTGCGCGAGCAGGATCTTCTCGCCGTTCTCGATCGCGAACGCTTTCGCCTTGTGGCCGATCAGCACGTCGATGCCCTCGGCGCGGAAGCGCTTCGTCACCATCTCGGAGATCTCGGGGTCCTCCCGGATCATGAGGCGGGACAGCATCTCGACCTGCGTCACCTTCGAGCCCAGGCGCGCGAAGCACTGAGCGAGCTCGCAGCCGATCGGGCCGCCGCCCAGCACCACGAGCCGCGGCGGTAGCTGGCGGAGGTTCCATACCGTGTCCGATGTGAGGCAGCCGACCGCCTCGATGCCCGGGATCGGCGGCACGAACGGGCGCGCGCCTGCGGCGATCACGATCGACTTGGTCGCGAGCGTGCGCGTCTGCCCGTTTTGCAGTTGTACCTCGACCGTCCACGGCGAGGTGAGCTTTGCCTCGCCGGCCACGCACTCGACGCCCAGGTTCGTGTAGCGCGCGACCGAATCGTGCGGCTCGACCTGCTCGACCACGCGCTGCACCCGCTCCATGATCTGCGCGAAGTCGAACTCGGCGGAGGCCGACGCGATGCCGAACTCGCGGCAGCGCTTGACGTGCGAGAGAAACCTGGCGGAGCGGATCAGCGCCTTCGACGGAACGCAGCCGGTGTTGAGGCAATCGCCGCCCATGCGATGGCGCTCGACGAGCGTCACCTTCGCCTTCACCGCCGCGCCGATGTAGGCGGACACGAGGCCCGCGGACCCGGCACCGATCACGACCAGATTGCGGTCGAAGCGGGTGGGGCGCTGCCATTTCGCATACACCTTGCGAGCTTTGATGGTGCCCACGATCTTCTTCGCGATCAGGGGGAAGACGCCGAGCAGGACGAACGAGAGCAGCAGACCCGGCGACAGGATACCCTTGAGCGAATCGATCTTTCCGAGCTGGGTGCCGGCGTTCACGTATGCCAGCGTGCCGAGCAGCATGCCGGCCTGGCTCACCCAGTAGAACGTGCGGCTCTTGATCGGGGTGAGGCCCATCACGAGATTGATGACGAAGAACGGAAACGCCGGCACCAGGCGCAGCGTGAAGAGGTAGAAGCCGCCTTCGCGCTCGACACCGCGGTTGATCGCCGCGAGCTTGTCGCCGAACTTCTTCTGGATCGCGTCGCGCAACAGGAAGCGGCTGGCGAGAAACGCGAGGGTTGCCCCGATCGACGACGCGAAGGAAACGATCACCGTGCCCCACAGCAGCCCGAAGATGGCGCCCGCCACCAGCGTGAGAATGGCGGCGCCCGGCAGCGAGAGGCCGGTGACCCCGACATAGACCGCGAAGAAGATCGCGGCTGCCCGCAGCGGCGCGGCGTGAACGTATTCCATGATCGTCGCCTGCTGCGACTTGAAGTAGTCCAGGGTGAAGAAGCGTCCGAGATCGAAGGCGAAGAAGGCGACGATCGCGACGGCGAGCGTGATCAGCACGACCAGACGACTTCGGTTCATTGTCCGTTCCTCCAGCCCCGCGCACCGTGCCCTGCTTCGACCTCGGCGCGGGACTTCACCGCGCGGGCGGATCGAGGACGTCGTGACGCACCTTCCGGCTCACGGCGTCGAAGGCGACGACCAACAAGACAATCGCGATCAGTATCGTCGCGAGCCGTCCCCATTGAAACAGCGACACGGCTTCGGACACCAGGAGCCCGAGGCCACCAGCGCCGATCAGGCCGAGCACGGTCGAGTCCCGCACGTTGAACTCCCAGATGTAGAGGTGCACCGACAGCCAGCGCGGCAAGAGGGTGATGCGCAGCCCGTGGACCAGGGTCTGCAGCGGCGACAGCCCGAGCGCGACACCGGACTCGATCATGCGGGCATCGACGGACTCGATCGTTTCCGCGTACAGCTTGCCGTAGCTGCCGAACGAGTGCGCCGCGATCGCGAGGACCCCGGCCATCGGGCCGAGTCCGATGATGCCGACGATGATCAGCCCGAAGACGAGGGTGTGAATCGCCCGCGACACATCGAGCAGGAATCGGGCGGTTGACGCCAAGGGGTGGGGCAGCTGCATGTTCCTCGCGCTGACGAGCCCGAAGGGCAGGGCAAGGGCGGCGGCGAGGAACGAGCCCAGCGTTGCAATCGTGAAGGTCGTCGCGACGGCGGCGGCCAACCCGCGCAGAAACCGCACCTCGGAAGTTCTCTGGTTCTCCACCCGCAGCACGCGACCGTCCGCGGTCCGGTACTCGAGCCGCTCGTTGCCGAACCACATGTCGACGAAGCTCGGTCGGGACAGTTCGTCGGCGGTGCGCTGCAGGTTCTGCCAGGGCCGGCGGCCGAAGCTGAAATCGCCGCTCGCCACGAATTGCCATGTGATCCCGGCGAGCAGCGCAATGTATAGAAAGAGGTAGCATCGCAGACGTCGTACAGCCAACCCGCGGTACATCCGCTAGCGCCGTACCGGAGCAAGTTTGCCGGTCGCGAGTCCCGCCTCTCTGATCGGGGCGTAGGCGGCGTCGTCGCTCTTCACGAATCCGGTATAGCGCGCTGGCAGCAGATCCGGTCGCGCCCTCAATTCGCTGCCCACCCTTTCCAGGGCCTGCTGGACACGCTGCACCAGCGCCTGATCCTTCGCGAGCTCCGCACTCACGGCAAAGGCATCGTTCGGCAGCGGCGCCGAGGTCCAGATGATCTTGCTGTCTTCGGCTTTGATCAACCCATCGGCGATCATGGCGTTGCGGTTGCGGTTGTAGTCCGCACCCGCGTCGAGTTCGCCCCGCGTGACCTGGGTTTCGATCGCCTGGTGCTTGGTGTAGACGACCTTCGAGAAGAAGGTGTCGGGGTCGATGCTCATTTTCTGGAACTGATAGACCGGGATCAGATATCCCGAGGTGGAGCCCTTGTCGCCGAAGGCGAAGGTGCGTCCGCGCAGATCCTCGAGACGTTCGATCCCGGTCTTCGGGTTGGTCACGATGATCGCGTAATACTCGGGCTTGCCATCGTAGAGGTTGGTCGCGATCGCCTGCGCGCCGGACTGGTGATTCGCGAGCACGTATCCCCACGGACCCATCAGCGCGAGATCCGTCTCGCCGTTGGCGAGCGACTTCGCGAGCCCTTCCCAGGTATCGACCGTGCGCAACACCACCTTTCGCCCAAGCTCGGCGGCGAGATACTCCGCGAGCGGGCGATAGGTCGCGTCGTTCTTGTCCTTGTCCGGCTGGAAGAGGCCGACACCGAACTGCAGGGGCGGTTCTTCGCCATGGGCGGCAGTCAGGGTGAGCAGCGACGCACCGAGCACCAGCGCTCGCAGGATGCAACGAATCATGAGAAGCCCTCCAGCAATCGATCAGGGCCGGGTCGGCAAGTCAGAGGCGCCGAGCGCGCCGCCGCAGCTCGAGCCCTGTCCCGCCGTGCAGCCGTAGCAGTGATCGGCGACCTCGATCGGCAGGCCTTCCATGTCGAGGCCGATGAGATCCGAGAGATGGCGCCGCCCATGACCGTTCACGCGCAGCGGCAGGCCGAGCATCTGGTTGAAGTCGCAGTCGTACACGTATCCCCGCCAGTCCACGGACAGAAGCGTGCGGCACATCACGGACTCGAGATTCTCGTCGCGGTGCGCGCTCTTCAGGAGCCGCATGTAGGACTCGAACTGACCCTTCGAGACGAGCGTGCTGCCGAAGCGCTGGATCGGCATATTGGCGAGCGTGAAGAGGCGGTTGAAGACGATCCCGTGGCGGTTGCCCAACTCGCGGCGGTAGGCGGCTTCGAGCCCTTCCTGGGGCGGCGGCAGCGCGGGTCCCTGCGGGTTGTACACAAGATTGAGCGTGAGTCCGCTGTCCGGCCGACCGTAGCCCGCCGCGTTGAGTTTCCTGAGCGCGCGGATGCTCGCCTCGAACACGTGCTTGCCGCGCTGCCGGTCGACGTTCTCCTCGAGGTAGCACGGCAGGGACGCGATCACCTCGACGCGGCTTTGTGCGAGAAACTCGATCAGATCTTCCTGCCCGGGCTGTTCCGTAATGGTCAGGTTGCAGCGGTCCATTACGTGCACCCCGCGCGCGCGCGCCGCGGAGACCAGCCGCCGGAAATGAGGATTCAATTCGGGGGCGCCGCCCGTGATGTCGAGCGTCGGCACAGCCGAGACTTCTAGGTAGCGAATGACTTGTTCCACCGTCTCCGCGCCCATCTCTTCCTTGCGCTTCGGCCCCGCGTTGACGTGGCAGTGCACGCACTGCTGGTTGCAGCGATAGCCGACGTTCACCTGCAGCGTGGTCAAGGCCCTGCGATGCAGGCGGGGAAAGTCGGTAGCGGCAAGGCGGGGCAGGGTCGCGTGCATCGAAGTTCCTGGTGACGGGGTCGCCGTACTGGCCCCTGATACGCAGGGCGTATGCGTTCGGATGCGACCGAGCGCGCCGAGGTTCCCCGAACGACCGCGATCAGACGTTCGCGCCGGGGTCCGTGGGCTCGGGGATGGCGACGGCGGGCGGCTCGCTGGCCCAATCCCGGATCATCGTGAAGAATACGCCGACCACCGTCGCGCCGACGAAAAGCCCGAGTATGCCGCCCGTGGCGAGCCCACCCAGCACGCCGAGCAGTACCACGCTGATGGGAAGATTCGCGCCCCGGCTGATGATGGCCGGTCGAATGACGCTGTCGGCGTTCGCCACGACGATCAACGTCCACAGCAGCAGGAAGACGGCCCAGCCGGTCCGCCCCACGTAGAAGAGCCATGCCGCGACGGCGAGCAATTCCAGATTGATCAGACCCAGGGGGATCAGCGCCAGGAACCCACCGGCCACACCGAGGAAAAGCCATCCCTGGACCCCGGTGAGCCAGAGTCCGAAGGTCGCGAGCAGGCCCTGCACGATGGCCGCGCCGAGAATGCCGTACACCACCGCGCGCATGGTGCTGCCCGCGGCCTGGAGCAGCTTCGGGCCGCGTGTCCCGCCTACCCGTTCGACGATCGCTGTCAGGTTGCGGACGAGCGGGGCGCCGTCCCGGTACAGGAAGAACGCCACCAGCAGGCTTACGATGATCTGAAGAATGGTTTGCCCGACGTTCGCAAAGAGTCCGAGCAGCACTTCTCCGCCCTTGCCGATCCAGGGTCGCAGCGTCGCACCCAGCGCCTGCGTGTCGTGGGCGAGCGCGTTCCACCTATTGGCCGCTGTTTCGCCGAACAACGGAAGCTGTGCGACCCAGGCGGGAGCGGGCGGCAGGCCGTTCGCGAACATGTCCTTGGCGGCCTCGACCAGGGGCGGCACCTCGTCCACCACCTTCACGCTCAAGAAGACGATCGGCACCAGGAGCAGCGCGGCGAAGAACAGGATCATGATGGCTGCCGCGGCGGTGGCACTGCCCTTCAGGCGTTGCCGCAGCCACTCGAAAACGCGCCACGTGGAGACCACGAGAATGACCGCATAGAGAAACCCGGCTAGGAAGGGGCTCAGAAAATAGAGCGTGCCG
The DNA here is from genome assembly GCA_016791285.1 of Burkholderiales bacterium. Next base: position 19,000 of record JAEUMX010000132.1, read on the forward strand.
ATCGTGAGCAGCGCAACGAGCGCTATGCCGACGATCTGTTCGATGCGAAGTTTGCCGGTGTAAGGGGGGGTCATGGTTCTCGCCAATGCTCGCAACAGGCCGGCGCGCGGTCGCCGGGACCCAGAACCATAGCAAAATGCCGGGGTCACGCGCCTTCAGGCAGTGAGACTTGCTCCTTGGGCTAAGGCTATGACTTGCTGGCGGAGAGGGTGGGATTCGAACCCACGATAGAGTTGCCCCTATTCCGGTTTTCGAGACCGGCCCATTCAACCGCTCTGGCACCTCTCCGTGGGCGCGAATTCTAACAGCGAATAGCGCGCGTGCGGTCGCCACTTTGACTCGCGCTCCTTGATCGCGGCGGCTGCTACCACACTCCAGCTCGACTATCTCACGATCGACACGCCCACATCCCACCGGCTCAGTACCAGATACGTGTCTCCGGCGCCGACCGCGGCGCAAGCTCGATCGCCACCACCCGGCTGCCGATCACGATGGCACGTCCTGGGTGCCGGTCGTTTCCCGTCTCGCTGTACTCGAAACCATAGACGCGCCGGATCTTCAGGTGACCGTCGTCATCGCGCACCGCCGACAACGTTTCTATTGCCACGGTATCGTCGAGGAACAGGTATCCGTCCGCCTGGCAGGCCTTCCGGCTGGCGTCGACCGCGGCCTCGCGCGCCCGCAGACTGGCCCAGAGCGTCCATCCGCCCAGAGCCAGCAGCAGCACGGTGACGAGCTCCTGTGCGGACACGCTTCGACCCGCCCGCACGCATCCGTCACGCCGGCTCCGCCACGCTCGGCAAGCCGGAAAGCGCCATCGCAAGCTCGCGCTCGTCGTAGACCTGATCGGTGAGCTTGCCGGCGAAATAGTCGGCATAGGCCTGCATGTCGAAATGGCCGTGGCCGCAGAGGTTGAAGAGGATCGCGCGGCTGACACCTTCTTCGCGACACCGTTGCGCTTCCTCGATGGCACCGCGGACCGCGTGGTTCGCCTCGGGCGCCGGCACGATGCCTTCGTGCTTCGCGAAGAGGACGCCCGCCTCGAAGCACTGCAACTGGTGGTAGGCGCGCGCTTCGATGAGACCCAGCTGCTCGACGTGCGACACGAGTGGTGCCATGCCGTGATAGCGCAGGCCCCCGGCGTGGAAGCCGGGCGGCATGAAAGACGAACCGAGGGTGTGCATCTTCGTGAGCGGCGTCATGTGGCCGGTGTCGCCGAAGTCGTAAGCGTAGCGCCCGCGGGTCAGGGTGGGGCATGCTGCCGGCTCGACCGCGACGATCCGCACCTTGCGGCCACCGCGCAATTGGGCGCCCAGGAAGGGGAAAGCGATGCCGGCGAAATTCGACCCGCCGCCGGTGCATCCGACAATGACGTCGGGGTAGTCGTCCGCAAGCTCGAACTGCTCCATCGCCTCCAGCCCCACCACGGTCTGGTGCAGCAGCACGTGGTTCAGCACCGAGCCCAGCGCATACTTGGTGTCGGCGCGGCTCGCCGCGACCTCCACCGCTTCCGAGATGGCGATACCGAGGCTGCCGTTGCTGTCCGGCGACCGGGCGAGCACGCCGCGCCCGTATTCCGTCTCCGGCGAGGGGCTCGCGATGCAGCGCGCGCCGTATGTTTCCATCAGCGCACGGCGGTAGGGCTTCTGCAGATAGGAGATCCTGACCATGAAGACCTCCACTTCGATGCCGAAGACGGCACCCGCGAAGGCGAGCGACGAGCCCCACTGGCCGGCCCCGGTCTCCGTCGTGATCCGCTTCACGCCCGCCTCGCGGTTGTAGAACGCTTGCGCGACGGCGGTGTTGGGCTTGTGGCTGCCGGCGGGACTGACCCCTTCGTACTTGTAGTAGATCCGCGCCGGGGTCTGCAGCGCCCGCTCCAGGCGGCGCGCCCGATACAGCGGGGTGACGCGCCACTGCCGATAGATGTCCCGCACCGGGCCGGGAATCTCGATTTCCCGCTCGGTCGATGCCTCCTGCTGGATCAGCGATGCCGGAAAGAGCGGTGCCAGATCGTCGGGGCCGAGCGGCTGCAGCGTGCCGGGGTGCAGCACGGGTGGCGGCGGTGCCGGAAGGTCCGCCACGATGTTGTACCAGTGGCGGGGAATGCGGGATTCATCGAGCAGGTACTTGACGCTGTCGTTCACGTTCACGGTCCTCGCGGTGATGGGGTTGGCGAGTGATGGATCGGGTCTTGCCGCGAGGCAGGTCTCATCGCGAGCGGTCCGTCCGACGCGGCTCGCGTCTCAGCCGCCGACGGCACGCCGTCGGAAGTTCTCGGGCACCGGCGCCACCTTGCGCACGCCGTAGTCGAAGAACACGATGCCGGTCTTGCCGCGCGCGACCTCGCGGTTCGAGGCCTTGTCGTCCATGCGCCAGAGGAGATCGCAGCCGTGCTTGCTGAAATCGGCGGCGGCCATGTGCACGATCATCACCTCGCCGTGGAAAGCCTCGGAGCGGTACTGCACTGCCGCGTCGGCCACAACGATGCCGACCTGCTCCACGTCCATCTCCCCATATCCGAGCGACGTGAAGTACCGTGCCCGCGCCTCGGAGACGACGGTGAGCAGCAGCGCGTTGTCCAGGTGTCCGGTGTAGTTCAGGTGGCTCAAGTAAAGTGTGATCTCCGTGGAGAAGGGCAACTGCTCCGGTAGATCGATCTGGATTCGGGCCATGGGTGGTGGTTTCGCTCAGGCTGCTGCGCGCCGTGCGCTCGGACCAGCCTGCGGATCCGTGGCGCCGTGAGTCACGTTCCCATCATACAAGACGGGCGAACAAGAGAAACGGAAGTCCCAATGTCTTTCCTCGACCCAGACGATAGCTCGCCCGGCCCACCGCGCATGGACCAGGGGACAAGGCTATGGGGCATGCTGCGCCGGCGGCAGGTTCTCGTCCCGACTTGGCGCGGCTGGCTCGCGTTGCTGCTGATCCTGGCTACGCTCGCGTGGCTCGCGCTACGCGAGGCCCATTCCTTCCTTGCCATGACCGAACCCGTTTCCGGCGGTGCGCTGGTCGTCGAGGGCTGGGCTTCGGATCACGTGCTCGAGCAGGCCGTCGCGGAATTCGGGCGCGGCTCCTACGAGAAGCTCTATGTCACCGGCGGCCCCATCGAGGCGGGCGCCCCTCTGGCCGAGTATCGAACCTATGCCGAGCGCGGGGCGGCGGTCCTGCTCAAGCTCGGTCTGGCGGCGGAAGAAGTCCAGGCCGTACCGGCACCGCCGGTGCGCCAGGATCGAACGTATGCCGCCATGATCGCGCTGCGTCACTGGTTCGAACAGCATGGATCGATGCCCGCGAAGGTGCACCTCGTCACCCGGGGTCCGCATGCGCGGCGCTCCCGACTTGTGTTGCAGCACGCGCTCGGAGAGCGCGTGGAAGTGGGCGTGACGGCAGTTCCCGTCCTGGAGTACGACACCGTTCACTGGTGGCGGTCGAGCGCCGGCGTTCGCGATGTCATCGGGGAGGCGCTCGCGTACAGCTACGTTCGTTGGTTTCCGCCAGAGGCTGCGCTTGCCTCTGAGCATCGGTGAGACGCGCGCAATCCGACAGACACCTTCCGATTCTGGGATCGGTCTACTTAGGTCGAACAGTCGATTGTAAGTTGGGTCCGCGGAGGCTATTGTGGGGAGCGCGTTGCAGAACCCAGGCTTCGCCGACAACGGGTCGAGAACAAGACGGTTCCGCCAACGGCTTGAGTGAGGAGAACGACCGTGGCCAGAAAGATTCCGCAAGTTCGGGTCCTGCTCTTCAACGGCGAAGACATCGGAATGGGTTTCAACAGCGACAGCGGTTTGGCTGTTGGCACCGCGCTCGACTTTGACCCGCCGACCGCGGAGCCCGGGCAGGAGGCGCAGGCGTCGGCGCACATCGTGACGACGCACGACTCGATGATGGAGTCACTCGGCGTCTCCGCCGAGGCCAAAGGTCACTATGGGTTCTCCTCCGCCAGCCTGAAAGTCGACTTTTCGAAGAAGACGTCTTTCAACTCGGTCTCTTCGTTCGTCGTCGCGAAGATGATCATCAACAACCAGGTCCGGCGCGCGCGCAACTTCCGCATCAAGCCGGAAGCGCGTGTGCTGCTCGAAACTAACCGGCGCGAGGAGTTCAACACCGCGTTCGGCGATTCGTTCGTCCGCGGGCATTTCACGGGCGGCGAGTTTTTCGCAGTGATGCGCATCACCTCGCTCGACACGGCGACGCAGACCGATCTTGCCGTGGCGGTGCAGGCAGAAATCAATGGCATCGTCGCCGGCGGCTCGTTCAACGGCAAGTTCGCGAAGGCAAACAGCGAGAGCCATTCGCGCTCCGAGTTTCACGTCGTCTTCTATCAAAAGGGCGGCACGGGGGCAGAGGAGATTGGCACGACGCTCTCCATCGACGACGTGAAACAACGGCTGAAGACGCTGCCCACGGCAGTCGCGAACCATCCGTTCCCGTATGAGATCGAGGTCGCGACGTACGACACGGTGCCCATTCCGCTGCCGCCGAAGGCGCAGGAAGAGAATTTCCTGCTTGCGCTCGCCGACGCCGAGCAGAAGAAGCTCGGGTTCCTGCAGCGGCGCAACGATCTCGAGTTCGCTGCGGAGCATCCTGAGTTCTTCGTCGATCCACCGCCTCCTGACGTGTTGCGAGCGGCAGCGCAGTCGTACCTGCGCGCGACCAACGCCGCGATCCAGCATGCCGTTGCGCTATCGAGAGGCGAGATCGACCCGCCGCAACTGTTCGACGTCACGAGGGTCGTGCCGCCGCTTCAGTTGCCGGTCATCACCTTGCGCAGGAAGGTCGGCGGCGTCGAGCGCAGCTTCGTCGACTGGTACGTGATGCGAAACCGGCCGGGCATTCTGTCGGACGACCAGAAGCTCGTGAACCACATCGCGGAACAGGCGCGGCAGGGCATCAGCGGCTTCTTCGAGATCGCCGATCCGGGGGGCGATCCGCTGAAGACCGAGCGCATGCGGGGCGACGCGCTTGCGCCGGTCGTCAACGATCTGACCGCCTTCGAGCTCCCGGTGTTCGAGCCGCTGAACGTGACCGCAGTCGCGCATCTGCCGC
>JAEUMX010000224.1 GCA_016791285.1 Burkholderiales bacterium
ATCTGCTCCACCGCGAGCGTCACGGTGAGACGCCCCTCGCGCAGCTCGGACTCGATGCGCGGCAGCGCCGCCACCACGCCGGGATTCGATTTCACGTCGCTCATCAGCCGGTCCTGCAGCATGCTCCACATGAACTTGATGCGCTGGTCGCGGCGCTTCTCGTGGAACTCACCCGTCGCGGTGAGCTTCTCGCGGTATTCCGTGAGCCGCTTCCAGATCTCGTCCAGTCCGACATTGCGCAGCGCACTGCACATGGAGACCGGCGGCCTCCAGCTGGGGCTGCGCGGATGCATGATGTGCAGCGCATTGCGATAGTGGATGACGGCCTGCTTCGCGCGCACCTCGTTGTCGGGGTCGGCCTTGTTCACGACGATCATGTCGGCGATCTCGAGCACGCCCTTCTTGATGCCCTGCAGTTCGTCGCCGGCGCCGGGCAGCATCAGCACCAGAAAGAAATCGGTCATGTCCGACACCGCGACTTCCGACTGTCCGGTGCCGACCGTCTCGACCAGGATCACGTCGAAGCCGGCCGCCTCGCACACGACGATGGTCTGCCGCGTGGTGCGCGCCACGCCTCCGAGCGTGCCCCCCGAAGGCGAGGGACGGATGAAGGCATTGGGCGCCACGCCCAGGCGTTCCATCCGCGTCTTGTCGGCGAGGATGCTGCCGCCCGACACCGGACTGGTGGGATCGACGGCGAGCACCGCGACCTTCAACCCCTCGCGGATCAGGTTGCAGCCGAACGCCTCGATGAAGGTGCTCTTGCCGACACCGGGAACACCGGTGATGCCGACGCGAAACGCCTTGCCCGAGTGCGGAAAGAGCTTGAGGCTCAGCTCCGCGCCGAGCCGCTGATGAACCGGATTGCGGCTTTCGATCAGCGTGATCGCGCGCCCCAGCATGGCGCGGTTGCCCGCCAGCACGCCCGCCGCCAGCGCATCCACGTCGTAGCGGTTGCGCACGGGCGGTGGCGCCGGCGGTGTCGGTATCGTCGCCGCCGGCGGTTCCTCGCTGACGGCGTCGAGCTTCAATGGCTCCACGGATGCGGTCCTCCGGTTTTGCGCTGGCAGCAGGTCCCTTGCCTGCTGCGCATCAGGCAGCTTCGCTGGTGTAACCCAGACGCTTGTTGAGCGCCCCGATGAGCGAGATCGCCGCCTGGCTGATGACCGTGCCGGGCGGGTAGATCGCCTCCGCCCCGGCCGCGTACAGCGCTTCGTAGTCCTGCGGCGGAATGACGCCGCCCACGACGATGAGGATGTCATCGCGCCCGAGGGCCGCCAGCTCGCGCTTGAGCTCGGGCACCAGGGTCAGGTGGCCGGCCGCGAGCGAGCTCGCGCCCACCACGTGCACGTCGTTTTCCACCGCCTGCCGCGCCACTTCCGCCGGCGTCTGGAAGAGCGGCCCGATGTCGACGTCGAAGCCGAGGTCGGCGAACGCCGAGGCGATCACCTTCTGGCCACGGTCGTGTCCGTCCTGGCCCATCTTCGCGACGAGAATGCGCGGCCGCCGCCCGTCGTTGGCTTCGAAGGTCGCGATCATGTTGTGCACGAGCTTCACCACGTCCGATCTCTCCCCCACTTCACCGCTGTAGACACCGGAGATCGCCTTGATCTCCGCCTTGTGGCGGCCGTAGACCTTTTCCAGTGCCGAGCTGATCTCGCCCACCGTGCATCGCGCGCGGCCGGCCTCAATCGCGAGCGCGAGCAGATTGCCCTCGCTGCGGTCCGCTGCCTGCGTGAGCGCGTGCAGCTTCTCTGCAACCACCTTCTCGTCGCGCTCGCGGCGCAACTGCTCGAGCTGCGCGATCTGCTGCGAGCGCACCTGCTTGTTGTCGACCTTGAGGACCGGTACGTCCTCCTTCTCGTCGAGCAGGTACTTGTTGACACCGACCACCGTCTGCCGTCCCGAGTCGATGCGCGCCTGCGTGCGCGCCGCTGCTTCTTCGATCCGCAGCTTCGGGATGCCGGCCTCGATCGCCTTCGCCATGCCGCCCGACTGCTCGACCTCCTGGATGTGGCGCCACGCGCGCTCGGCGAGCTCGCGGGTCAGACGCTCGACGTAGTAGGAGCCTGCCCACGGATCGACCACCTGCGTCGTGCCGCTTTCCTGCTGCAGGAAGAGCTGCGTGTTGCGGGCGATGCGGGCGGAGAAGTCGGTCGGCAGCGCCAGGGCTTCGTCGAACGAGTTGGTGTGCAGCGATTGCGTGTGGCCCTGGGTGGCCGCCATCGCCTCGATGCACGTGCGCACGACGTTGTTGTAGACGTCCTGCGCGGTCAGGCTCCAGCCCGAGGTCTGCGAGTGCGTGCGCAGAGCGAGCGACTTCTTGTTCTTCGGCTCGAACTGATTGATGAGCTTCGCCCAGAGCATGCGTGCGGCACGCATCTTGGCGATCTCCATGTAGAAGTTCATGCCGATCGCCCAGAAGAACGAGAGTCGCGGCGCGAACTGGTCGATCGTGAGGCCCGCCTTCAGCCCGCAGCGCACGTACTCGACGCCGTCCGCCAGCGTGTACGCCATCTCGAGATCGGCCGTCGCGCCCGCCTCCTGCATGTGGTAGCCGGAGATCGAGATCGAGTTGAACTTCGGCATGTTCTGCGACGTGAACCCGAAGATGTCCGAGATGATCCGGATCGACGGGTGCGGCGGATAGATGTAGGTGTTGCGGACCATGAACTCCTTCAGGATGTCGTTCTGGATGGTCCCCGCGAGTTGCGCGTGCTTCACTCCCTGCTCTTCGGCGGCGACGATGTAGAGCGCCAGAATCGGCAGCACCGCACCGTTCATGGTCATCGACACCGTCATCTGGTCGAGCGGGATGCTGTCGAACAGCACGCGCATGTCCATGATCGAGTCGATCGCCACCCCCGCCATGCCGACGTCGCCGGCCACGCGCGGGTTGTCGCTGTCGTAGCCGCGGTGGGTGGCGAGGTCGAAGGCCACCGACAGGCCCTTCTGGCCGGCCGCCAGGTTGCGGCGGTAGAAGGCGTTCGAGTCCTTCGCCGTGGAGAAGCCCGCGTACTGGCGGATGGTCCACGGCTGCGTCACGTACATCGCCGGGTACGGTCCGCGCAGATAGGGCGGAATGCCCGGCATCGTGTTCAGATGATCGAGCCCCTGGAGGTCGGCCGCGCTGTACAGCGGCTTCACCGGGATGCCTTCGGGCGTCTCCCACACGAAGTGTTCGGGCGACTTGCCGGTCTCGCTCTCGAACCGCTTTGCCCATTCCGCAAGCCCGTCGCCGCGCAACGCTCCCGCACCCGCCGGGAAGGCAATCTGCGTGAAATCAGGAATCGTGGCCATGTCAGATCACTCCCAGGCGCGTGAGGACGGCGCGCGTGGTCTGCAGCACATCGCCCCCCATGAAGATGAAATCGTCGATACCGGCCGCGTTGTAAGCGTCCTTCTTGTCGCCCGGCGCACCGGCGAGGAACAGATACTCGCAGCCCGCCGCCTTCAGGGCCTGCGCCGTGGGCACGGCCAGGGTCTCGTAAACGGCGTCCGACGAGCACAGGATGGCGATCCGCGCCCCGCTCTTCCTGAACGCGGCGACGCAGGATTCCATATCCGCAAACCCCGCGTTGCCGGGCACCTGAATGCCCGCCGCCTCGAAGAAGTTCTTGGTGAACGTGGCGCGCCCCGTGTGCTGCGCGACGCTGCCGAGATTCGCCGAGAAGATCTGCGGCCGCGCCCCGGTCTTCCCGAGATAGGCGTCGGACGCATCGCGCAGCGCCTCGAAGCGCTCGCCGTAGCGATGTGTGGGCAGCGCCTCGATCTGTTCGCCGCCGCTCGCCAGCGCGGCGGCAATCCCGCCGAGCGTCGCACCGCCGGCCACGGCCGCGACCGTCGCCTCGGTCAGCGCCCCCGCCGCCGCCTTCTTCAGGGCCTGCGCCGCGTCGCCCGCCCCCGCATGGTCGCGCCGGTATACGGCCAGCCGTTCGCCCGCGGTCTGGGCGTGCAGATCGAGGACCTCGCGCACGATCGGCGTCTCGAGGATGTTCGGGAACTCGCTCACGCCGGTGACCGGATCGCGCCGCTTGGCGATCGCGCCTTCGCGCTGCGCGTACGACGCCGCGATCTTCTTCGCGAAGCTGCCGTCCTTCAGCACCGCGACCATGCCACCCGCCTGCTCGATGGCCTGGAACTCGACCCACCCCGCCTTCGCGATCTCCTCGGTCCGGCTCTCGACGTACCACGACCCACCGCCCCCATCGATCACCTTCGCGATGTTCGACTCCTCGGCGAGCACGACATGCGTATTGCGCGCGATGCGCCGGCCGAGCTCATCGGACAGCCCGAGGGCCGCGTCGAACGGCCGCACGGTGATCGAATCGGCACCGCCGACCGCCGCCGCGAAGCAGCCGACCGTGGTGCGCAGGATGTTCACCCACGGATCACGCTTGCTCATCATCCGCGCTGCCGTCACGGCGTGCAGCCGCATCGCCCGCGCCGGCTCCGATGCGCCGCAGGACTCGGCAACCCGCGCCCACATCTTCCGCGCCGCGCGCAGCTTGCAGATGCCGAGGAACTGATCGCACGGGATCGAGTAGGTGAAGAGGATCTGCCGGCATGCCGTATCGATGTCGAGGCCGGCGGCCGTCATCGCCTTGAGGTAGGTCACGGCGGTGGCCATCGACGCCGCGAGATCCTGCGTCTCGGTCGCACCCGCGTCGTGATACGGCGAGGTGTCGACACCCACCGCAGTCACGTTCGGGTAGTGCGCGGCGGTGTAGCGCGCGAGATCCGCCATCTGCGCGAGCGCCGTCTCGATCGACACCGGGAGCTTGCCGGTCGCGGCGAGCGCTGCCAGCGGATCGGCGTCGAAGGCACCCTTCGCCGCCTCCGGTTTGACCTGCCGGCGCTGCCACAGCGCCGCGAGCAGCGCTGCGGCAGGTAGGAACTGCGCGCCGGCATCGAGATGGATCGGCGCGAGATCGAGATACACGCCGGTCAACAACCGGTCGAGATCGTCGGTGGTGTAGAGCATGAGACCGTCGACACCGGCGAGTTCGGCGGCAGTTGGCGCGTCGCCGTCGAGCCCAGCCTTCGCCGCCGCATCGAAGACGACCTCGACCGACTTCACGCCGCGCTCCAGGTCGCGCAGGATCACGTCGTTGCAGGCTGCCGGGTCTGGGTACGCATAGGTGCCGCGCGCGTCCCAGTCGTCGATGCGGTTGCCCGAAGCGCGCCCGCCGCGCGTATACGGCGTCGCCCCCGGGAACCCCGAGGGATCACCCGCCGCCGGCCAGTCCTGGCGGGTGTAGATCGGCCGCAAGGTGATGCCCTCGTGCGTCTTCGTGAGCATCCGCTTGTCGAACGGCGCACCCTTCAGCGCCTTCTCGACGTCCGCCACCCACTGCTCGTGGGTAGGCACGGAGAAACCTTCCGTGAAATTGATCTGCTGATCGTCCATTCCGTCCCCGCGTTCGGTTGATTTGCCCGATGCGGCGGCCCCATCTTCGAGACGGTGCCGTTCGACCGGGTTTTGATTTGTTGGAACGCCTTACTGCTGCACCGGCGAAAGTACGGCGGAGCGGGCGGAGTGTCAAGAAGTGTCGCCGCGTCGGCCGCGCAGCGTTGGCGGACAGGTAGTGACCTGCATGGCCGGAACCGAACGAAATCCTCGACTGACCTCGGCTGCCCCCGGCGACACTCCCCAAGTGCCAGAATCTCTTATCGCGACGGTCAGGAGTCGACGAAAGCGGGAATCTTCAGCGAGGTGAGTGCGAACGTCGGATCGGGCGTGCTTGAACCACCGTACGGCCAAACGTTGAAGTAGATCGACATTTCAGCGTTGACGTCAGGCGCGTTCACGATGCTGGTCCAGGATATGGCCGGAGACACGAAAGGGTTGGCGACCCGCCCGTAGGCCGCGGCGAACTCGACAGGCCGACCCTGCCGCCAAGTGACACCGAAAGTTACTTCCTTCGACTTGACCGTCTGGGTTGCATCAATCAGGAAGCGATGAAGATTGTTCCAGTCGGGTTGCGTGCCATCTTGCGACCAGGGTTGCACGACGAACTGGGCGTTGCTGTCGTGGGGAGGACTGGGCGGCTGTTGGTAAACCCAGTTCTGATTATTGCCGTTATCGTACAGTCCCTGGTTCTGTCGACCGATCTCGACGATATCGATCTCGTGGGCCGTGTCTGAATAAATGAAGAGCCCGCAGGTGACATTCGGGTTTTGGGTCAGAAACACGGACCAGTCGGTACAGGAGATGCTGGCGACGTAGATCCCATAATCGAGGCGCTTCCCGCTCGGCACCTCGAGCCGCGCTTCGGCCGCCGCCCAAGCCTGGTCAGCGCCCGAATCGGGTATGAATCCATTGGGCCACTGGTACTTATACCCCGAGTTGCGTGCCGTCTTCGCCTGCAAAGTGTTATCCACCACGGCGATATTCGCCGGCAACCACAGGTTCGGCCCATAGCTGTTGTCCGTGGCCTGTTCCGGGGGTTGTGCCTGCGTCGGTGGCGCCGGTTTGTCGGTTATCCACGTGAAGTTGTTCCAAGTCAGTTTCATCATTGATCCTCGACTGATGATCGGTGGCGACACTGCGATGCCGGCGGCTTCGACGTCGACTCTTCGCGCAAAGTCCGCCGATACCGCGCCGGGGGCGTCGCGAAGCGCCGCTTGAAGGCGCGATTGAAAGCGGCTTCGGAATCGTAGCCGACGTCTCCGGCGATCTGCAGCACGCTGCGGCTCGTCGTGCGCAGGGATTCGGCGGCGAGTTCGAGCCGCCAGTCGGCGAGATAGGCCATCGGTCCCTGGCCGAGATAGCGCGCGAAGCGCTCGGTCAGGGTCGAGCGCGACAGGCCGGCCTTCTGCGCGAGCTCGTCGAGCGTCCACGCACGCGCCGGCTGCTGGTGCAACTCCGCGAGCGCGCGTCCCACGGCCGGGTCGGCGGCGCCCGCCAGCCAGCCGGATCGCCCAGGCGGCAACTGCAGGAGGTAGCGCCGCAGCACCTCGGCGAACAGAACCTCGGCGAGGCGCGCGACGATCACGCCGCTTCCCGGCGCCGCGGTCGATAACTGCTCGACGGCGTGGCGAATCATGTTCTCGAGCAGCTCGCCGTACGAGTCGCTGCGAACGTGTACGCGCACGACATGGGGCAGGCCGGCGAGCACCGGCTGGATGAGCCGTGCTTCGCACGCCAGGTAACCGCAGATGAGGTGGGTTTCTTCTCCGCCGCCGTGCCGGCGCTCGAGCTTGGCTGCGCCGCTCAGGAAGGCGGCCAGGTTGTCTTCGGCATCGATCGTCTCGACGGCGAGGCCGTTGCCCATGTAGTGCGCGTCCCCGTGCGGAATGATGACGATATCCCCCGCCGCGAGGGGCGTCGTCTCGCCACCGACGCGCACGTAGCCGCGGCCCGCCGCGATGAGGTGAAACTCGATGACGTGACTCGAAGGCGACGCGACGTAACGGCTGAGCATCCGTGCGGGCGGAGAGCGAATACACCATGGCGCTTCGCACACGCCGTTGAAGAAGACGGCGCCGCTGATCTTCACCACGCGGAGGATTTCGGAAAGCGCATCCATGTCAGGGCAAGTGGCGGTCTGCCGGTCAAGACTTCCGGTCGCTCGATCAAGCGTGAGTCACCCGCCAGCATGATGGGCAAGAACGCCGGTTGCGCGGCAAAGCCGACGCGATCTGGCGCTCGCAGAATGCAGACTCGTTCACACTGTCGGAGGACCCGGGAATGAACGCGAACATCGATCACGAAAAGCTGCACGCTCTCGCCGGGCGCGCGATCGTGGATTTCGGCGCGGTGTCGATTGCGCCACTGGTGCTCATCGGCGATCAGCTCGGATTATATCGTGGCATCGCGGAGCACGGACCGCTCACCTCGACCGAGCTTGCGGCGCGCACCGGCACCCACGAGCGCTACGTGCGTGAGTGGCTCAACGCGCAGGCTGCTTCCGGATACGTGAGCTACCAGGCCGACAGCGGGCGTTACGCGCTCACGCCGGAACAGGCGCTGCTGTTTGCCGACGAAGACAGCCCCGCCTTCATCGTCGGCGCGTTCCAGACTGCGCTTGCCGCCGGGCGCATCATGGGGAAGCTCACCGAAGCCTTCCGCACCGGCAGCGGCATCGGCTGGCACGAGCACGACCACCAGCTGTTCCACGGCGTCGCGCGCTTTTTCCGCTCCTCGTACACGGGAAATCTCGTGCAGAACTGGATTCCGGCCATCGACGGCATGGAGGCGAAGCTCAAGGAGGGCGCGCGCGTGGCCGACATCGGCTGCGGCCACGGCGCCTCGACGATTGTGATGGCGCAGGCATATCCCGCCTCGCGGTTCACCGGCTTCGACTACCACGCCGAATCCGTGGCCGCGGCGAACGAGCGGGCGCGCCTTGCCGGGGTTGCCGATCGCTGTCGCTTCGAAGTCGCCAGCGCCAAGGATTTCCCGGGCCGCAGCTACGACTTCGTGACGGTGTTCGATGCGCTGCACGACATGGGCGATCCCGCGGGTGCGGCGCGCCACGTGCTGACCACGCTCGCGCGCGAGGGGAGCTGGATGATCGTCGAACCCTATGCCGGCGATCGCGTCGAGGAGAATCTGAATCCGGTCGGGCGCGCCTACTACGCAGGGTCGACGATGATCTGCACGCCGTGTTCGCTGGCGCAGGAGGTGGGCCTTGCGCTGGGGGCGCAGGCAGGCGAGGCGCGCATGCGCGCGGTGGTCACCGAAGCCGGATTCACGCGCTTCTCGCGCGCAACGCAGACGCCGTTCAACCTCGTCTACGATGCGCGACCCTGAAAAGACGCGGAGACAGTGCGCACCGGAAAGCCTTCTCGTCGGCCTATCCCCGGCGCCGGTACTCGCCGGGGCCCGCGCCCATCTCGCGCTTGAAGGCCCGCGCGAAAGCCGCCTCGGATTCGTATCCGACCGCGCTAGCGACCTGTGCGATGCTGCGGCGGCTCTCGCGCAGGCTTCGCCCGGCGACCTGCATGCGCCAGGCAGTCAGGTACGACATGGGCGGTGCGCCGACCAGCAAGGTGAAACGCTCGGCGAACGCGGAGCGCGACAGCAGCGCTTCGGCGGCGAGCTCCTCCGCCGTCCACGGATGCGCGACCCGCGCGTGCATCAGAGCGAGCGCGCGCCCCACGGCCGGGTCGCGCAGGCCTGCCAGCCAGCCCTGTTGTCCCGGCGGCAGCGTCGCGAGGTAGCCGCGCACCGCCTCGACGAACAGCAGTTCGGACAAGCGGGCGAGGACGGTCTCCGAGCCGGCGCGCGCGGCGGCGACCTCCTGCGCGGCAAAGCGGAACGACGAGGCGACCCACTCCGACTCGGGTCGGCCGTTGAGATCGAGCACGAGGAACTGGGGCAGCGCGTCGAGGAGCGGGTGCCGGCGCATTTCGGTGGCGACGAAGCCGCACACGATGCGGGTGAGGGCACCGCCGCCACCGTGGTCGATGCGGGCAAGCGCCCCTTCTTGCTGCATCTCTACCAGCGCGTCGGCGTCGAACGCGCGCAGCCCTGCTTCGCTCGCGAGAAGGTGCGCGTCGTTGCGCGGCAGGAGCACGACCGAACCTGCCGCCACTTCGACCGGGGCCGCGTTCTTGAGCTGCATCAGCATGCGGCCGTCCAGCACGTAGTGAAACGCGACCACGCTGGCCACGTCAGTGAGCACGTGGCGGCAGTCCTCCGGTCCGATCTGCGCCCTGATGCACCAGGGTGCGGTGAAGAAGGCATCGAGGAACACGCCGCCGCTCAGGCGGACAACTTTCAAGAGTTCGGATAGCGCGTCCATCGCCGGCGGATCAGGCAGCACGCGCGGCGGATCGGTCATGTTCCGGTCGCCGCCCGAGGCCTAGAGTGAGAGGAACGCGTCGTGGCCGTTGCATGGCGCGGATTCTAGAGCCTGTTCACGCTCGAAAGCGTACCTAAACGGAGGTTCGAAATCATGAAGAGACTGGCCATGGTTGTGCGGGACGATGCCTACGACCGACTGCTGACACCGCTCACCTTCGCGTGGGTCATGGCGGGCGAGGGCACCGAGGTCGACATCCTGTTCGTGCTGTGGGCGGTGCGCGTGCTGACGCCGGAAGGTTTGCGCTCGCTCAAGGTCGACGCGAACCATGCCGGGGAGGAGGCCTGGCTGCGCGAGCGTCTGGCGCGCGATGGCGATCCGGCCGAAATTCACGACTACCTAAAAATGCTCAAGGCATCCGGCAAGGTGCGCTTCTACGGATGTCGGCTCGCGGCGGCGAACTTCGACGTTACCCCCGAGAACCTCGTCGCCGAGGCGGACGGCATCGTCGATGCGAGCTGGTTCCTGAAGGAGCGCGCGGTCAAGGCCGATCACTGCCAGTATTTCTGAGCGGCCGCTCCTCGAAGGCGTGCCGCCTGACCGCACCTGGCGAGTCCAGTGCCGGTGGTCGCGCCCAGGATCGCTGTTGATTTGATCGGCTATCGCGCAACACGGCGCCGGCTGTTGAGTTCTCGAATGAGAGGTAATAGACTAGTTCCCTGACTAGTCTAGTTGGGACGGAAATGAAGGCTTGGCCAGTTCAGGAAGCGAAGGCTCGTTTCAGCGAGTTCCTCGATGCGTGTATCACCGACGGACCGCAGATGGTGACCAAACGGGGTGCAGAAGCGGCCGTGCTGGTGCCTGTAGAGGAGTGGCGACGGCTCCATGCGACCGCACGCCCCTCGCTGAAGGATCTGCTGCTGTCGGATGTGGGAAGGACTGAGTGCTTGACTCCGCCCAGGCGGGTCGCACGCAGACGGAAAGTCGCCGTTGCGGTATAGCCTAAATTTGTATCTGCTCGACACCAACGTCATCTCTGAATTGCGCAAGCCACGACCCCACGGCGCGGTCGTAGCCTGGCTGCAATCCACGGCGGAGGCCGACCTGCATTTGTCGGCCGTGACCCTTGGTGAAATTCAGGCCGGTATCGAGCTGACTCGGGAGCGGGACGCAGCCAAAGCCTCCGAAATCGAGGGATGGACTGATCTCCTGGCAGCTTCGTACAGCGTGTTGCCAATGGACGGCGAGACGTTTCGCATATGGGCTCGGTTGATGCACCGGAAATCCGATATGTTGTACGAGGATGGCATGATCGCAGCTACAGCGATTCTCCATGAGCTGACAATCGTGACTCGAAATGTCGCCGACTTCGCGCAGTTCGACGTGAGGCTGTTGAACCCGTTCGAGACGAGAGAGTGAACGGCTAACTCAGATCTTCTTCTAGTCATGAAGTCCCTCGTCGCTTGGCTTCAACGGCTCGCCACTGTCACACCGGAACTCGGCCCTTCGATCGACTACTTTCGCGTTTGCGTACACGGCGCTGATCCCCTTGACATTGGAAGCTGGATCTTGTCCGTCGAACCGCAGGGCCTCTCCGGCCATAGCCCGCAAGCACTCGGACCAGAAGCATGGTCGGTCCTGAGACTGCCGGATGCCCCAAATGAGGTGGCAAACTGCCACACTCGGCATCGTCTCGCGGCAGACCTTGCTTGCCTGCTTTCGCTTGCTTTGGAGCGCACGATCACGATCCCAATCGACTTTGCCATCCACGTACCGCAACTCCAAAAGGTAGTTTTTCAACCAGCCGGGCAAATAGTCGACACAGACCTTCTGGGGCCCTTGCCGGCGGATGCGAAGCAACGGATCAGCACCTACGCCACCGCTGTCGCCGGTCTTTTGCCCGATGACCAGGACGTTATTGGAGCGGCAGGCGCTGCTTACCACGGTGCATTGTTGTTGTTTGACAAGGAACCGCGCGCCGCATACACGTTGTTGGTCGCTGGCATCGAAGTTCTTTCGCGCCGATACGGGTCTCCCCCAACACAGTGGGAAGACTGGGAAGCAGCATCGAATTGGGATGAACTGTTCACGGCGCAATGCCTGACTGTGGAGCAAGCTGCGGCCATGCAGGCGCGACTTATGGCCGACAGGCAGCTTCGCCTCGGAGGTACGTTTCGGACATACGCTTCGAGAAGACCTCGGGACAGCTTCTGGGACAAGTCACTCGACCATTGGGTCCCCGTAGTCGATGCAAACACTGGTGCCTGGCTCCCTCCGACCAAGAGCGCGAGTCGAACGATCGCAGACCTATTGCCAAGGGACCGAGCCGTTCTCGAGAAGTCGCTTGCTAAGAGCTATCAGCTTCGCTCCGCCGTCGTACATGAAGTCAAGTGGTTCGATTTGATGACTCTGGGTCAGCCCCTAGGGGAGGTAAACTACGGCGAACACCCTCTTTCGTTTCCCGTTCTTCGGGCGTTGCTCGGCGAGCTCATATGGGTTGAAATAGCAAATCGTACATCCACCGCCGTGCTGCCAGACTTTCAGCTGTTGCGGCAACCCCAAGATGTTTCCTAACCCCAACTCCATAAGGGGTCGTCAACCGGCGGCGCGTGCTTGCCGGCCACTATTTGAGCCGGCCGTATGAAGTCTGAACTTCTTGCAGCCGACGGAGTCAGAGCGTCATGGAAAAAGAAGACGCTCGATATCAGAAGCTGGAGCAACTGCACGAGAGGCGCAAGCAGGTCGTGCGGCTGCATCTTCGTGGCAGTGGGGTGATGGAGATCGTGAGGCTGACGGGGCTGAGCTACCCGACGGTGCGCAAGGCCGTTGACCTGTTCACCGAAGGGGGCTGGCCGGCGGTCAAGCCTGCCGCCCGGGGCCGCAATGCCGGGGACGGGCGACTGCTCGGCGCCGAGCAAGAAGCCATCGTTCGGCGCACCATTTGCGACAAGCGGCCCGAGCAACTGAAGATGGAGTTCGCGCTGTGGACGCGCGGCGCGGTCATGCAGTTCATCGAGCGCGAGTTCGGCATCCGGGTGTCCATCCGGGCCACCGGCGAGTACCTGCGGCGCTGGGGCTTCACGCCCCAGAAGCCGATCAAGCGCGCCTACGAGCAGCGGCCCGAGGCGGTCAGGCAGTGGCTGGATCAGGAGTACCCGGCGATCGAACACCGTGCCAAAACCGAGGGCGGCGAGATCCACTGGGGCGACGAGACGGCGCTGGTCAACACCGACGTGCGTGGTCGCAGCTATGCACCGCGCGGCAAGACCCCCGTGACCATGGCCGTCGGCGGCACGCGCGAGAAGCTGTCGATGATCTCCACCGTCACCAACCAGGGTCGGGCCAATTGGATGATCATCGACGGCGCCTTCAACCACGAGCGGCTCATCGAGTTCCTGGATGCGCTGCGGCGCGATGGCAAGCGCCGACGCAAGAAGGTCTTCCTGATCCTGGACAACCTGGGCGTGCATCACTGCAAGCCCGTCAAGGCTTGGCTGGCCGAGCACCAGGCCGACATCGAGGCGTTCTTCCTGCCCAGCTACAGCCCCGAGCTGAACCCCGACGAGCGGCTCAACGCCGACCTGAAGCAGGCCATCGGCTCGAAGGTGCCGGTTCACACCCAAGCCAAACTGCGCACCGCCGCCAACGAGCACATGCACTTCATCGCGGCCAATCGTGACCGCGTGCGGGCCTACTTCCAAGACCCGATCGTCAAGTACGCGGCGTGAAGACTTCATCTTGCCGGATCAAATAAAGCTAAGGCTTAGCTTTAGCCCGATGATCGCGAAGAGCACCGAGTTTGTCTTCCGAGTCGCCGCGGTGCTGTTGTCGGCTGCCGGGGTTGCACATGGGGATGTAGTACCTATTCAGGCGAGGAACAAATGCCCGGACATGAGGAGCCCATGCTACGAAATAAGAGGTCCAATAACTGAGAAGGACCTGGCCCTTGTTAGTGTTATCGCCGAGCGCGCGACGAAGAACCAGCATCGGAATAGCTTCTTCCACCTTAACAGCAAGGGCGGTGACGTCGATGCTGCCATTCAGATCGGCCGGCACCTTCGGGAGCTCTCTGCGATCGCAGCAGTCGGCGCAACTGCTGAATGCCTGAGCGCATGCGTGTTTGTATTGGCCGGCGCAACTCGACGAGCAGTTGGTTCTACGGCAAGAATTGGAATCCACCGACCATACTCACTCCGAACGGACATCCGCGACTACAGGGCAGCGCAAAAAGAGCATAGTCGGCTCGCGATCACGGCAAAAACGTACTTGGAAGACATGAACCTTCCCACAAGCCTTTACGACGCTATGATGCGCGTGCCACCTGAGAACATCCGCATTCTAAGCCAGCACGAACTAACGAGCTTTGGACTCAATCAAATTGATCCTGCCGAACAGGAACTAATTGACACCTTAGAAGCTCGCCAGTACGGGCTTAACAAGCTCGACTACGTACGTAGAAAGGGGGAAGTCTTAGTAGCATGCGCCCACGCATGGTCGAGTGGACAAGAGAGCGGCAATTTCGATGAATACTTCTCGTGTAGGGAGCGCGTCATGCGCGGGGAACCACAGTGATCTAACGTCTGGCGACCCTCTACCCGCCATCCGAACCACACCCCATGCTCGCCACTCTCGAGCAACATCCGGAACCGATTGCCGACACCGCGCTTGCGAAGTCTTCGCACGTGCTCGTTCTCCTGCCAGCCGTCGCGTCGCTGCGCGAAGTCAAGGCATTCCCGGGCGGTGACGTGCTCGCCGGCGTGCTCGAGCGGCGGCGCCTGAAGCCCGGCGATCTCGCGGACAAACCGGTCGCCGGGACGCTGCGCAAGGGTGCGCTCGCCTGTTGGCTGAGCCTTGACACCGGCAAGACGGTCTTCGAACAGCAGCAGCTGGTGCGCCAGGCGATGCAGCCGCTGCTCGACGAGAAACCGGCGGCGCTCTCGATCGCCGTGCTCGGCAGCGAGGAGTCGCGGCACGCCGCTGCGCTGCGTGCGGTCCAGTGCGCATGGCTGAACGGTCCTGCGCTACCCTCGCGCAAGAAGAAGGCAGCCGCCACGGAGCTCGCGAGAATCGTCCTGCACGGGGCGACGCTGGACGGAGAACTGCCGCGTCTCGCGGCGGCCGCCGAAGGCAGCCTGCTGTGCCGCGAACTGACTCTGCTGCCGCCCAACGAGCTGACGCCGGAGCTCTATCGGCAGCGCATTCGCAAGTTCGCGCGCGAGCACGGCTGGGAGGTCGAGGAATTCGATCTGAAGCGTCTGCGTCGGATGGGAGCGGGCGCTTTCGTGGC
>JAEUMX010000234.1 GCA_016791285.1 Burkholderiales bacterium
TTTGGCTGGATCGGCAAGAAGGAGCCGGCGCTCGCCAGCAAGCACACCGCGCTGATCGAGCTCTCCGGCGTCATCGCCGCGGACACCGAAGCGAGCGCGGAGAAGATCACATCCGGTCTGCAGGAGGCGTTCAAGGACAAGCGGACCCAGGGCATCGTCCTGCGCATCAATAGTCCGGGGGGCAGCCCGGTGCAGGCCGGGTACATCAACGACGAGATCCGGCGTCTGCGCGCGAAATACCCGACCATCCCGCTGTACGCGGTCGTCGAGGACATTTGTGCCTCCGGCGGATACTACGTCGCGGTGGCTGCAGACAAGATCTTCGTCGACAAGGCCAGCATCGTGGGGTCGATCGGGGTGCTCATGGACGGGTTCGGTTTCGTCGGTACCCTCGACAAGCTCGGTGTCGAACGCCGCCTCATTACCGCCGGCCGGGAGAAAGGCTTCCTCGATCCGTTCTCGCCGTTGATTCCGCAACAGAAGGATCACGCGGAGAAGATGCTCTCGGAGATCCACGGCCAGTTCATCGACGTGGTGAAAAAGGGTCGGGGCAAGCGACTGAAGGACGATCCGGATCTCTTCACCGGACTGGTGTGGACCGGGCAGCGCAGCATCGAGCTCGGGCTGGCGGATGAGATCGGCAACGTCGACTACGTCGCACGCGAGATCATCAAGGCCGACCAGGTGGTCGACTTCACCGCCAAGGAGACCTTCCTCGAGCGCTTCGCCAGACGCCTGGGTGCGGGTGCGTCGGAGGCGTTCCTGCGCCTCTACGGTGGCTCAGCCCTGGCGTTGCGCTGAGTCTGCATACAGCAGAAACACGGTCGGCAGCTTCGCGATCACGGGTGGCGGGCGCCGTCTCCAGTCGCTTGCCGGGGCGGTCGTCACGCGTTCGGCGCAGCCGGTGAGGTCGGACGCGATGCAAAGAAGGGTCTGCGGCGCGCAGCACGTCATCAGGGATTCGAAGACCTGAAGATTGCGGTAGGGCGTTTCGATGAAGATCTGGGTTTCGTCGCGCCGCCGGGACTCGATCTCCAGGAGCCGGAGCTTCTGCTCACGTCCTTCCTTGCCGGCGGGCAGGTAGCCGTGAAAGGCGAAGCGCTGACCCGGCAGGCCGGAGGCCATCAGCGCCAGGACAATCGCAGACGGACCGACCAGGGGCTGCACCCTGATCCCCGCCCGGTGCGCGTGCATAACGAGCGGTGCGCCCGGGTCGGCGATTGCCGGACAGCCTGCCTCGGCCAGCAGGCCGCACGAGAACCCCGCGCGCAGCGGTGCCAGCAAGGCTGGAATCCGTTCCGCGGGAGTGTGCTCGTTCAGTTCCTCGATGACGATCTCGCGCAGTGGCTTCGGGTGGCCCGTGGCCTTGAGGAAGGCGCGCGCGGTCTTCGCGCGCTCGGCGATGAAGTGATCGAGGCCGACTGCGATCGCGATGGTGTTGGCGGGCAAGACCAGCCGTGGATCGCCGGCGGCGAGGTTCGAGGGAATGAGGTAGAGCGTGGGGTCCGGGCGTCCGGCCATCACGGAAGCCTGAGGCCCGCCCGACGCAGCATGTCGGCGAGGAGGATCAGCGGCAGTCCGATCAGCGCGTTCGGATCCTCGCCCTCTACCGCTTCGAGGAGAACGATGCCCAAAGCATCCACCTTCGCGCTGCCGGTACAATCGTACGGTTGTTCGCGGCGCAGATAGCGCTCGATCTCGTCCCCGTCGAGTTGCCGGAAGCGCACCCGGTTCACGACGCTCCCGACCTGCGCGGTCCCGGTCGCAGCGTGAAGCAGGCACAGCCCGGTGTGGAACTCGACCGTGCGACCCGAGCAAAACTTGAGCTGTTGCACCGCGTTCACATGGGTGAGGGGCTTGCCGAGCGGTCGGTGGTCGAGCTCGGCGATCTGATCGGAGCCGATGATCAACGCATCGGGAAAGTCGTATGCGAGCGCCGACGCTTTCTCCCGGGCGAGCCGGCGTGCCGTCGCCGCGGGCGCCTCGCCTGCGTGCGGCGTCTCATCAACGCCGGGCGCGGCGGTTTCGAAGGGCATGCCGAGTCGGGCGAGCAGCTCGCGCCGGTAGGGAGAGGTGGAAGCCAGGATCAGGCGCTGCATGAGGATACGACAAACTTCTTTGACAAAACGCAGCTAGAATAATACATTAGCGCGTTTATGTCAGAGCAGCCGGTCATCGATGTTCGCGAGTTCGCGCAGTCCAATGGGCGTCTTGCGGGCACGGTTGCAGCGGCAAGCCTGGCGCGACTTTCGGAGCTTCTGACGGACGACGGCGGCACCGTGACCTACGGTATCTCCGGGCGTCTCGATGATGATGGGAGTCCGCGATTGCTGATCGATGTTTCGAGTCGGTTCGCGGTGCGCTGCCAGCGATGCCTCGGCCCGGTCCTGCAGGAGGTCGCTGCACGGCGGGAGCTTCGCTTCGTGGCCGATCCGTCGCTGCTGCCGGAGGTAGCGGACGAGGCGGCGGATGTCGACGAGCTGCCGACGCCTGCCGCCATGCGCGTGCTGGATTGGGTGGAGGAGGAGATCCTCCTCGCACTTCCGATCTCGCCGCGGCACGACGAGGGTGGATGCCGTCCGCCGCCGAATCCTGCGTCGGACTCCCACGCGGTCGTCACGCCGTTCGCGCGGCTTTCGGAACTCGGGTTCCCCCACCAGAAGGATGAGTAAGTAAGGAGCTTTCTCATGGCAGTTCAGCAGAACAAGAAATCGCCCTCCAAGCGCAACATGCGCCGCGCCCACGACTCCCTTACGCGTGCGCCGCTCGCGGTTGAGCCCACCACCGGAGAGGTGCACCTGCGTCATCACATCAGTCCGAGCGGTTACTACCGGGGCAAGAAGGTCGTCAAGTCCGAGGACGAATGACTTTCGGCGGTTTGCGCCGGAGCGGTCGCATGCCCGCCCGCCGTCGCGTTGACTGTGTTCTGACTTCTGACGTGCGAAGTTCGACTTCGGTCCCGAGCGGAAGCGGACCTGAATGGACGTAACCCTCGCGGTGGATTGCATGGGCGGCGATCATGGTCCTCATGTCACAGTCCCCGCTGCCTTGCGCTACCTCGATCAGACCGACAAGACCGTGATCGTTCTGGTCGGCCTGCGCGACGCGATCGAGGCCGAGCTTCGGACGCTCAAGCGGGAGGTCGGGCCGCGACTGCGCATTCATCCCGCTTCCCAGGTGGTCGCGATGGACGAGCCGCCCGCGGCGGCGCTCAAGCGCAAGAAGGATTCGTCGATGCGCGTGGCGATCAATCTCGTGAAGGCGGGGGAGGCGCACGCCTGTATCAGCGCCGGCAATACGGGCGCGCTGATGGCCACCGCACGCTTTGTCCTGAAAACGCTGCCCGGGATCGAGCGTCCGGCGATCGCATCGGTGCTCCCGACCGTGCACGGCAGCACCTACATGCTGGATCTCGGTGCCAACGTAGATTGCACGCCGCTGCATCTGCTGCAGTTCGGCGTGATGGGCGCGTCGCTGTCGGCGGCGCTGGGGCACAAGGAGCGCCCCAGCATCGGTCTGCTCAATATCGGCGAGGAAGACATCAAGGGCAACGAGGTGGTACGCCAGGCAGGCGAGCTCTTGCGCGGCAGCGGCCTCAATTTTTTTGGCAATATCGAGGGTGACGACATCTTCAAGGGCACTACCGACGTCGTGGTGTGCGACGGCTTCGTGGGCAATGTCGCCCTCAAGACCTCCGAGGGACTGGCCCAGATGCTCGGCACATACCTGCGCGAGGAGTTCAAGCGCGGCCTCTTCACGAGGCTGTGCGGGCTCGTGGCACTGCCTGTCATCAACGCCTTCAAGAAGCGCGTTGATCACCGCCAGTTCAACGGTGCGAGTCTGCTCGGACTACGTGGTATCGTCGTGAAGAGCCATGGCTCGGCGGACAGTTTTGCCTTCGAGTGCGCACTGCGCCGAGCGTACGAAGAGGTGGAGGAGGGCGTGCTGCGGCGTATCGGCGAACGCCTTGCCCTGATGCAGGAGGATGTGTCGTGATCTTTTCGCGTATCGTCGGCACGGGCTGCTATCTGCCCGCCAGGACGCTCACGAACCAGGAGCTCGAGCAGAGCATCGCGACCAGCGACGACTGGATCCGGACCCGCACCGGGATCCGCGAGCGGCGCGTGGTCGCGGAGGGCGAGCTCGCGAGCGATCTCGCCCTCGCGGCGAGCAAGCAGGCGCTCGCCGCGGCCGGAGTCGATGCGACGGAGCTCGATCTCATCATCGTGGCGACCACCACCCCGGACGTGGTGTTTCCGAGCACGGCCTGTATTCTGCAAAGCAAGCTCGGCACGGGTCCGTGTCCCGCATTCGACGTGCAGGCAGTGTGCTCGGGTTTCGTGTATGCGCTCGCGACGGCCGATCTTTTCCTGCGGGCGGGCAAGTGCCGTCAAGCTCTGGTCGTGGGCGCAGAGGTCTATTCGCACATCCTCGACTGGAACGATCGCGGCACGTGCGTGCTCTTTGGCGATGGCGCGGGCGCCGTGGTGCTGCGCGCCGGAGACGAGCCGGGGATCCTCTCGACCCACCTGCATGCCGACGGGACCTACCACGACATCCTGAGCGTCCCGGGTCATGTGTCCGGCGGGCAGGTGCGGGGTCGACCCTTCGTGCAGATGGACGGCGGCGCTGTCTTCAAGTTCGCGGTGAAGGTCCTCTGCGAGGTCGCTCAGGAGGCGCTCGCCGAGAACCGCCTCGAGGTGCGCGACATCGACTGGCTGATTCCGCACCAGGCGAATATCCGCATCATCGAAGCGACCGCGAAGAAGCTCGGGCTGCCGCTGGAGCGAGTGGTCGTGACGGTGGACCGGCATGCGAACACGTCGGCTGCGTCGATCCCCCTTGCCCTCGATGAGGCCGTGCGCGATGGCCGCATCCGTCGCGGTCAGCATGTACTGTTGGAGGGGGTCGGCGGCGGCTTTACCTGGGGTGCGGTGCTGCTTCGCTTCTAGGGCGAGGGGGGACAATCAAAGTGAAACTTGCATTCGTTTTTCCCGGTCAGGCCTCGCAATCGGTCGGCATGATGCACCAGTACGAAGGGTTGCCGAAGATCAGGGAAACCTTCGATGAGGCTTCGGAGATTCTCGGCACGGACCTGTGGACCCTGGTGGCGGAGGGTCCGGCAGAGAAGCTGCATCTCACTACCTACACCCAACCCATCATGCTGGTGGCCGGCGTGGCCGTGCTGCGCGCCTGGCAAGCAGTGGGTGGTCCGGCGCCGGCGGTTCTGGCCGGCCATAGTCTGGGTGAGTACACGGCGCTGGTCGCATCGGGCGCGCTGCGGTTCGAAGACGCGGTGCCGCTGGTGCGCCATCGCGCCGAAGCCATGCAGGGGGCAGCACCGGAAGGTGTGGGCGGGATGGCGGCCATCCTCGGGCTGGCGGACGAGACCGTGCTCGAGATATGCCAGGAGGCCGCACAGGGCGAAGTGCTCGAAGCTGCCAACTTCAACGCACCGGCTCAGGTGGTGATCGCCGGTCACAACGGCGCGCTCCATCGCGGGATCAAGCTTGCCAAGGCGCGGGGCGCGAAACGCGGCCTCATGCTCCCGATGAGCGTGCCGTGCCACTGCAGCCTCATGCGCCCGGCGGCGGGGAGCCTGATCGAGCATCTTGCCGGCGTCGAACTCGCTGTGCCGGCGGTGCCCGTGATCCATAATGCGGATGTCGCGAGCCACAGTGAGCCGGCCGCCATCAAGGATGCCCTGGCGCGACAGTTGTACAGCCCCGTACGCTGGGTCGATACCGTGCGGTACTTTGTCGGGCAGGACGTCACCCAGGTGGTGGAATGCGGACCCGGGCGCGTGCTTGCCGGAATCACCAAGCGCATTGCCAAGGATCTGCCGCAGTACGCACTTGCCGATGCAGCCCAGGTCAACGAAACGCTCGCGGCGCTACGCCGCTGACCGCTCACAGGGAGCCCCGTCCATGCTACAGGGAAAGATTGCACTCGTGACTGGGTCGACCCGCGGGATCGGGCGCGCGATCGCGCTCGAGTTCGTGCGGCAGGGCGCGACGGTCGTAGGCACGGCGACGACTCCAGCCGGCGCGGCAAGCATCACCGCCGCGCTGACGGAGGCAGGCGGGGCCGGTTGCGGTATGGTGCTCGACGTGAACGCCCCCGATCAGGCGCAGCGAGTGGTGGATGACACCCAGGAGCGGTTTGGCGCGATCTCGATTCTGGTCAACAACGCCGGAGTCACCCGCGACAACCTCCTGCTGCGCATGAAGGACGAGGAGTGGGACGACATCCTGAACACCAATCTCAAGTCGGTGTATCGCATGTCGAAGCTCGTGCTGCGCTCGATGATGAAGGCGCGCGAGGGACGCATCGTCAACATCGGCTCCGTGGTGGGGTCGATGGGCAACGCGGGGCAGGCGAACTACGCGGCCGCGAAGGCCGGCATGGTGGGATTGGCGAAGGCGCTCGCCCGTGAGGTTGCCAGCCGCGGCATCACCGTGAACTGCGTGGCACCGGGATTCATCGACACCGACATGACGCGTTCCCTCGACGAGGCGCAGACCGAAGCCCTGGTTCAGCAGATCCCGGTCGGTCGCCTGGGTCGCGCCGAGGACATCGCAGCCGCCGTGGCCTTCCTCGCGTCCCCGGCGGCGGGCTACATCACGGGCGCGACCCTGCACGTGAACGGTGGAATGTACATGGAATGAAGGTGCCGCGGCAGTAGGTAGCGGCGCCGACCGCAGATTCTTCCTCGACGTTCATTCTGGTAGAATTCGCCAACTTTTCAACGCCCGCGGGCTTCGGCCCGCGTTTCGCCCAAAACCGCTAACCCGTTGCGTTCACTCGAAGGGAAGGGGATACCATGGACAACATCGAAGCACGCGTGAAGAAGATCGTCGCCGAGCAACTGGGCGTCAACGAGTCCGAGATCAAGAATGAATCGTCGTTCGTCGACGATCTCGGGGCGGATTCCCTCGATACCGTCGAACTGGTGATGGCGCTCGAGGAGGAGTTCGAATGCGAGATCCCGGACGAGGAAGCCGAGAAGATTGCCACCGTGCAGCAGGCGATCGACTATATCAAGTCGCACCTTGGCTAAAGCAGGTGTCGGCGCGCGATTCCAGATTCGGAACCAGGGGAACCTAGTTGAGCAGCCGCAGAGTCGTGGTGACGGGGTTGGGCATTGTCTGCCCCGTGGGCAACTCGGTGGATGCGGCCTGGGCCAGCATCTGCGAGGGACGCTCCGGGGTCGGCCACATCACTCGCTTCGATGCGTCCGCGTTCCCGTCGCGCATTGCCGGAGAGGTGAAGGGATTCGATCCCGCCAAGTACATTTCGGCGAAGGAGGCGCGCCGCTACGACACCTTCGTGCACTACGGCGTGGCCGCTGCGGCGAATGCGATTGCCGATTCGGGCCTGGTGGTGACCGAGGACAATGCCGAGCGGATCGGTGTGAACATCGGCTCGGGTATCGGCGGCCTGCCGATGATCGAGGATACCGACCGCGTCCTGGCACAGTCGGGGCCGCGCAAGATCAGTCCGTTCTTCGTTCCGGGCACGATCATCAACATCATCTCCGGGATCCTTTCCATCATGTATCGGATAAAGGGTCCCAACCTCGCCATCGTCACCGCCTGCGCCACGTCCAATCATAGTATCGGGACGGCGGCCAGGTTCATCGAGTACGGCGATGCGGACGTGATGATTGCCGGCGGGGCCGAGGCGACGGTTTCGCCGCTTGGGATCGGCGGCTTTTGCGCGGCACGTGCGCTCAGCCTCCGCAACGACGACGCGGCCGCGGCCAGCCGGCCGTGGGACACCGGGCGCGATGGCTTCGTCCTCGGCGAGGGTGCGGGCGTGCTGGTGCTCGAAGAGCTGGAGCATGCCAAGAAACGGGGCGCGCGCATCTATGCGGAGCTCGCCGGCTTCGGCATGAGCAGCGATGCGCACCATATTACGGCGCCGTGCGAGGATGGGGAGGGTGCGGCACGCTGCATGCGCAACGCGCTGGGCAACGCCGGCATCAACCATGATCAGGTCGACTACGTGAATGCGCACGGCACCTCGACGCCGCTCGGGGATATCGCGGAGACGGTGGCAGTGAAGAAATGCCTGGGGGAGAGCGCCCAGCGTGTGGCCATGAGCTCCACCAAATCGATGACGGGTCACCTGCTCGGCGCGGCTGGCGGTGTGGAAGCGATCTTCTCGGTGCTGGCCATTCGGGATCAGGTGGCGCCACCGACGATCAATCTCGTCGAACCGGACCCGCAGTGTGATCTCGACTATGTTCCCAACACGGCGCGGCAGATGAAGATCGACGTCGCCGTTTCCAACTCGTTCGGCTTCGGCGGCACGAACGCCACGCTCGTCTTCCGACGAACCTAGCTCACCGCCGAGACGCCTGTCGCACCGGGCGGCAGGTCGACGCGGCCTCGCAGCACGCGGCCATGAGTGTTCTGGTCAACGGCCAAGTGAACGGTCTGGTGGATCCCGCGGATCGGGGGTTAGCCTACGGCGACGGGGTGTTCCGCACCCTGTTGCTGCGCCAGGGGCGAGCGGTCCGCTGGGATCGTCATTACCGGCGTCTGCGCGCCGATTGCGAAGCGCTCGCGTTGCCGTGTCCCCCCGCTGAGACCTTGGTTGTCGAGCTGGCAGCCGCTGCCGCTGAACTGCCCGAGGCTGCCGGGAAGATCATCGTCACCCGCGGTGTTGGCCGCCGTGGATACGCGCCATCTGCTCACACGGAGCCGATTCGCATTGTGTCTGCGACCCCACTGCAGGAGTATCCGGGCACCTATCGCGACCAGGGCGTGCACATTCGTCGCTGTCGGCTTCGACTGGCCATTCAGCCCCGCCTTGCCGGGGTGAAGCACCTGAATCGGCTGGAGAACGTGCTCGCACGGATGGAGTGGTCGGATCCAACGATAGCCGAAGGTCTCCTGCTCGACACCGAGGATCGGGTGATCGAGGGAACCGCGAGCAACCTCTTTCTGGTCCGCGACGGGGTGCTGCATACGCCGGATCTGTCGCGCTGCGGGGTGTCGGGTGTGACACGTGAGCGCATCATCGACGCCGCTCTGCGCGAAGGGGTGCCGGTTCGCGTGGCCGGCATTTCGTGGGAAGTGCTGCTGAGTGCGACGGAGGTTGTCCTGGTCAACAGCCTGATCGGTGTCTGGCAGGTCCGCAGCTTGCAGTCTCGAACGTGGGCCGACAACACCTGGACCTCACGTATCCGCGGTTGGCTCGATGGCGCCGACGATTAGGCGTCTCATCGCATGGCTCGTGGTCGCGGGGGTGGCGACGATCGCCGTGGCGAGCGCCGTGCTCTACCAGTACGCACAAACCCCGCTGCCGCTGCAGGTGCAGCCGCCGAAAGCCTTCGAGCTCAAGGCCGGCAGCAGCTTGAGAAGCATCGCTCGGCAACTGGTCGAGGCGGACGTACTCACCGAGCCCTGGCGCTTCGAACTGATCGCGCGGCTCCGAGGCGACGCGGGCGGTATCAAGGCCGGAAGCTACGAGATCGTCAGCGCCGTCACGCCGATCGAGCTTCTCGACAAGCTCACGCGCGGGGATGTCGTCCAGGAGCAGATCACCTTCGTGGAGGGATGGACGCTGCGGCAAATGCGCCAGGCGCTCGCCGAGCATCCCTATGTGCGCCACGACAGCAGCATCCTGTCGGACGCAGAGTTCCTCGAGCGGGCCGGCGTGTCCGGCTATCAGAGCGGCGAAGGGCTCTTCTTCCCGGACACCTATCGCTTCAATCGCGGAGCGAGCGACCTCGACGTCCTGCGGCAGGCGCGAGAGGCCATGCAAAAGCAACTCGACAAGCTCTGGAATTCCCGTGCGTCGAACCTTCCGTTCAAATCTTCTTACGAGGCGCTGATACTTGCCTCGATCGTGGAGAAGGAGACCGGTGTCGGCGCTGATCGGCCCCTGGTGGCAGCCGTGTTCGTCAACCGGCTTCGTCGCGGCATGAAACTGCAGACCGATCCGACCGTCATCTATGGTCTGGGAGCGGCTTTCGACGGCGATCTGCGAAAGGCGGATCTGCAGCGGGATACCCCCTTCAACACCTACACGCGCGCCGGTTTGCCGCCCACACCCATCGCCATGCCGGGTCTCGCGGCGCTCTCGGCTACGCTCGACCCGCCACACAGCGATGCGCTCTAC
Source organism: Burkholderiales bacterium (assembly GCA_016791285.1). The sequence goes on from JAEUMX010000234.1 coordinate 10,132, forward strand.
TTCGTGGCGCGCGGTGACGGCACGAGCCACTTCTCGCCCTCTCTGGAAGAGCATAATCGGGCAGTCGATCGCTATCAGAGAGGCAGACGATGATCCACCCAATGTCGCGGTGAGCCCAAGGTGGACCGAGGCAAGTTCATCACCTTGGAGGGTCTCGACGGTGCCGGGAAGACAACCCATGTCGCCTGGCTCGCAGACCACCTGCGCGTGCACGGCAGGACGGTGGTAGTCACGCGAGAGCCAGGGGGGACGCCGCTTGGAGAGCGGCTCCGGGATCTGGTTCTGCAGGAGCCCATGCACGCCGACACCGAAGCTTTGTTGATGTTTGCCGCGCGGCAGGAGCATCTCCAGTCGCTCATCCTTCCCGCCCTCGATGCAGGGCAGTGGGTGGTCTGCGACCGGTTTACCGACGCCACCATGGCCTACCAGGGAGGCGGTCGAGGGATCTCCCTCGATCGCCTTGCCATCCTGGAGCGCTGGGTGCAGGGCGACCTGCAGCCGGATCTGACGCTCTTTTTCGATGTTCCCGTCGCGACGGCGCTGGCTCGGTTGCCTCAGGGAGAGGCGCGTGACCGCTTCGAGCAGGAGCAACGAGCCTTTTTTGAGCGGGTGCGGGCGACGTATCAGCAGCGAGTCGCGGCTTTTCCTCAGCGTATACGCCTGGTGAAGGGTGATGAGCCAGTTGCAGTGGTTCGTAAATCACTTCAAGAAGAGCTCTCAATACTTTGTTAACAAATCCTTTACCTTGGCAGAGACAGACTTGGGATCGGCTCTTCTCCGCTCCGACAGGGCTGCCCCACGCGCTTCTGATATCCGGGCCCGAGGGAATCGGCAAACGCCAGTTCGCCCGCCTGGTCGCCCAAGCGTTGCTCTGCGAGCAGTTGGGCCGGAGTTCACATCCGTGCGGTGCATGCCTGTCTTGTCATTGGTTTGAGCAGGAGACGCACCCCGACTTCAAACTTCTTCAGCCTGACTCGCACGCAGCAGATGAAACCGACGGCGGGGATAGCGACCAGGAGTCGGGCAGGGGCAGGGGAAAGCAGGGAGGTAAACAGATCTCGGTCGCACAGGTGAGGGGGCTCGCGGGATTCACGGACCTGTCTGCTCACCGCTGCGGCAGGAAGGTCGTCATGCTGCATCCTGCCGAGGACCTTAACCTCAGCGCTGCGAACGCCCTCCTCAAGACGCTGGAAGAGCCGCCCCGGGAGACATTTTTTCTCCTGGTATGTCACCGCGCTCACCGCATCTTGCCCACCGTGCGCAGCCGGTGTCGCCTCATGCCGATGCGAGTCCCGGGACCCGCGGAGAGCATACCCTGGCTGGCCGAGCAGGGAGTGAAAGATCCCCTTCTTGCACTGTCGGTGGCGGGCTTCGCACCCCTGCGCGCGCTGGAGGACATGCGGGCGGATAACCTCGAGCGACGCAAGATCTTTCTCCGGCGGCTCGCAAACGGTACGTTGGACCCCATCGGTGACGCGGGGAACCACGATAGCACTGAGCTACCGCAAGTACTGGGATGGCTACACCAATGGACGTACGATCTCGTCGCGAATCGTCTCAGCGGTCGCACCCGGTACAACCCGGACTTCGCGGAGCCCTTGAGGCATATCTCAAGGCAGGCTGACATCGTGCAACTTGGCCGTTACCATCGGAGCTTGGTCGCGTACCAATCGCGCCTGGGGCATCCGCTGAATCCTCGGCTCGTCTTCGAGTATCTGTTTCTCTCCTACCTTAGATCCATAGGGAGCGGCCGCGAGTGACACCTGCTGTATTGGTTGATTCCCACTGCCACATTGACTTCCCGGAACTGTCCGGTGATATCGAGGGAGTACTTGGCAGGATGGGCGAGAACGGCGTTGGAGCCGCGCTGTGCGTGTCCGTAAGTCTTTCAACGTTTCCCGCGGTCTTGGCGATTGCGGAGCGCTTTCCACAAGTATTCGCCTCGGTCGGTGTGCATCCGGACCATGAGAGCGTGGAGGAACCAGGAGCCGACGAGCTCGCTGCCATGTCAGCTCACCCGAAGATCCTCGCGATCGGAGAAACAGGGCTCGACTACTACCGGCGGACTGGTGATCTCGACTGGCAGCGGGAGCGGTTTCGTCGCCACATTCGAGCCGCACGCAAATCAGGAAAGCCGCTGATCATACATACCCGTTCTGCTGCGGAAGACACGTTGCGACTGATGCGCGAGGAACGTGCTTACGAGGTCGGTGGTGTGATGCATTGCTTCACGGAGACATGGGAAGTTGCCGCGGCCGCTCTGGAAATGGGTTTCTATATCTCGTTCTCGGGCATCGTTACCTTTAGGAGCGCTGGAGACTTGAAAGACGTGGTGCGCCGTGTGCCGCTCGATCGCATCATGGTCGAAACGGATGCACCGTACCTCGCGCCTGTGCCGCACCGCGGCAAGACGAATGAGCCGGCCTTCGTCAGGCACGTCGCCGAGGAGATCGCCCACCTGCGCGAGATCCCGTTC
>JAEUMX010000275.1 GCA_016791285.1 Burkholderiales bacterium
GGCGCATGCTTGCCGGCACGTGCCAACTTGGGATTCGTTACGGGAGGAAGCGATGAAGAATGCCGGTCTCAAAGTGCTGTCGAGCGTTGCGCTGTTCGGGCTGGCCACACTGCCGCTCGCCATCGGGGTGGTCTACGCGGAAGAGAAAAAGGACTTGAAAACACCACCCGGGGTGAGCTCCGAGGAACTCAGGTACCAAGCTGGCGGCTACGATCAAATGGGCAAAATCGAGATGCACCAGGATGTCAATCCCAAAGCGCCGCAGATGACCAAGGAAGAGTTCGACAAGGCGCGAAACATCTACTTCCAGCGCTGCGCGGGCTGTCACGGCGTGTTGCGCAAGGGCGCCACCGGCAAGCCGCTCACACCCGACATCACGCTCGGCAAGGGCACCGATTACCTGAAGGTCTTCATCGCCTACGGCTCGCCCGCCGGCATGCCGAACTGGCAGACCTCGGGTGAGCTCAGCGAGGCCGAGGTGGATCTGATGGCGCGCTACGTCCAGCAGACGCCGCCGCAGCCGCCCGAGTGGGGCTTGAAGGAGATGAAGGACACATGGAAGGTGATCGTGCCGCCCGAACAGCGGCCGAAGAAGAAGATGAACAAGTACAACATCGACAACATCTTCTCGACCACGCTGCGCGACACGGGGCAGGTGGCGCTCATCGACGGCGACACGAAGGAGATCATCAACATCGTTCCCACCGGCTATGCGGTGCATATCTCGCGCACGTCGGCCTCGGGGCGCTATCTCTATGTGATCGGCCGCGACGGCAAGATCAACCTGATCGACCTGTGGATGGAGAAGCCTGACAGCGTGGCCGAGATCCGCATCGGGCTCGAGGCGCGCTCGGTGGAGACGTCCAAGGCCAAGGGCTACGAGGACAAGCTCGCCATTGCCGGCGCGTACTGGCCACCACAATACGTGATCATGGACGGCAACACCCTGGAGCCACTCAAGATCATGGCCACCCGCGGCATGACGGTGGACGACCAGGAGTATCACCCGGAGCCGCGCGTCGCCTCCATCGTGGGTTCGCACTTCAAGCCCGAGTTCGTCGTGAACGTGAAGGAAACCGGCAAGACCTTGCTGGTGGACTACACGGACGTGAAGCAACTCGCGGTGAAGGAGATCCCGACCGCTAAGTACCTGCACGACGGTGGGCTGGACAGCAGCAAGCGCTACTTCATGGTCGCCGCCAACCAGTCGAACAAGGTCGCCGCGATCGACCTCAAGGAGGGCAAGCTCGCGAAGCTGATCGACGTCGGCAAGATCCCGCATCCCGGGCGGGGCGCCAACTTCGTGCATCCCAAGTACGGACCGGTGTGGGCGACCGGCCATCTGGGCGACGAGACCGTTGCCCTCATCGGTACCGACCCGGTGAAGCATCCGAAGAACGCGTGGAAGGTGGTGCAGACCCTGAAGGGGCAAGGCGGCGGCTCGCTCTTCGTCAAGAGCCATCCCAAGTCGAAGCACCTCTATGTCGACACGACGCTCAACCCGGACCCGAAGATCAGCCAGTCGGTCGCCGTGTTCGACATCAACAATCTCGACAAGGGCTTCACCGTGCTGCCGATCGCGGAATGGGCGGGGCTCGGCGAAGGTGCGAAGCGCGTCGTGCAACCGGAATATAATAAAGCGGGCGACGAAGTCTGGTTCGCTGTCTGGAGCGCGAAGAACCAGGAATCGGCACTGGTGGTGGTGGACGACAAGACCTTGAAGCTGAAGAAGGTCATCAAGGATCCGAAGCTCATCACGCCGACCGGGCACTTCAACGTCTACAACACGCAGCACGACGTTTACTAAGAAACCAACGAGAGGGGATCCAACATGAAGCTACTGCATGCCGCCATCGCCGCTGCCGCTGCGGCCGTCTTCGCAAGCCAGGCGTTCGGTGCGATGGACGACGCCGCGGCGACCGCCGCGATGGCCAAGGCAGGCTGTAATGCCTGTCACGCGGTCGACAAGAAGATGGTCGGGCCGTCGTACGCGGACGTCGCAAAGAAATACAAGGGCGACGCCAAGGCGGTCGCGACGCTGTCCGAAAAGGTGCGTAAGGGCGGCTCCGGGAACTGGGGCCAGATTCCGATGCCGCCGAACACGCCCGAGAAGATCAGCGACGCGGACCTCAAGAGCCTCGTGGAGTGGATTCTCACTAAATAGCGGACGCAGTCCAATCCTCCTTGCTGTCTTGCGCCGGGCGGGGCTCTCCCCGTCCGGCGATTTCTCGTCTGTCGCGCGAGGACTTGAGTTGCATCAAGGCTTGCCGCAGCCGATGGTCCGATGATTCCCCTTGCCATGAGCATCGGTCCGCTCTCCACGGCGTTGCGGCGCGCGAGTGTGCTGTTCGCGCTGGGCGTTCTTGCTCAGCCCTCTTCCGACGCACAGGCGGGCCAGGGCGTTACCGCGCCGAGCGCAGAGCGCAGTGAGGAGATATTGAGGATGGTGCGGCAGGACTGCGGCTCGTGCCACGGCATGACCATGAAGGGTGGACTCGGGCCGGCATTGACGCCCGCTGCTTTGCAGTCGAGGTCCGCCGATTCGCTGGTCGCCACCATTCTTCACGGCCGGCCGGGGACCGCCATGCCGCCCTGGCAGAACTTCCTTTCTGCGGACGAGGCCGCCTGGATCGTCCAACAGCTGCAACGAGGCCTGCCCGATGCTCGCTAGGCTCGCGCTCACCGGTTTCGCGCTGATAGCGCTCGCCGCGTGCGCCAGTCGCGAAGCTGCGCCGAGGCCGGGCGGCGATGCTGGCGTTGTGATCGAGCGCGCCACCGGCAGCGTGCAGGTGCTCGACCCGGCGCGCCGCGCAGCCGTCGGCCGCATCACCGGTCTCGGCGACCTTTCGCACGCCGCGGTCGTGTACTCGAAGGACGCCCGCTACGCCTACGTCTTCGGCCGCGACGGCGGGCTCACCAAGGTCGATCTCGCCGCGCAGAAGGTCGTCGCGCGCACGGTCCAGGCGGGCAATTCCATCGGCGGGGCCATCTCGCGCGACGGCAAGCTCGTCGCAGTCGCGAACTACGAACCCGGGGGCGTGAAGATCTTCGATGCGGAGACGCTGACGCTCCTGTCCGAGGTGCCCTCGACGTACGGCGCGCAAGGCCAGCGGGCGAAGGTGGTGGGCATCGCGGATGCGCCGAACGATCGCTTCGTCTTCAGCCTGTTCGAGCCCGGTGAGATCTGGATCGTCGACGCAGCCGACCCGCGTCATCCGACGGTGCGCAAGTTCGAGAACGTG
>JAEUMX010000287.1 GCA_016791285.1 Burkholderiales bacterium
ATGCCGGGATAGTGCACCTCGACGATCTGCTGCATCGTCTCGCGGTCGGGAAAGCGGATGTAGTGGAAGAAGCAGCGGCGCAGGAAGGCGTCCGGCAGCTCCTTCTCATTGTTGGAGGTGATGATGACGATCGGCCGCACCGCGGCGCGGATCGTCTCGCCCGTCTCGTAGACGAAGAACTCGTTGCGATCGAGTTCCTGCAGCAGGTCATTGGGGAACTCGATGTCGGCCTTGTCGATCTCGTCGATCAAGAGCACGCATTTGCGCTCGGCGGCGAATGCCTCCCACAGCTTGCCGCGGCGGATGTAGTTGCGGATGTCGCTGAAGCGCTCGTCGCCGAGCTGACTGTCGCGCAGCCGCGATACGGCATCGTATTCGTAGAGGCCCTGCTGGGCGCGCGTCGTCGACTTCACATGCCATTCGATGAGGTCGAGGCCGAGCGCGGCGGCGATCTGCCGCGCCAGCTCGGTCTTGCCGGTGCCGGGCTCGCCCTTGACCAGCAGCGGGCGCTGCAGGGTGATGGCCGCGTTCACCGCGATGGTGAGATCGTGGGTGGAAACGTAAGTGGCGGAGCCGTCGAATCGCATGGCGCGGGACCTCGTAATGGGCCCGGAAAGTATACTCGTGCGGCACGACGTCCTTCCGGGAGGCCCGCCGCCGAACGCATCGGCCGGCGCGCGGTCTCGTTCGATCATGAAGCAAGCGATCCCCATGGAATTGAGCGCCGGTGTGTCGCCGCTGGGCAACCCGGCATCCATGCTGTCGATCCGGGGTCTCGGGAAGCAGTTCGGAGGCCGTCCCGTCCTGCGCGACCTGAGCTTGGACCTCGGGCGCGGCGAGTACGTCGCCATCATGGGCGAGTCGGGCATCGGCAAGTCGACCTTGCTGAATCTCGTCGCCGGGCTCGACCGGCCCGACACGGGGGAGATCGTGCTCGACGGCATCGCGATCACTCGCCTGGGCGAACCCGCGCTGACCGAGTTGCGCCGCGACCGCATGGGGTTCGTGTTCCAGGCGTTTCACCTGTTGCCGCACCTCACCGTCGCGCAGAACGTCGCGCTGCCGCTCGCGCTGGCGCGGGCGGATGCCGCTGCGACCGCGAGCCGGGTCGGCGCTTTGCTGGAAGCGGTCGGTCTCGGCAACCGCGGGGAATCGTTTCCGCGCGAGCTCTCGGGCGGCGAGATGCAGCGGATCGCCATCGCTCGCGCGCTGGTTCACGAACCCACCCTGGTGCTGGCCGACGAGCCGACCGGCAACCTCGATCCCGACAGCGCGAGCCAGATCCTGGCGCTCCTGCGCAGGCGCATCGGCGGACAGACCGCGGGCATCCTCGTGACCCACTCCCAGGCCGCCGCGGCGACCGTGGACCGCGTGTACCTGCTCGGCCCCGATGGGCTGAGACCGAGGATCTAGCCCGTGTCCGCCGCTCGCCTGACTGTCGCTCCGGGGCTTCTCGTCCCCTACGCGGCGAGCCTCGGGGAACTGATCCGGCACCCCGGCCGCGCGCTGCTGTCCGCGCTCGGCATCGCCGTCGGAGTCGCGATGGGGATGGCGGTCCACATCATAAACAACAGTGCAATCAGTGCGTTCTCGATGTCCGTTAACGTGCTTTCGGGGGAAGCGGACTTGGTGGTGCGCGGGCCGCGCGGCGGCTTCGACGAAGCCGTGTTCCCAATGGTCGCGCGGCTGCCCGGGGTCGCGGCGGCGAGCCCCGCGGTGGAGATCGATGCCAAGCTCGCCGGCCGCCGCGAGACGATCAAGGTGCTGGGGCTCGACCTGCTGCGGGCGGGGTCGGTGCAGCCGGCGCTCGTGACGGATCTGGAGGTCTCGATCCTCGACCTCTTCGATCCCGACACTGTTCTGGTGAGCCCCCAGGCTGCTGAACAGCTCGACCTGAAGCGCGGCGATACGCTCGTTCTCCAGGTCGGCGCGCGCGAGGTGGGTTTCAAGGTGGCGGGGCTGCTCGCCCCGGGCGCTTTCCCGCAGCGCGCGGCCCTGATGGACATCGCCTCCGCGCAATGGCGGCTCGACCGGCTCGGCACCCTGAATCGGATCGACATCCGCGCCGCTTCCGGCGCCGATCTGAATGCACTGCGGCAATCGGTCGACGCGGTGCTGCCCGCCGGGGTCCACGTGTCGGAGCCGGCGGATGAGGTGCGCCGCGGCGCGGGCCTGTCGCGGGCGTACCGCGTCAACCTGGACATGTTGGCGCTGGTGGCGCTCTTCACGGGCGGCTTCCTCGTGTTTTCGACCCAGGCGCTCGCCGTGCTGCGCCGCCGGCAGCATCTCGCCCTGCTGCGCGTGCTGGGGGCCACGCCGTGGGGTCTGACGCAGGTGCTGCTCATCGAGGGGCTCGCGATCGGCGTGCTCGGCGCCGCGGCCGGCGTTGCGCTGGGATACGGGCTCGCGTCGCTGGCGCTCGCGAAGTTCGGCGGCGATCTCGGTGCCGGCTATTTTCGCGGGGTGACGGCGCAGCCGGAGGTCCAGCTGCTGTCGATGCTCCTGTTCTTCGGCCTGGGCGTCGCGACTGCCGTGATCGGCGCGGCGGTGCCGGCATTGGGCGCGGCGCGCAGTTCCCCGGTGACCGCGCTCAAGGCCGGGAGCCCGGAACCCGCGGCGGCGGTGCCTCGCTATCGCTGGGGCGGCGTGGCACTGATTGTCCTGGGGGCGGCGATTGCTCCGCTGCCCGCGATGGGGCAGTTGCCGGTGCTCGGTTACGCCGCGGTCACGCTCATCCTCCTGGGTGCGGTCTGGCTCACGCCGTCACTCACGCGGCGCTTTCTCGCGCTCCTGCCGCTGCCGCGTGCGCCCGGCGCGCAGCTCGCCGTGGCGCAATTGCGCGGCGCGCCGAACCTCTCCGGCGCGAGCGTCGCGGGCATCGTCGTGAGCTTCAGCCTGATGGTGGCGATGGCGATCATGGTCTGGTCGTTCCGCGAGTCGCTGGAAGCGTGGCTCACGCGGGTGCTGCCGGCCGATGTCTACGTGCGGGCGAGCCTCTCCGGTGATACCGCGTTCTTCGGCCCCGAGGACCAGGCCGAGATCGCCGCGACCCCGGGTGTGGCGCGCGTGGAATTCCAGCGTCAGCTCTCGGTGCTGCTCGACCCCCGGCACCCCGCGGTCGGTGTGCTCGCGAAGCCGGTGGATGCCCAGCGCCCGCAGTCCATCCTCGCGCTGACCACGAAGCCGCTGCCGGTGCCGCCCGGCGCGAACCCGGCGTGGATCTCGGAGGCCGTGGCGGATCTGTACGACGTCAGACCCGGCGGGCGCCTTACGCTGCCCTTGGGCGGCAGCGATCACGCCTTCTTCGTGGCAGGCATCTGGCGCGATTACGCGCGCACGGCGGGCGCCGTCGTGATCGATCGCGAGCGCTACGTCGAGCTCACCGGCGACCGGCGCGTGACCGACGCCGCGCTCTGGCTCGAGCCGGGAGCGAGCGCGGATGCGGTCGCCGCGCATCTGCACAGCCGGGTAGGCCGTGGCATCGAGATCGCGGAGCAGCGTGTGATTCGCCAGCTCTCGCTCGCGGCGTTCGACCGCACCTTCGCCATCACCTACCTGCTCGAGGCGGTGGCGGTGTTGATCGGGCTCTTCGGCATCAGCGTGAGCTTCTCCGCGCAGGCGATCGCGCGCCGGGCGGAGTTCGGCATGCTGCGACACGTCGGCATGACCCGGCGCGGCATCGGCGAGATGCTCGCCACCGAGGGGGCGTTGCTGGGTTCGTTCGGGGTCACCGTCGGGCTCGTGCTGGGGTTCGCGATCAGCCTGATCCTGATCCACGTCGTCAATCGCCAGTCGTTCCACTGGAGCATGGACCTGCACGTGCCGTGGCTGCTGCTCGCGACGCTGGCGGCGGTGCTGGTCGCGGCGGCGGCGCTCACGGCCGTGCTGAGCGGCCGGCAGGCGCTCGGCGACAGCGTGCTGCGAGCGGTGCGGGAGGATTGGTAGTCGTGGGGCGCTGGATAGCTTTTTTCGTGGCACTTGCCCTTGCGCTGCCGGGGCGCACCGAGACCCGCTATCCGGAGGTCGTGCCGGGACGCATCTTCGGCTTCCCCGCGGACCACGGCGCTCACCCCGACTACCGCACGGAGTGGTGGTACGTGACCGGCTGGCTGGAACGCGACGGCAAACCGCTCGGCTTCCAGGTCACGTTCTTCCGCAGCCGCATCGCGGGGCAGGACGAGAATCCGAGCCGCTTCGCACCGCGGCAGATCCTCATCGCCCACGCCGCGCTGAGCGATCCGGCTCACGGTCGTTTGCTGCACGATCAGCGCGTGTCGCGGGCCGGTTTCGGGCTCGCGGAAGCCGCGGTCGGCGAGGCGGAAGTCACGCTCGACGGCTGGCGCTTCGAGCAGCAGAACGACGGCTTCCGGGTCGACATCCCCGGGCGCGAGTTCCGGTTCGATCTCGCGCTGCGGCCGACACAGCCGCCGCTCCTGCAGGGGGAGGGCGGCTACAGCCGCAAGGGTCCGAAGGAGGGCTCGGCGAGCTACTACTACAGCATGCCCCACCTCGCGGTTACCGGCACGGTGACGCGCGACGGTGTCGAGCGGCCCGTGACCGGCGAAGCGTGGCTCGACCGCGAATGGTCGAGCCAGTACATGGAACCCGAAGCCGAGGGCTGGGACTGGACCGGCATCAACCTCGACGACGGCAGCGCGCTGATGGCGTTTCGCATGCGCAGGAAGGGCGGCGGCACGGTGTGGGCGGGCGGCACGATCCGCAGCGCGAACGGGCAGGTCACGGTGCTGGAGCCCGGCGATGTCGAGTTCGAGCCGCGTCGCGTGTGGCGCTCGCCGCGCTCGGGTGCGAGCTATCCGGTGGCGGTGACGGTGCGCGCGGGCAGCCGCACGATCGAACTCGAGCCGCTCATGGACGATCAGGAGAACGACACCCGGCGCTCGACCGGCGCCATCTACTGGGAAGGCGCGGTGCGCGCGAAAGAGGGCGGTCGGGAAGTGGGGCGCGGCTACCTCGAGCTCACCGGCTACGCCCGCGCGATGCGGCTCTGACGCGCCCGCGGAGAGATCAGTTCAGACGCGGGGCAGTGCGCCGCAGCTCGACCAGCTGCTCGCGCACTTCCTGTGCATCGGCCGGCTCGGGCGCGGCATCGAGGTAGCGCTCGAAGTCGGCGATGGCGGCCTGAAAGCACTCGAGCTGCAGGTAAAGACCGGCGCGCTCGCGCAGCTCGTCGACGTTCTCCGGCGCGATCAGGATGATGCGCTGGGAGCAGGACAGCGCGCGCTCGAGCTCGCCGCGATTCGTGTAGATCGCCTTGAGATTGCGCAGCATGCGCACCAGCACGTCGCTCTTGGCGGCAACGCCCAGCATGCCGGCCACCTGTTCCTCGGACGGCACGTCCTCGCCCTTCAGGAGCTTGAGCCGCTCGCGCAGATCCTCCAGCGAGAGCGAAATGCCGCCCGAATACGGGTCGATGATGACCATGCCGCCGCTCACCGCGCACCGCACCAGGAAATGACCGGGAAAGGAGACGCCCGCGAGCGGCAGCCCGACGCGCCGGCCGATCTCGATGTAGACGATCGACAGCGTGAGCGGGATGCCCAGGCGCCGGTCGAGCACGTCGTTCAGGAAGCTGTTGCGCGGGTCGTAGTAGTCCGCGGGATTGGGCCGGAAGCCCAGCTCCTCGAAGAGGTAGCGATTCAGCGCTTCGATTTGCTGCTGTACCGGCAGCTCGGGTGCGAGGCGACTGCGCAGGCCCGCGGCCAGCTCGTCCAGGTGCACGAGGTAGGCGCAGACGTCGAGGTCGGGGTACTCGTCGGCGGCCACGAGCAGCGCCGCCTCGGCGAGGTCGATGCGATCGTCGGGCCGACCCATCAGGTTCTGCAAACGCTTGGTGGCGGGCGAAGTCATGCGCGCGCTTCCCCGGAGTCGGGACCAGCCGCGGATCGACGCGCAGCGTGGAAAGTGAAAGGGGCCGTCAATTGCTAGCGGTCGTGGCGCAGCACGGCGGGCGGCAGGAGCAGGGCCGGGATCGCCTTGCGCGCGGGCTCGTTCGGCTTGGCAGCCGCGTCGGCATCGGGGCGGTCAGCGCCGTCGCCCGCAGCGTCGGCTGGCGTATAGGGCTGGGTGAAGATCGGATCGGACGACGCCGGCGGCGTTGCCGGACGCGCGTCGCGAGCGCGCGGAACTTCAGCGCGGCGGGAACCGGTGCGGCTCTCGCGACGTCCCTCGCGCGGCGCGCGTTCGCGAGCGAATTCGGGCAGCGGCACCACCTGCAGCTTCATCCTGAGCAGTTTTTCGATCGCTGCGAGCTGTTCCTTTTCGTCGGGCGCGACAAGCGAGATCGCTTCCCCGGAGGCACCTGCGCGGCCGGTGCGCCCGATGCGGTGCACGTAGTTCTCGGCGCCGTCGGGGAGTTCGTAGTTCACCACCAGCGGCAACTCCTCGATGTCGAGCCCGCGGGCTGCAACGTCGGTAGCGACCAGCACGCGGATCGTTCCCGCCTTGAATCCGTCCAGCGCCACGAGGCGCTCCTGCTGCGTCTTGTCGCCGTGGATCGCGGTTGCCGCCACCCCGGCCTTCTCGAGCCAGCGCGAAAGGCGCGCGGCGCCCACCCGGGTCGCCACGAACACCAGCACCTGGGAGAGGTGCCGCGACTCCAGCAGGTGCAGCAGCACGTCGCGCTTCAGTGCCGAGTCCACCAAATGCACCACGTGGGTGACATTCTCGGCGGCGGCATTGCGCGCAGCCACCTCGATCATCACCGGCGCGCGCATGAAGTGCGACGCGAGCCGGCGAATGTCCTCGGAGAAGGTCGCCGAGAAGAGCAGGTTCTGCCGTTGCACCGGAAGCTGCGACAGGATGCGCCGGATGTCGGGCAGGAATCCCATGTCCAGCATGCGATCCGCTTCGTCGAGCACCAGGAACTGCACCTGGCCGAGGTGCACCGTCTTGCTGTTCAGGTGATCGAGCAGGCGCCCCGGTGTGGCCACGACGATCTCGCTGCCTGCGCGCAGTGCCGCGATCTGCGGATCGATGTTCACACCCCCGTACACGCATGCGCAGCGCAGCGCGAGGTGCCGGCCGTAGGCGCGTGCGCTCTCCTCCACCTGCAGGGCGAGCTCGCGCGTGGGCGTCAGCACCAGTGCGCGCACCGGGTGGCGCGCGGGCGAGACGCTCGTGCTGGCGAGCGGACGCAGACGCTCCAGGATCGGCAGCATGAACGCCGCGGTCTTGCCGGTGCCGGTCTGCGCCGCCGCCATCACGTCCTGACCCGCCAGCACCACCGGGATCCCGTTCTGCTGGATCGGCGTGGGCTCGGTGTAGCCCTCTTCGGACAGTGCGCGCATGAGCTCGGGACAGAGCCCGAGCGCTTCGAATGTCATCCAGGTACTCCAGGAAAAGCCTCGAAAAATCCGTCTTGGGACAAATCGGGAGGGGTGAAAGTTGCCGGGGCGGTGTGCGTACGCGCCGCTTGCAGCGCCAGGAAGCGGCGACCTGCTGCCGGTTGGCACTCGCAGTTCGCGCGATCATACCGCAGGGCGTCACGCCTGGGTATGACGAAAACGCGCGCGCAAGGCGCGCGGCGCGCGGAGCATCGCCTCTCAGCTCAGGTAGAATAGCGCACTTGCGGGTGCGCCCGCAGTGCCCGCGCAGTGGGTTCGTGCCGGACCGGAACGCGAGATCGCATCGTGATGACCCAGCCCGAGAGACATATCCAGCCACCGGGGCCGCCCGAGCCGGTCGACATCGCGTTCGCCGAAGACGCCATCGCACGCCTGATGGCGATGTTCGACGCGCACGGGGACTTCTTCCGCTTCCACAATCCGGCCACCCGCAGCCATGTCTACGTGCTCACCCACCCCGAGCACGCGAAACAGGTACTGATCACGCACTACAAGAACTTCGTGAAGGGTTTCGGCATCGACCGGGTCAAGATTCTGCTGGGCCACGGCATCATGACGAGCGAAGGCGACTTCTGGCACCGCCAGCGGCGCATGATCCAGCCGGCGTTTCATCGCACGATCCTCTCGCGCTTTCTGCCGATGGTGCGCGAACGCAATGTGCAACTGCGCGATGCGTGGCGCGAGCTGGCGCGTGCGGGGTCTACCATCAACGTCGACGAGGACACGAGCGTCATGACTCTCGCGCTGGTGCTCGATTCCATCTTCAGCGAGGATCTCGACCGCATCGTCGCGGAGCACGGCTCGAACCCGTTTCTGCTGGTCACCGAAGAATCCGCGCGCAATCTCCAGTTTGCCGCGCGCTTTCGCGCGCTGGGCGAGGTCATCCTGGACACGATCGAGCGGCGCCGGCGCGAGGATCGACGCCCCTTCGACCTGATGTCGATGCTGATGGACGCGCGCGATCGCACGACCGGTGATGCGATGAGCGACCGCGAACTGCTCGACGAGATCATGACCCTCATCATCGCGGGTCACGAGACCACGGCGAGCGCCCTGACCTGGACCTGGTACCTCCTCTCGCAGCACCCGGATGCGGCGGCCCGACTGCGGCAGGAGGTCGCCAGTCTGCCGGAAGACATGCCGATGACGGTGGAGAACGTGCAGCAGCTCGTCTACACGCGCCAGGTGATCGAGGAGTCGCTGCGCCTCTATCCGCCGGGCTGGCTGCTCACGCGCAAGGCGCTCGTCCCGGTCGAAATCGGCGGCTACGAGATCGAGGCGGGCGCGCACGTGTTCGTCGCGCCGTACATGGTGCACCGGCACCCGGACTTCTGGCCCGACCCCGAGCGCTTCGACCCCGAACGCTTCGCCCCGGGCGCGGACGAGGGCCGTCACATGTGCGCCTATATCCCGTTCGGTGCCGGTCCCCGGCGCTGCATCGGAGAACAACTCGCCCTCCTCGAGATGCAGATCCACTTTTTCGTCATGGCGCGCGAGTTCGATCTGGCGTACCTCGGCGACACGCCGCCGGCGCTCGAGCCACAGGTCAACCTGCGACCGCGGGAAGCCATCCACATGCGGCCGTTGGCGCGGTCGTGATGAATCAACCCTCTTCCTATCGACTCCTCGAGATGAAACACGACACCCTGGTCGCCGCCCTCGACGCCGCCCGCAAGACCGCCTTGGGCATCACCTACATCGAGGGCGAGCACAACGAGACCACCGTTTCCTACGCGCAGATTTTCGAGCGCGCGCTGGCGCTGCTGCACCACTTCCAGGCGAAAGGGGCGGGGCCGGGTGCGCACATGATCCTGCTGCTCGCGTCCAACGAGCAATTCATCGACGCCTTCTGGGCCTGCCAGCTGGGCCGCATCGTCGCCGTGCCGATCGCGGTCGGCAACAACGAGGAGCAGCGCATGCGGCTGCTGCACGTCGCCGAGCGTCTGGGCGATCCCTTTCTGTGCTCGGGCGAGAAGATCTTCGAGCGCTACCGCACGTTCGGCGAGAGCGTGGGACTTGCCGCGCAGGCGGACAAGCTCGCAGCACGCGCCGTCTATCTCGATCGGCTCGAGGACAGCGGCGCGCGCGGCAAGCGCGAGGCAGTGCAACGCGATGACGTCGCGATGATCCAGTTCTCCTCCGGATCGACGAGCAGCCCGAAGGGCGTGCAGCTTACCCACCGCAACATCACCGCGAACCTGGACGGCATCGTCACCGCGACGGGTTTCTCGACCCAGGACGCGACCCTGTCGTGGATGCCGCTCACTCACGATATGGGGCTGATCGGATTCCACCTGACACCGGTTTCCCTGAGCCTCGAACAACACCTCCTGCCGACCGAGCTGTTCGTCCGCCGCCCCTTGCTGTGGATGAAGAAAGCCACGGAAAAGCGCGCGACCGTTCTGGGCTCCCCCAACTTCGGCTACCGCCATTTCCTGCGTGCGTTCGATCACGCGAAGTCCGGTGATCTGGACCTCTCGCGGGTGCGCATCATCATGAACGGCGCCGAACCCATCTCACCGGATCTGTGCGGCGAGTTCAACACGGCGCTGGCTGCCAGCGGCCTGAGGGCGTCGGCAATCTTTCCGGTCTACGGGTTGGCGGAAGCGAGTGTCGCGGTCACGTTTCCGCCGCTCGATCGCGAGATCCAGATCATGGCGGTCGACCGCGAGTCGCTGGTGATCGGCTCGCCGGTGAGATTGCTGGACGCCGACGACCCGAAGGCGATGCGCCTCGTCAAGGTGGGCAGTCCCATCAAGCACGTCGGGCTGCGCATTCGTGACGATGGAGGGGCGGTGTTGTCCGAGGGCAGCGTCGGTCACATCGAGATCCGCGGCGACAACGTCACCATCGGCTACTACTCGGGCACGCAGGGTGACGGCGTCGAGTTCACGGAGGACGGCTGGCTCGACACCGGCGACATCGGTTTCGTGCACCAGGGTGAACTGGTCATCACCGGCCGCGCCAAGGACATCATCTTCTCCGGCGGGCAGAACCACTTTCCGCAGGATCTCGAGGCGCTGGTCGAGTCGATTCCCCAAGTCGGACCCGGCAAGGCTGCGCTCTGTGGTGTGCGCGTTGCCAACGCGTCGGCCGACGACGTGGTGGCATTCATCCTTCACCGCAAGAGTCTGGAAGAGTTCCTGCCGATTGCGCAGAGCGTGCGCACGCGCATCGCGGCGGGCGCGGGGGTCACGCTCTCCCATGTGGTGCCGGTGCCTCAGATTTCAAAGACCACGAGCGGGAAGCTGCAGCGCTTCCTGCTGCGGGACCGTTATCTCGCCGGAGAGTTCGACGCGGACATGGCCGGCCTCGCCGCCCTCGAACCGCAACGCAGCGCAGCCGATCAGCATCCTGCCGGCGCGATCGAGCAGGAACTGTTGGCGATTGCGCGCGAGCTCATTCCCGGGCGCGAGATCGGCGTCAACGACAACATCTTCGAACTCGGCACGAGCTCGCTCGTGCTCGCCCAGATCCATGAGCGGATCGAGGAGAAGTGGCCCGATCAGCTCGCGATCACCGATCTCTTCGACTATCCGACCATCGGCAAGCTGGCAGCCTACCTCGAATCGCGCACCGGCCAGCCCGTGATCACATAGGGCCTTTCCGGGCACACTGCATTCGTGGGTGGACAGACCCTGGTCAACCGTAGAGCGGCTTCTTGTACTTCCACTTGTTGTAGACCCACAGCCAGTCCTCGGGGGACTCCAGCACCAGCCCTTCGAGGGCGAGCACATAACGCTCGACCACCGGGTAGCCGCCGCTGCCGTAGGGCGGCAGCGCGAGCTCCGATATGTGCGCCTCGTAGTACCCGCGGGCGCGCCGGCGCATCGCGACGAAATAGACGGGGGCGCGGGTCATGCGCGCGATCTTGTCGGCGCCGATGAAAAACGCGGTGTCGCGCCCCAGGAATTTCGCCCAGACCTTTTGCTCTTCCTTGAGCGGCGTCTGGTCCGCGTTCATGACCAATCCCACCGCCTGACCCTTGCGCTGGATGATCGCGGCCACGAAGTTCTCGGGTGCGATGAGCGTGCCGCCGAAGCGTCCGCGCGCCTGTCGCATGACGTCGTCGAACGGGTCGTGGGCGAGCGGCTTGTAGACCACGTCAAGCGGGAAAGGCAGGCGCAGACAGGCAGCGAGCAGCAGCCACTCCCAGTTGCACTGGTGCGCGGTGAGAATGACCATGGGCTGCTTGAGTTTCGCGTATTCGAGCAGCGGTTCCAGATTCTGCAGATCGACCCGGCGCAGGATGTCATCGTCGCGCATGGTGATGCCTTTCAGCATCTCGATCAGGACCTCGGAGAAATTGCGGAAGTTGCGCTTCGCGAGTGCAACGATCTCCGCCTCAGACTTTTGGGGAAAGCACTGCTGCAGGTTGTCGAAGAGGACGTGCTTGCGATGCCCCAGCAGGTGGTACGTGACGAAGTACACGAGCGGCGCGAACAGGTACAGCACCGGCAACGGCAGGCGCGACAGGAGCTTGAGCAGGAACAAGCGGCTTCTTCTCTTGTAGGGGAAACGGGACTACCGGGATCGCGACTGCCGGCCATTATAATCGAGGCATCCTCCGGTTTCCGCCTGCGAACTTCGTGCTGCCGCCCCTCGCATTGCCCGATGCCGACGTGCACCTCTGGCTGTTTCCGCTCGACGCGGCGGCCGAGACCATCGCCGTGCTGAGCGCATATCTTGCCCCTGGCGAGCAGGAACGGGCGGCGCGCTTTCGCCACGCCGGCGATGTGCGGCGTTATCGGGTGGCGCGCGGGGCGTTGCGTGTGCTGCTCGCGCGGTATCTGGGCGAGGCTCCGGGTGCGATCCGCTTCGTGTACGGACGCCACGGCAAGCCTGCGCTGGCTCCGGAGCCCGCGCACGTCGATCTTCAGTTCAATCTCTCGCACAGCGGCGATGTCGCGCTCGCCGCGTTCTGCATCGGCCGTTCGATCGGCGTCGACCTCGAACGAGCCGACCGAGCGGTCGACGCGCTGGCGCTCGCCGGCCGCTACGGCTCGGTGCGCGAGCGAGCCATGCTGGAGGCGCTCGATCCTGGCGCGCGGTCGCGTCGCTTCATCGAACTGTGGACCTGCAAGGAGGCGTGGCTCAAGGCGACCGGACTCGGGATCACGGCGGGTCTCGCCAATGTGGACATCGAGCTCTCGGGAGCACGGCCCCGGGTCCTGCGCTTGCCGGAAGGGGAGGGCCCTGCCAGCGACTGGTCGCTCGCGGTCGTTGCAGCCGCGGTCGATCTCGCGGCTGCGGTGGCGCTGCGCGACCCGAACCACGAGATCGGTGATGTCGCGGATCGGCACGCGGCTCCCTTGGTCCCGGGGCTCGTTGCAGAGTGTCTGAGCCTCACCCTGCGGGCGCGGAGTCGTCAATGAACCTCATCGTTCAGGGGCTCGAGGTCTACACCCGCGACCTCAAGGAGATCGCGAAGCTCGCACGCGCATCGGGGATCGAGCGTGTCGGCGATGAAGCGTTCCGGCTGCGCGATGCGCAACCGGCGTCAGGGATTGCAGCCTACTGCGAGGCAGCGCGGCTCGATCACGCGTTCGTGCCTGAATCCGTGCGGCTCGCCGACTTCGGGCTCGTGGCGATGGACATGGATTCCACCCTCATCACGATCGAGTGCATCGACGAACTTGCCGACCTCGCCGGAAGGGAGTCGGAAGTCGGTCCGATCACTGCTGCCGCCATGCGTGGCGAGCTCGACTTCGCGGAAAGTCTCAAGCAGCGGGTCGCACTGCTCGCGGGGCTCGGCGAGGACGCGCTCGAGCGCGTCTACACCGAGCGCCTCGCGCTCACCCCGGGAGCGGAGAGCATGCTCGCGGCGATGCACGACCGAGGCATCCGCACGCTGCTCGTCTCGGGCGGCTTTACGTACTTCACCGATCGCCTACGGGAGCGGCTCGGGCTCGACTGCGCGCGCGGCACGGCCCTCGAGATCGAGGATGGCAAAATCACGGGCCGGCTTGTGGGCGAGATCGTCGATGCTGCGCGGAAGGCGCGCGCCATGCGCGAGGTGCGCGACGCGCTGGGGCTCGCGACGGGACGCGTGCTCGCGATCGGCGACGGCGCAAACGACCTCGCGCTCATGGCCGAAGCGGGTTTCAGCATCGCGTTCCACGCCAAGCCGGCGGTCAAGGCGCGAGCGACTTACGCCCTCGACTTCGTGGGGCTGGACGGGGTGGTCAATCTGTTCGCCTGACAACACCCGGCCGCCGAGTCCGAGCCGTCGCCCGCCGTGCGATCCTGGATCCCGGGAGCAAAACGCAAGACCCCGCTCGCTATGGTAAGGCCCTTGCGCCAACAACTCGACTCACCTTAGTCTCTTATCACTGAAGAGTTGACGATTTTGGCAAAGAATTTGTCATCGTGCGGCTGCCAGAGCGGGGAGGATTTGGAACTGGGTGAGCGAGCATGCTGCGGCGATGGCAGCGCGCCCCAGGCGCGTGAGGTAGTA
>JAEUMX010000291.1 GCA_016791285.1 Burkholderiales bacterium
ATCGCCCTGTCGGGCCCCGAGCTGATGCTCGGCTGCGACGCGCTCCTCGCATTGCACGGCGCGCGCTTCACGGCCGAGATCGACGGCGTGGCGTTCCCGCAGTCGCGCCCGGTGCTGGTGCCCAAGGGCGCGCGGCTGCGCGTGGGCCGCGCCGCCTGCGGCTGCTTCGGCCATCTCGCGGTCGCCGGTGGAGTGCACGTCGAATCCGTGCTCGGCAGCCGCAGCACGCACCTCGCTGGAAGTTTCGGCGGCTGGCGCGGGAAAGCGCTCGCGCGCGACGTCGAACTGCCGCTCGCAGCGGACGCGGAAGCGCTGGCCAGGACGCGCTTTGCAAGGCTCGCCGCCGGCCGTCGTGCGCTCGCAGTCGGCCGGTGCGAGACAGTGCGATGGCGTGCGCCCGCCGTCACGTTGCCGCAGCATGACGAATCCGTGATCCGGGCCGTCGAGGGTCTGCACGCCGCGCTGTTCGACGATGCCACCCGCGAGCGCTTTTACGGCGATTCCTGGCGCATCGCGGCCGACTCGAATCGCATGGGATTTCGGCTGCAGGGGCCGCAGCTCGAGCTCGCGCGACCCACCGAGATCCTGTCGCAACCAACTTGCCTCGGCACGGTGCAGGTACCGCCGGCCGGGCAGCCGATCGTGCTGATGGTCGATCACCAGACCACCGGCGGCTATCCCCGGATCGCCGAGGTGATCGCCGCCGACGTGCCACGGCTCGCGCAGTCGACGCCCCGCGCGACGCTGAGGTTTGCACCGGTGACGCTGACCGAAGCGGACGCCGCGCGCGAGGCGCTCTGCACGCGCATCGACAGATTGGTGGATCGCATACTCTGGGAGTTCGGCGATGAAGACGATTGACTTGAACTGCGACATGGGCGAGAGCTACGGCGCCTGGACCATGGGCGACGATCGGACGCTGATACCACTCATCTCTTCGGCGAACATCGCGTGCGGCTTTCACGCCGGCGACCCATCGACGCTGCGCGCGACCGTCGCGCTCGCGGCCCGGCACGGCGTGGCAGTCGGGGCGCACTTCTCGCTGCCCGATCTACAGGGCTTCGGACGCCGTGAGATGAAAATCAGCGCGCAGGAATGTTATGACCTTGTGCTCTACCAGGCCGGTGCTGTGGAAGCCTTCGCGCGCGCTGCCGGCACGCGGCTGCATCACGTGAAGGCGCATGGCGCGCTCTACAACATGGCGGCACAGGACGCCGAGCTCGCCGAGGCGATCGCGCGTGCGGCGAAGGATCTGGGTGGCGGTGTGATGCTCTACGCCCTCGCCGGCAGCGCGATGATCGATGCCGCCGCGCGGCTCGGCGTGCGTGCCGTGGCCGAAGTGTTCGCCGACCGCTCCTATCGGCCGGACGGCACGCTTGCCCCGCGCAGCGAGGCGAATGCGCTTATCACCGACGACGCGGCCGCGGTGGCACAGGCATTGATGATGGTCGAACACGGAAGGGTGCGCGCGCTGTCGGGCGCGGAGGTCGCCGTCGAGGCCGGAACGCTCTGTCTGCACGGCGACCAGCCGAACGCGGTCCGCTTCGCGCGCGCGCTGCGGCAGACGTTTGCCGCGCGAGGAATCGAAGTGCGGGCACCGTAGCGCCTCTTGCAACCGACGGCATCGGCGCGCATCTCAGCCGCGCATCGCTACGCCCGATCGGAGTGTCCGTGCCGGTGATGCAGGTCCGGGTAGTGGGCATGGCGGTGCGCGAGCGGCTCGTGTGCATGCCCGTGCGCGTGCGGCTCCACGCCGTCCCAGGCAAACGCGTGGGCGTGCCGGTGATGCTCGTCGTGCACGTGCGCATGCTCGTGTACTTGCGGCGCATGGACGTGCCCGTGCTCGTGGCGCTCGGTCACGTGCAGCCACACCCCCGCCCCCATCAGCGCGCCGGCGATCCAGAACCACTCGTTGGGCCGCTCGCCCAACATCAGGATCGCTATGGCGGCGCCGATGAAGGGAGCGGTCGAGAAATATGCCCCCGTGCGCGCCGTGCCGAGTTCGCGTAGCGCGACGACGAAGAGCACGAGACTCACGCCATATCCGACCAGCCCGACCAGGCCCGCCGCCACCACCACTGCCGGCGCCGGCCACGCCGCCCCCAGCGACCATGCCAGGGCGAGATTCACCGCGCCGGCAATGCCGCCTTTCAGCGCTGCGATCTCGACGGGATCGGCCCCGGACACCTTGCGCGTCAGGTTGTTGTCGAGCGCCCACGCGAGACAGGCGCCGGCGATCGCGAGTGCCGGCCAACCGGGGCCTTCTCCGGTGCCTCGCCACGACAGGAGCACGCCGCCCGCGACGATGAGCGCCATGCCGAACGCGATCCGGCGATCGAAGTGCTCGCCGAAAGCGCACCAGGCGAGCAGCGCCGTCAGGAGACCCTCCAAATTCAGAAGCAGAGAGGCCGCTGTGGCCGGCGTGTGCGCGAGGCCCGCCAGCAGCAGAATCGGGCCCGCGACGCCGCCGCAGAAGATCGCTGCGCCGAGCGGGGGGAAATCTCGACTCGTAAGCCGCGACCTCGTGCGCCCCCGGGCGAGCAACGCCTGCCCGGCGAGCCACGCCAGCAACCCCAGGCCACTCGCGGCGTAGAGCAGTCCCGCGAGCAGGACCGGAGGCACCGGACCGACGAGGAGCTTCGCAAACGGAGTGCTCGCGCCGAAGAGCAAGGCCGACCCGAGCGCCGGCAGAATAGCGCGGTTCATCGAAACATCATGCCACGAGTGGGCCGCGCCGCCACGCCGCGGCCCGGCAGTTTGACTCGGGCTCGTTTACCGGCTAACGTTCGGCCCTGTCGGGATGCAGGCTCCCGGCCTTCCCAAGACGGTGTCCCGTCCAAGCCCTGACGCTCGCTGGAGGCAGCCATGGACACCGTATTCCTATCCGTTTCCGAGCTTCTCGCCCGTCTCGGCACGCGCCACTGGCCGATCGTCGTCGATGTCCGCCAACCGCCGGCATTCGATGCCGATGCGAACATGATCGCCGGTGCGCTGCGATGCGCCCCGGACTCGATCGCGGAGCTCGCGGGGCGAGTCTCCCCCGCGACCGAGGCCGTTTGCTACTGCGCGCACGGGGGTGATGTGAGCCGAAGTGCCGCCGAGCGCCTGTACGCGCTGGGGCATGCGGCGCGTGTTCTCGAAGGCGGCATCGAGGCCTGGCGCGACGCAGTCGCGCCTCTGATCAAGAAGAACCCGACGTTGGGCGTGCCGTCAGAGGGTTCGCCGCGCTGGGTGACGCGCGAGCGGCCGAAGATCGATCGCATCGCCTGCCCGTGGCTGATACGCCGGTTCATCGACCCGCGTGCCGAGTTCTACTATGTGCCGACCCCGGATGTCTTTGCAGTCGCGGAAGCGAAGGGCGCTGTCGCCTTCGACATCCCGGGTGGCGCCATCGAGCATGATGGGGAGCTCTGCAGCTTCGACACGCTGCTGCGGGCCTTCGGCCTGACCGAGCCCGCTCTGCATCAGCTTGCGCTCATCGTCCGCGGTGCGGATACCGGGAGGCCGGAACTGACCCCGCAGTCCCCCGGCCTCCTTGCCGTGTCGCTCGGGCTCTCGCAGAGCTACCCCGACGATCGCGAGATGCTGGAGGCAGGCATGGTGCTCTACGACGCACTCTATGCCTGGTGTCGGCACGCCCAGGCGGAAACACACGGCTGGCATCCGGAGAGCATG
>JAEUMX010000345.1 GCA_016791285.1 Burkholderiales bacterium
CACGATGTACAACCACTCCGCGACGCACCTCATGCACGCGGCGCTGCGCAAGGTGCTCGGGACACACGTCACGCAGAAGGGCTCGCTGGTCGATCAGTGGAAGACCCGGTTCGACTTCTCGCATCCTTCGCCGATGACCCCCGACGAGATCCGGCGCGTCGAGGCCCTGGTCAACGAGGAAATCCGGCACAACGCGAAGGTCCAGCCGCGGCACATGAAGTACGACGAGGCGATCAAGAGCGGTGCCATGGCGCTCTTCGGCGAGAAGTACGGCGACGAGGTCCGCGTGATCGGCATGGGCGACTTCTCCACCGAGCTTTGCGGCGGCACGCACGTGAAGCGCACCGGTGACATCGGCTTTTTCAAGATCCTCTACGAGACGGGGGTAGCCGCAGGCATACGCCGCGTGGAGGCGACGACGGGCGATTCGGCGCTTGCATACATCCAGCAGCAGCAGGCGCAGCTGGAAGAGATCGCGGCCTCGCTCAAGTCACCGACGCAGGAGGTCACACAGAAGATCGCCCAGATCGTCGACAACGTGAAGCAGTTGGAGAAGGAGCTCGCGCGGCTCAAGTCGAAGCTCGCGTCGACCCAGGGCGACGATCTGGCGGCCCAGGCGGTAGCGGTGAAGGGCACCCAGGTGCTCGCTGCGGCGCTCGACGGCGCGGACGCCAAGGCGTTGCGCGAAGCGATGGACAAGCTCAAGGACAAGCTCAAGAGCGCTGCCGTCGTGCTCGCATCCGTCGACGGGCAGAAGGTTTCGCTGGTCGTCGGCGTCACACCGGACCTGACGGGCAAGGTGAAGGCGGGTGAGCTCGCCAACTACGTGGCGGGGCAGGTGGGAGGGAAGGGCGGGGGCAGGCCGGACATGGCGCAAGCAGGCGGCACCGAGCCGGGGCGGCTGCCAGCGGCTCTGTCGTCGGTGCGCGACTGGGTCGAGGAACGCTTGTAGTCGGGTGTCCGGCGGCGGCGAACTTGCGCACGCAAACCCACGCGCGACTGATCTTCGTTTGGCTCGCCCTCCTGCTCGCGACGTCGGGCGGTGCTGCCGAACCGATCCGCATCGTTCGCATCGATCCCGCCCTCGATCGCTTGCTGCCGCGCGATGCGAAGGTCGAGCGTATCGCGGAGGGTTTCGTCTGGATCGAAGGGCCGGTGTGGCACCGCGAGGGGCGCTACCTGCTCTTCTCCGACGTGGCGCAGAACAAGATCTTCAAGTGGCAGGAAGGCGCTGGCGTGAGCGTGCATTTGAAGCCTTCCGGATATACAGGAGCGGCACCCTTCACCGGGCCCGAGCCCGGCTCGAATGGGCTTGCGCTCGACCGCGAGGGACGGCTCATCATCGCGCAACACGGCGACCGGCGCATCGTTCGGGTCGAGGCGGACGGCACATGGACCATGCTCGTAGCGACCTTCGAGGGCAAGCGCCTGAACAGCCCGAACGATCTCGCATTCAAGTCGAACGGCGATCTCTATTTCACCGATCCGCCGTTCGGGCTGCTGCGGACGTTCGACGACGAGAGTGTTGCTGCGCGCCGAAAATTGACCAGATTTCGCGGGTAATGCGCGCCGAAAATTGACCAGGGTGATTCACTCACCCGCTCGTTTCTTGAGCGGACTTTTTTGAGGATGATCACCATGAACCTGTTGGGCAAGATTC
>JAEUMX010000361.1 GCA_016791285.1 Burkholderiales bacterium
AATCTGATCCGGGTGCGCGTGCTCGACGAGACGGGCGAGGTCGAAAGTCAGCGCGCGGAAGCCATGCGTCGCATCGGCGAAGATCTGCTCGCGCGCATGTTCAGTCCGTTCCCGCCGCCGGAGCGCCCGCGCCAGCTCGACGATGGAACCGTGGCGCCGCTCGAGCTTTCCTTCCGCCTCACGGTGCGGCGCGAAGAGCTGGCGACGAGCTCGCGCTGGGACTTCCGCGAACGCCGCGCCGTGACGATCAGGCACTATGCTAGCGCGAGCCTGATCGATCTGTTGGGCGATCGCGATCCGGCCGATCACATCACGTTCGCGGACCTGGGCGAGATTCAGCGCGAGGTCGTGATCCGCGCCGAGCCCGAGCTGACGCGGCTTGGTCTTGCCGCGCTCGAAGTCGATCTGCGGCATTCCGGCGCCGCGTCCGTCCACCGGACGGTGGTGCTGACCGATGCCATGCCGGAGCTGCGGCTGCGCACGGAAGCGGGGGATGGTCCGCTGCAGTATCGCGTACGGGCGCGTTTCGATCCCGCGCTCACGCGTGCGCCCGATCGCGAGGCCGATTGGCAGGACGCCGAGGGCGGCCTGATCGCGGTATCCGCGCGCCGGCTGTTTCCACCACGGATGTTCACGGTGATCGCCGGTCGGGTCGAGCTCGACTGGCTCGATCACGTGGCGGTGCGCGTCGAGGCACCGGACGAGCTGCCGCGCACCCTGCTGCTCTCCGCGGACGCACCGAGTGCCGATGCTTTTCTGCCGGCGGCGGGAGGCCGCGCGGTGACGGTCACGGCCGAGTGGCGCGGCCGGCGCGACGAGCCCTCGATCACGGACGCACCACGCGAGGTCGCAGAGGATCTGCTCGTGCTCGACAGTCCGTTCGCCGAGTCCATCGACGTGCTGGTGGTGCCGCTGCCGTTGTCCGGCGTCGTCACGACCGTCGTCGAACTGCGTACGCAGCACGATTCGTTCGTCCACAGCAAGACGGAATCGTGGGACGCTCCCGATCGCGCCCCGCGCCGCGTCGGGTTGCGGCGGCTCGCCGGCAGTGCGCGCGAGTACGCCTATCGCGTGCAGTCGATCCGCGAGGACGGCGCCATCGACGAGAAGCCCTGGGCGAGCAGCGATCGCTCGACCCTCGTCATCGGCGCCCAGGGCGCGGCCGAAGTGCGCACGGCCGAAGTGGTGCTGCTGGGAGGCGGACCTGCGGGCCGCGGCAGCATCGCGGTGGAGCTCGTCCTGGAAGCCGGCGAGCATCGCACCCGTGACGTGCTGGAAGGCGCGCGCGACAGCGCGACGCTCGCCTTGGTGATGCCCGAAGGCGCGCCGGCGCCCGTGCTGATCGCACGCGAGTTCCTGATGTCGGGCGAAGTGCGCGAAACCCGCTGGACCAATCCGGAGGCGCTGGTCGTTCTGCCTCTCGTTCCCGTCGCAACGACGTAGTCCCGTTTCTGGAGAGACGCCATGCTCTACGACGATCCCATCCTCTACTTCAAAGGGCTGACGATCTTCAAGGATTTCAGCGACGGGCGCACGTTCTACTTCCTGCCCCCGGAGGCCCCGCGCGTGGCGCGCACCGCCGAGGGCGGCGAAACGGGCGACTATGCGCTGCGACTCGTCCTGTACCGGCCGGATCCCAACGCACCGCCGCCCGCCGGCATGGAAGACGGGGGCGGGTTCCTCAACCTCGACACCGACCTGCACGTCACCGAGGGCCTGCTGAACGACGTGCGCGAAGAGATCCGCCGCCGGTTCGGCGCCGACGCGAATCTGGTGCCGGTCCCGTTCACGGATGGCTCGGTGGAGCTGGTGCTGCTGGGGGTGAATCGCGACGAGCCGGGGCAGCCGTTCGTACGCGAGGTCGCCGGCACGACGGTGCCCGCGCTCTTTGGCGCGCAGCGGGCCGCGTTCAGCACGGTGCTCGATCGCCACGGGGCGGCGGTCATGAAGGCCGTGCTGGAGGAGGGCGGGGTCACGATGGCGCTCGCCATCTATCACCTGACCTACGCCGGCATCGGGCCGGCCTACAACCTCAAGATCACGATCGACTACCAGCGCGTGTTCGACCACCTCGACCTGAGACTGAAGGCGGGTGTCGCCGCGGCCAACAAGAGTTCGTCGTTCGTCGCGAAAGCGGGCTTTCATCTGCTGATGCAGGAGCTCAAGGAAAGCCGCGCGATCAAGGTCGAGGAGGTCGATCCGATACCGGGCGAGAACGGACGCACGCCGACCAATCAGGAGGCGATCAACGAGATCATCGGCAACCTGATGGGCGCCAAGTGGTTCAAGCCGTCCCTGACCAACGCGGGGTCGATGACGGATCTCGCCAGCGCCGCATCCGGCAGCGGCTCGACCGGCACCGGGTCGGGCACTACCGGCGCCGGCGGGACCGGTACGAGCACCCCGGCGGCGACCGGCGGGCACAAGAACGCGCAGTGGACGGTCGACTCGACGACCCCTGCGCCGCTGCCGTCCGATCGCGGCGTGGAGCCGTTTCAGCCCGCGACGAGCGGAACGCGGGAGTCGCTCGTCGTGCGCGGCAGCGGTGCGACGGCCAAGGTCGGCCCCACCGCGGACGCATTGCAGCCGCACGCACTCGAAGGCAGCAACCGGCTCGCGGTCGAACTCCCGGAGGGCAAGACGCATTTCGTCGAGATCAAGTGGCCAGCGGCGGGCGGCGCGGCGGGCGAGCGCAGGCCGGTGACCTGGACGCCGGGTGCCACCGAAGGCGCCACCGCCGATCGCAGCGTCACGTTCGAGGCCGCGACCGGGACTCTGGTCATCCGGGGTGACGGCGCGACGGCCAAGGTCGGGGCATCGCCGACCGCGCTCACGCCCCAACCCATCGCCGGCAACCGCCTGACGGTGGAGGTTGGCGACGGGCAGACGCAGCACGTGGAGATCACGTGGCCCGCGGCGCCCGGTGCCGAGGAGACGTTCCACCTCTTCTACGATTACGACCGGCCGCTCGAGACCGGCAACGACATAGCCACCTACAACGCGCGGCGACCGAGTCCCGCCGAACCGGCGCCGGCCCTGCGCGGCGAGCAGGCGCGCTTCCTCGAGGAGTCGCGCTCGCCCACCACCACGCGGCGCGGTCCCGATGGTCTCGACGAGTGGCTCGGCACGCTGCAATCGGGCTCGAACCTCAAGCTGCACGCGCACTCGAGCTTCGAGAACGACGACTCGCAGGAGAAGCGGCGGCTCAACGAGCGCCTCTCGCAGCGCCGCCTGGACGTGGCGCGGTCCCTGATCGCGGGCCGTTT
>JAEUMX010000369.1 GCA_016791285.1 Burkholderiales bacterium
GCGTTCCTCCATGCAGCTGCGCCAGTCGGTCAACAGCCTTGCGATGGCCCCCGGCGTCTCGGCGGCGGAAACCGTCTGGAATCGCACCCGCTCGCCGCCGTCCGCATGGCGCTCGATGATGTCGGCATCCCGGTCCTTGAAAAGGCCGGCGTCCCAGATCTGACCTCGGGTCTGGGCGTGCAGCCGCCTGATGGTCTCCTCCGAGACGGGAATGGCTGCGGCGTCGGCATGAATCCACGCCAATGCGTCACGATAGCCGCGGACCTCCTCTTCGTCGCGATCCCGGAACAATGGCTGCGGCGACGCCAGCACGGCGCGCACCCTCGCCGGTTCTACCTCGACGCCTTCGATGCGATTGGACGACACCGCGCTTTCGATGAGCGCGTGCTCCCGCAAGGCCTTGAGACGCTGCGGCGACTGCCGCGTGTACAGCGCCTGCCTGCCGCGGCACTCGCCGAGATCGGCGGCGTACCACGCCGTGGTCACGGGGATGTCGACCTGGCGCGAGGCGAAGAGGCGGAGGGTGTGCATCGCTACAGCTCGCCACGGAAGGCGCGGTGTAGGAGGGAGGCGAAGAGAGAGTCCAACTCCCTCGATGCCGCGCTTATCCCATTCTTCAGTTGATTGACACCCGCCACGGCTGTGGCGAAGTCACGCTGCAACTCGACTGGCGGGATCAGCATTGGGAAGCCTCGAAGTTGCGTCATGTTGATGCTCGCAATTCCGGTGGTCTGCTTGGCAGAACGTAGGAAGTACTTCTTGCCCCGGCTGCTGCTGACGAGCCAGTTCAAGAACAACGGGTGCACACGGGCTGTTGTCAAGCGGACGCGAAAGATGTGGTTCTGGTGGATGCACTCAGGTAGTTCCTCGCTCCACAGCGTTCCGCGGCCGAGCTTGTCTGGGTCGCCGCCCTCCGTAAGCAGCAGGTCGTCCTTCAGAAGTCGATAGCGGTCGATCTCGGCCTCGGTCGCTTCAATTGACTTGACTGTCGACAGATCGAGCGCACGGTCCTGCACATTGACGACTGCCAAGTAAAGGACTGCACGCGTCCTCTGTCCGTTCAGGTTCCGGCCTTTGGTCACGCCGGAAGCGATGTCCGCAACATCGCCGAGACGTGTTCCTTCGTCCCACCCCTTCGGATTCGTCGCGGGGTCGCCGAACATGTCGAGGAAGATGGATTGGGTGAGGGTGTCGAGCTGGGCGAGGGCGGCGCGGCGCTTGGCCCGCAGCGCGTCCGCCTTGTCCAGGATCTCCGCGATCCGCCGCTGCTCGGGGAGGGGTGGCAGCGGGATCCTGAGGTCCGCGAGAGCGTTCGGACTCAGCCGAGGGAGATTGGCGCCAGTCGCTCGAGAGCTCGCGCGGGCAACCATCTCGGGCGTCAAGAGAAGCCAGCCGAGGTAGCCGCGGTCGAGATCAGGACCGGGAAGTACGGGAAGAATGTCGGTGCTACAGATGCCCTCGAAATCCGGGCGGGCGATCTTGGCGAGGTAGGGGCGAAGCTTTCCATAGAGCAGGTGTTGCGGCGTGAACGCGAACTTGCTGCTCGCAAGCTCCCCTGCATCAACCGGGCGGACGCCAACAAAGCGCCCGCCGGACTCGATGTTCTCAAGGCCGACGAACAAGGTGCCGCTCTCGATGGAAGTCGGATCAACGATGTCGCGCTCGATGACAGCCACGTCATTCAGCGCCACCGTCTTCGCAGCACCCATCAAAGCAATCCCTCCAGCTCCTTCATCCCCCGCTGGATTTCCTCCTCCAGTTTCGCGAGGTCGGCCAGGATCTCCTTCGGCGAGCGATGCTCGATCTCTTCGTGCACGACCTCCTTGTAGCGGTTGAGCGAGAGGTCGTAGCCCTGCGCGGCGATGTCGGTCTTCGGCACGCAGAAGCTTTGCGCCGTGCGCGGCTGTTCGCGCTCGGCGCCGTTGCGTGCGGCCCAGCGGGCGATGACATCGGGCAGGTTGTTCCTGGCGTGGTCTTCGGGGGTCAGGACTGGATTCCCGCTTTCGCGGGAATGACGGCTGGGGACCGGTCCGAGCAGATCTTCGGGCAGGAGCCGCGTGCGCTTGTCGTCCAGGCTCCAGCCGTCGGCCTCGACGTCGTAGAACCAGACCTGATCGGTGCCGCCGGAATTGGTCTTGGTGAAGATCAGGATCGCGGTGGACACGCCCGCGTAGGGTCTGAACACGCCGCCGGGCAGCTTGACCACGGCGTCGAGCTTCTGGTCTTCGACCAGCATCCGGCGCAGTTCCCGGTGCGCCTTGCTCGAGCCGAACAGCACGCCGTCGGGCACGATCACCGCCGCGCGGCCGCCGGGCTTGAGCAGCCGCAGGAAGAGCAGCTCGGTCTTCTTGGTCTTGACGATGGCGAGCAGGTCCTTGGCGGTGTTCTCGTAGTCCAGGCTGCCGGCGAAGGGCGGATTGGCCAGCACCAGTGTGTACTTCTCTTCCTCGCCGGCGTGGTCCTGCGCCAGCGAGTCGCGGTAGCGGATGTCGGGGTTCTCCACGCCGTGCAGCAGCATGTTCATGCTGCCGATGCGCAACATGGTGTTGTCGAAGTCGAAGCCGTGGAACATCCGGTAGTTGAAGTGCTCACTGAGCTTCTTGTCATGCAGCAGGTTCGGATGCCGCTCGCGCAGGTACTCGCCCGCCGCCACGAGGAAGCCCGCCGTGCCGCAGGCCGGATCACAGATCACGTCGGTGGGCTGCGGAGCGGTCAGCTCGACCATCAACCGAATGATGTGCCGCGGCGTACGGAACTGTCCGTTCTGCCCGGCCGTCGCGATCTTGCCAAGCATGTACTCGTAGACGTCGCCCTTGGTGTCGCGCTCCTCCATCGGTACGTGGTCGAGTAAGTCCACCACCTTTGCCAGGAGCGCTGGCGTCGGGATGGTGAAGCGCGCGTCCTTCATGTGGTGCGCGTAGGTCGAGTCGCCATTGCCGAGTTGGCGCGCGAGGTCGGTGCGCAGGTACGGGAAGACGTGCTCGCCGACGGTGTCGAACATCTGCTTCGGCTCGAAGTGCTTGAAGCGCGACCAGCGGAGCGCTTCGTACGGCTTCTTCTTGGGGTCCTTGCCTTCCGGGAAGATGCGGCGCTCCATCGGCTTCTTCAGGGTGCGCGACTTGTTCTCTTCGAGGGTGTGCAAGTCGTCGAGCCGCTTGATGAAGAGCAGGTAGGTGATTTGCTCGATGACTTCGAGCGGGTTGGAGATGCCACCGGACCAGAAGGCGTCCCAGATGCGGTCGATCTGGCCGCGGATTTCCCCGGTGAGCATGGGCGGATGGTCTCTTCGGTGGTGCGTCGAGTGCCGGGTGATTGTAGCGGGGAACACCGGTGCCACCAATCCGATGGCAATGGCCGAGCCCAAGCCCGCCAGCATCGTTGTCAGACCTAAGAAATCCTAAGCT
>JAEUMX010000148.1 GCA_016791285.1 Burkholderiales bacterium
GCGCTGTAAGGCGCGTGCGCGCCCGCAGTGCCACCGCCGTCAGGACCAGGCCGTCCCGAGAATGCCTCTTCTGCGCACCGCATGCAGGACGACGATGGAGCGTCCGTGCAGTTCGTAGGCGTCGCCACCGTGGCGGAGCGTGTTCGTTCCCCGGCCGTCCTCGAAGTAGGTGTCGACCACCGTCGACCACCTCGTGCGTTCGTGGGATTGCGGGATCACGAACGGGATCGTCTCGTGATGTGCGTTCACCAGAATCAGGAACCGCTCGTCGCCGCTCGCGCCAGCGGGTGCGCGCAGCCAGCGCAGGACACGGTGCCGGAGAGGTGCCTCGGCGGCTGCTGTTTCGTGGGAATCCGCATCTGACTTGACTGAGCCCCGTACCAGCACCCGCAGCCACCTCCAGAGTTTCGCGAGTCGCCGCCAGGCCCCGCGCGGCGTCTCTCGCGGTCGCGCTCCGGCGAGGTGGATGCCGAGGCAGCGTGCGTGCGAGTGCTGCCACGCCTCGGCGCTCATCTCGTGTCCGTCCGGAGTGAGCCACGTGATGCCCTTCATTCCGTCGGCAGCCAGAGGGCGCCCCTGGAGATACTCCGGATGCCGAAACACCGGATGCCTGCGACGCAGGCGGATCACGCATCGAACGAAGTCGAACAGCTCGCGATTCTCGGGCCGCGGACTCCAGTCGAGCCACGAGATCTCGTTGTCCTGGCAGTAAGCGTTGTTGTTGCCACCCTGCGTGCGCCCCATCTCGTCGCCGGCGAGCAGCATGGGCACACCCTGCGAGAGCAGGAGCACCGCGAGAAAGTTGCGCTTCTGCCGCCGGCGCAGGACGTTGATCGCCGCGTCGTCGGTTTCCCCCTCCGCGCCGCAGTTCCAGCTCAGGTTGTGATTGCTGCCATCCCCGTTCCCCTCGCGATTGGCTTCGTTGCGCTTGTCGTTGTAGCTCACGAGGTCGTGCAGCGTGAAGCCGTCGTGCGCGCAGACGAAGTTGATGCCCGCGTGCGGCTTGCGACCGCTGTGTTCGTAGAGGTCGCTCGAGCCCGTGAAGCGGGTGGCGAACTCCGCGATGGTCGCACCGTGGGCCTTGCCGAAGCCGCGTATCGTGTCCCGGTAGCGGTCGTTCCATTCCGCCCAGCCCTTCGGGAAACCGCCGAGCTGATACCCGCCCGGGTTGAGATCCCAGGGCTCGGCGATCAACTTCACCTGCGAGAGCACCGGGTCGCGCGTGATGGTCTCGACGAACGCACCGTGCATTTCCACGTCGTACATCCCGCGGGTCAGCGCCGCCGCGAGATCGAAGCGAAAGCCGTCGACGTGCATCTCCTCGACCCAGTAGCGCAGGCTGTCGCGGATCAGCGCCAGCACACGCGGGTTCACCGTGTCGAGCGTATTGCCGCAGCCGGTGAAGTCCATGTAATAGCGCGCGTCGCCGGGCACGAGCCGGTAGTACGTGGCGTTGTCGATGCCGCGCAGCGACAGCGTCGGGCCGAGGTGATTGCCTTCCGCCGTGTGGTTGTAGACCACGTCCAGGATCACCTCGATGCCCGCTGCATGCAGCGTCTTCACCATGGTCTTGAATTCGGTCACCTGACCGGTGGCCGCGTAGCGCGGCTCGGGCGCGAAGAAGGCGAGCGTGTTGTAGCCCCAGTAGTTGCGCAGCCCGCGCTCCACTAGGTGCCGGTCGTCCGCGAACGCGTGCACGGGAAGCAGTTCCACCGCGGTGACGCCCAGCCGCTGAAAATGCTCGATCGCCGGCGCGCTCGCGAGCCCGAGATACGTGCCGCGTAGCTCGGGCGGCACCCCCGGGTGCTGCATCGTGAAGCCCTTCACGTGCAGTTCGTAGATCACCGTGTCCTGCCACGGGATGCGCGGCGGCGCGTCGCCCTCCCAGTTGTAGGCCGGATCGATCACGCGGCACTTCGGCATGGCATGCGCATCGTCGCGCAGATCGCAGGACAGGTCCGCCTGCTCGTCGCCGATGCGGTAGCCGAAGTGCGTATCGCTCCAGCGGATCTCGCCACTGAGCGCTCGCGCGTACGGGTCGATCAGCAGCTTGTGCGGGTTGAAGCGGTGCCCCTGCTCCGGAATGTACGGACCGTGTACGCGGTAGCCGTAGAGCGTGCCCGGTCGCGCCTGCGGCAGATAGCAGTGCCACACGCCGTCGGTCCACCCTGCGACCTCGATACGCTGCACCTCGTGACGACCGGTCGCATCGAAGATGCATAGCTCGACCTTCTGCGCGTGCGCCGAGAAGAGCGCGAAGTTGACGCCCGCACCGTCCCAGGTCGCGCCGAGCGGGTGCGGCTCGCCCGGGCAGACAGTGGTGACTGGAGGCTTGTGTGGTGAGGATTGACAGGTGGGAAGCACGGGGCTGGCAAAGTCGAAAGGAGATGAGAGACAGGGCGGCGGCCGAACTGGCAGGGGAATGCTTCGGCGCCACAGACGAGCCTGGTGATCGGCTTATCTGGTGTCACGCAGCGCGCAGGACGGAAGGATAGCGAAGAAGGGAAGTGGCGGGCAATGGGAAATCGGTTCGTGCTTGGGCGGAGGATACGCAACTGCATCGCAGATCGCGGCGAGCGAACGCCAGTGAGCCATCCCACATGAACTTCGGGCGATTCCGGGGCGCCGCCGCTGCGTGGTGGATCTCGTCGATTGTTGCTCGCGGCACTCGCGGCGAGCAACACTGTTACTAAGTTGGATAGCGAACGCAGGGAAGGTGTGGACCAAAATAACCGATAAGAACCACCGCGCTTCCTTCGGCACGTACCGGGCGGAAATAGAGCCTCGCCCCAGCGCCACCTGTTAGCTTTGTGTGAAGACTCCAACGATCAAAGACAAAGCCGTCAGGCACGGGAAAATCTCTCATAGGACCATACCTGAAGTGCTCAAGGGTTTGTTTCGACTCTGGACTATATATCACCCCCCTTAGTTCGAAGGCCGAGTTCTCTGGCCACGCGCAGGCCGCGTCGTTAAGCGCGCGCAAGTGCCTAATTAGCTGGCGAAATAGGGGCTCCGCACCGCTCAGCGCGGCGACCGAATGGATAGCGTCCAACCCCAGACGAACTCTCGGAAAGACTTCGTTCACCCGGCCAACTAGGGCCTGACCGTTTGTGATAGACCTCTCGATCGACGCAATGATGACCTCGCGGTCCGTCCGAACCTCTTCCCTTTTGACATATACAAAGACTGGTACCGACGACGCACCAATCTGCTCACCGTCACAATCGCATAAATTAACGTCAAACGATCTTCCGGCCGCCCGATTGGCGCCCCCCAACGCAGTCGCGATACCGCCCTCAACAGCTGCCAAACCGAGGCCCAACACAAGCTGAGTTCCTACCCTAGTCTCCATCACGTGGTTACCCTCCGCACGTGCAAAAAGACCATCGCTGCCGTCGATAAATGGATGTCGCGACAGTCTCGACGCAAGCAATCGACCAGCGTCGATATTGGCTCGATCAAAGCACCAGCTACGGAGTCCACGCCCGTCCCTGATATCTCGGTCAGCCGCATCTCGAACACAGCGTAACGCGCGCGGGGCGCCCAATTCGTCGAGGGTTGCCAAGACTTCGGATAAGAGGGTAATCCGCCTACCAGGCTCCCAGACGTTGCATGGGACGAGGCTCGTCTCATCGAGAACCGGTTCCATCGCCTTGCTCTTAAAGGAGTTCGGCGAGGGCCTGATCGAACTGATCGAAAAAGCCCTCCGGCCAAGCATTAAGGCGTCCGTCGGCATCGATTGCCGGCGACAGAACTTCCGACGATCCACCCGTTTGGGACCGCGTAAAGAAGTGCACCGCTATAGCCTCTGGGTCGATATGCTTCCGGCCCTTGACTGCCAAGCGGAATCCATTGAGCACATGGTCGGAATGAGTTTCTACAATCACTTGAACCCCGGCCGCGGCAACGCGCGCGAGAAGCGTGCCGATATCCTGCTGCGCTCTGGGATGAAGGTGCACTTCCGGGTTCTCGACGATGACTAGTTCGCCCGGGCTAGCAGCCAGTAGCGCGACAAGAACTGGAAATAGCTGCGTAAGGCCAAATCCAACATTCTGAGGACGCTGAAAATCTGAACGCGAGTCAGAGCGAAGGCGCAGGCTAATGGCGCTCGAATCTTCGATGGGCATAACGCGTATATCGCACCCAGGAAAGAACTGGCGCATCCACGCCCTAGTTTGATGGAACAAGCTTGCGGGCTCCCCCTCGCATCGGAGGGATTCCAATACCTCATTAGACTCGCGCCAATACAGCAGACCCGCCGCCAGTTCTCCCCGTGTACCGACATGCCTATGATGCTGCGGATCAAGAAGCGGCAATAGCTCGCGTGGTCCCGTTCGTTCCGCAGAGATCCAACTCAACCTCCGTAGGTGGGAAACAACGGGGCACCGGTCTGCCAGCGTAGTAGGCATCAACCATCTCACAGTGGTGCCCAGGTCTGTATCCGCGCCGTCTATGTTGAGTCCGATCAGGTCGAGCGAAAGCGCCCTGCGGTCTTCAGCTTCAAACGTCCAGACAACCTTGCGACTGCTCGTGGCAGCACCCAAGGCGAGCTTCCGTCGACCGCACGTCTGATTCAGAATGTCAGCTGCTGCTCCGAGCGCCAGATCGGGGCCATTAAGCAATAGCCCTCGCGACCACTCGCGTTCTTCGAGAGTCTGTTCGAGCAAAACAAGTGACTGAATGACGGACGACTTTCCCCCGCCGTTAATTCCGGAAAGAACAGTAAGTGGTCCCAGTCGAAGATCGAGGTTGTCGAAGCACTTAAAATTCGACAAGTGGAGCTCAGTTAGCATCAAACACCTCGCGCATCATTTGGGCAGCAATCTCAAATCGGGTCCTGACCTCCTTTGGGGTATTGGGGCCATAAGTAATGGCTTTTGTGAAGGTGGGGTTGTCCATCAGGTCATAAAACGCTTCCCGAAGCTCCGCTGACTTTGAGTCTACCGACTCCGCATCGCGCTTCGACAGTTCAGCCATCATTACGTCAAACAGTGAAGCATTGAGTATGCTGCGAGGCTGTTCTGTCTGCCTGTGTTTCCGGAACGCATGTCTCCGAAACACCAGGTAGTTATTTTGAAGACCCAGATGTAGCTTATTACGGAGCGTTTCCCTTTCAGTTTCGTTAAGTTTGGCAAGGCGTGTTAGACCCCGTGCCAGCCAATCATCCATGTCTCCTTTGTAGCTTTCGAATGGAAGTAGGCTGAAGGAGCAGAACCGATTCACGAATTCGCGATCTTGCATCTTCTTTGTGTTGAGACTTCCACCAGTCACTGCTCTAAAAAGTTCCGTCGCTGCCTCATCCTTGAGAAAGCGAGTGGCGGGCCCGTTATAGATGGCATTGCGCATTTGCTGGCGAGTAAGGACTTCGCCGCCATTTACCCGTTCGAAGATATCAAGACGGGCTCGCTCTGGAACCGTCCGGTCAATGATGTAGAAGTGGAGTTGGCAATCCTCCACTCGGTTCTGGAGACGCGCGTCTAGCTCTTTAAAACACTTGTTATTTAGCTCAGTGCGGTCTGGAAGATCGAGCGACAAGTCACCTGCAATGAATCGCTGAAGCGTTGTGAGACGCTGCCTGCCGTCTACCACAATGAGCAGTCCTTCGGAATCCTCTGCGACATAAAAGACCGGCAGGGGAATCCGCATGAGTACAGACTCTATCAGGCGACTTTGTTTGTCCCTCTCCCACACAAAATCTCGTTGAAAGTCGGGGTCCAAACGGAACCTGCCACCCGCTAGTCGTCGGACCACATCTATGGCCGCACGCCGCTCCTCGCGAATTGCCAGTTCGTCGAGAGGGTAGTCTTCCCACCCGCCCGGTTTCGCATCCTCATAGCCCTCAATGGCTTCTGTATGCTCGATGCTCGCTGTCTTTACGTCCGGCATATTAGTACCATGCATCTGCCAAATGGATTCACTGCACTGTCTGGGATGTCTCCAGCGCGCTTCTAATTCTGCTCCGAAGGCACGCTGTTGCGCTAGTGCGACTCGGCGGCCGCTCTGTCCTCGACGACCGCCGCCGCTAGTTTGGGAAGAGGAGATGTTGACGTGCGGGCGGCGCATAACTTCCGTGCCCACCGTTATCGCGAACCTGCGCGGCTATCCCCTGTTCTTCTTCGGCATCGATCGTCGCGAGCCTACGCACGCGGGGGCGTGCGTAGGCCAAGTTCTGGATGCAACCCCTGGGCTTGCGCGTTCGCGCAACTTCCGCCACCACGAACTGAATGAAGTGGCGAAGCTTGTCGAGGAGCATCGCGAGGAGATCGAAAGGAAATGGCATGACCACTTTGGGAACAAGCTTGAACCCCTGGCTATCGCCGCGTCCTTCACCGGGGACGCGTTGCGAGTCGTGCTCGCGGATGGCCAGGAAGTCTCGGCGCCACTCCAGTGGTTCCCTCGGCTGTTGCATGCAACTCCCGAACAGCGCTCAGGGTGGGAGCTCATCGGCGAGGGAATCGGCATCCACTGGCCGCGGGTCGACGAAGACATCGAAGTCGCGAGCCTGCTCGCGACTTGAACTCTTTCGTGCCGCGTCACAGCGGCTCCACGACGTCGAAGCGCAGTCCGCTCCACCCCTCGCCGCGCCCCGGTCCCTTGCGCCGGCCGATCCAGAGGTGCGTGCTGCCGTCTACCCAACGGGCATACTGCCAGGCACGCGTGACGCGCGCTCCGGCGCGTGGCACTTCCTCCTCGTACAGGCTCAGCGGCGTTGCCGGCTCCAGCACGCGCCCCAGCGCGCCGGGCGTGACCGGCTGTCCATCGCGGTCGAGCAGCACGCGCCCGCGGCGCAAACGAATGTCGGGGCGAGCGGGATCGATGCGCACCGGCACGAGCGGCAGCCAGTAGTCCGGGACCGTCGTGCTGAGCCGATAGTGCAGGACGTTCTCC
>JAEUMX010000413.1 GCA_016791285.1 Burkholderiales bacterium
GAAGGAGACATCGTTGGTGGTGGTCTCCAGGCGCAACACCCGGTCAAACTTGTCGTACATCTTCACCCCGGTCTTGCCGAAGCGGTGCTTGATGCAGGTACCCTCGATGCGCGTGGCAAAGCGGCTACCGATCTCCTGGGCCAGTTGCGGCGTGATCTTCTTGCCAAGAAAGCTGGCCACCTGCTCGGCCTTGACCGCCAGCACGGCC
This sequence comes from Burkholderiales bacterium, assembly GCA_016791285.1. The sequence goes on from JAEUMX010000413.1 coordinate 209, forward strand.
TGACGCGAGAGTTGCTCGTACAGCGGGCCAAGGGTTGCCTCGGAGCGAAAGATCAGATCCGTGGCGTACTCCACCTGCATCAGGCTCCAGTGATAGCGCTGCCCGAAGACATCGAGCACCGGGCACAGGCGCGCGGCGTAGCGGTCCAGCCGCCGGTGCAACGCATCGGGTTTGAGAGAGTCGGCCAGCGCCTGCGCCCGCTCGACGTCGGCAAGGCGCACGAACGCGTTGTCGGCCGCCGTGAAGTCAATGCCGGCCGCGGCGAGCTTACGCGCCAGCCAGCTGTGGCCGTTGCAGTAGAACTGCAGCCGAAACGGACACCACGTGGGCACGCGCAGGTAACACAGGCCGAGCAGCTCGTCGATGAAGTAAAAGTAGTAATGCAAGCACTTGCCCGAGGCGGGTTTGAGGAAACTCTTGCCGCTCGCCTTGTCGTGCCAGGGCTTGTAGCTCTCGCAGGCTTCCATGGCCGAGATCACGTGTACCAGCCCCGGATGATCGCCGCGCTCAGCCAGTACCTTGGCCACCACGTCCTCCTTGCGGATATGCGCGCGGCCAATAAACTCAATCTTTGCTCCTTGCTCCTCGGCCAGCTGCTGCGCACGCGCTCGAATCCGCTCCCGCAGCGGCTCGGCGAAGCGCGCGTAGTCGAAGATGCGGATTGCCCGGGCGTTCAGAAAGCTCGTCATACCCGCCGCGTAGCAGATCCCCGGCAGCGTGCCGGTAATTACGATCCGGTCGTAGCACGACAGCACCCCCACCATTCGGTCTCGGTAGCGCTCTGTGAGCATCTGCGTCATCGCCGTCTCCCATGCTCGGCCCGCCGTGATACTTTAACCTCTTTGGTTCCGGCTATGCCGGCTTAGGCGTTTCCGCCGTTCCGGTACACTACGCTTCTCGCGTCTGGCACGGCCCTCACCATGTACGTCCCCACGCTGGATCTTGCCTGCGCGCTCATCGCGCGCTCCTCCGTCACGCCGCGCGACGGGGGCTGCCAGCAGCTCATCGCCACCCGGCTCGCGCCGCTCGGTTTCGTCCTGGAGCCGATGCGCTTCGGCGAAGTCGACAATCTGTGGGCGAGGCGCGGGACGTCCGCCCCTCTCGTGGTCTTCGCCGGCCATACCGACGTCGTTCCCACCGGCCCGCTCGCGCAGTGGGCGAGCGACCCGTTCGCGCCCACGATCCGCGACGGCAAGCTCTACGGTCGCGGCGCCGCCGACATGAAGACCTCGATCGCGGCCTTCACGACCGCCGTCGAAGCGTTCGTGGCGGATCATCCCCGGCACCGCGGTTCGATCGCGCTGCTCCTGACCTCGGATGAAGAAGGACCGGCTCTCGACGGGACGCTGCGCGTGGTCGAGGCGTTGCGCGCCCGCGGCGAACGGCTTGACTTCTGCATCGTCGGCGAACCCACCGCGGTCGAGCGCTTCGGCGACGCGGTCAAGAACGGACGCCGCGGATCGCTCTCGGGGCGTCTCGTCGTGCGTGGCATCCAGGGTCACGTGGCATATCCGCAACTCGCGCGCAATCCCGTGCACCAGGCAGCGCCGGCCATCGCCGAGCTCGCCGCGACGCACTGGGACGGCGGCAACGAATTCTTCCCGCCCACGACCTGGCAGATATCGAACGTCCAGGCCGGGACCGGGGCCGGCAACGTGATCCCGGGGAGTCTGGAGGTGGACTTCAACTTCCGCTTCGCCACCGCCAGCACCGTGGCGGCACTCCAATCCCGCGTACGCCAGATCCTCGATCGCCACGGCCTCGAATACGACCTCGAGTGGACCGTGAGCGCGGAACCCTATCTCACGACGGCCGGCCGGCTGGTCGAGGCAGTTTCCAACGCTGTCGAGAAGGTGACCGGCGCGCGCCCGCAGCTGTCCACGACGGGGGGCACGTCCGACGGGCGCTTTCTGGCGACATGGAGCCCGGAAGTGCTCGAGATCGGTCCGGTCAATGCGACCATCCACAAGCTGAACGAGTGCGTAGCGGTGGACGACATCGAGCCGCTGCATCGCGTGTACTACGAGACCCTCGTGAATCTGCTGGTCACGGGCGACTGAGGCGCTCGTGTACTCGCAGGCCCGCACCGAGCTCAAGACGCTGCGCGATGCCTTGCGCTTCGCAGTCAGCCGTTTCGGCGAGGCGAATCTCGTCTTCGGCCACGGCACCGACAACGCGTTCGACGAAGCCGCGTACCTGGTCCTGCACGCGCTGCACCTGCCGCTGGACCGCCTCGAGCCTTTTCTGGATGCGCGGTTGACGCGGCACGAGATGGGCCGCGTGCTCGATCTGGTGGAGCGCCGCGTGGTCGAGCGCTGTCCCGCGGCCTACCTTACGAACGAGGCGTGGCTCGGCGATTTGCGCTTCTACGTCGACCGGCGGGTGATCGTCCCGCGCTCGTTCATTGCCGAGCTCATCCGCGAGCGTCTCGTGCCGTGGCTGCCCGAGAACGCGGCGATATCCCGGATCCTCGATCTTTGCACCGGGTCGGGCTGCCTCGCGGTGATGCTCGCTTTCTTTTTTCCCGAGGCCCAGGTGGTGGCGACCGACCTCTCGCCCGGCGCGCTCGAGGTCGCCGCGCGCAACGTCCGCGACCATGGTCTGGCCGGGCGCATCGAGCTGATGGAGGCGGACGTGTTCTCCACCGTCGGCGCACAGCGCTTCGATCTCATCGTCTCCAATCCGCCCTACGTGACGGACGCGGCGATGGCGGCGCTGCCGGATGAGTATCGCTGCGAGCCCGAGGCGGCGCTCGCCGGCGGCGCGGATGGCATGAACGTGGTGCGACGGATCGTGAACGAGGCAGCCGCGTACCTTACCGACGACGGCTTGCTCGCGGTGGAGGTCGGCCAGAATCGCGATTGCGTCGAGGCGGCCTTCCCGCACCTGCCGCTGGTGTGGCCCGCGACGCGCGGGGGCGAGGACCGGGTATTCGTGATCGCGCGGGCCGATCTGCCGGGAGCGTAGCGGTGGCCGGGACCGGCTCGCCGAGTGCTCGCAGCAGCGCGCCCACCTCCGCCGCCGTGAGCTCCCGGGCCTGGCCGCGGCGCAGACGGGGCGGCAGCACGACCGGGCCGAAGCGCACGCGGATGAGACGGCTCACCGGATGTCCGACCGCCTCGAAGAGGCGGCGCACGATGCGGTGGCGGCCTTCGCGCAGCACCACCCGGTACCAGCGGTTCGCGCCGGTGCCGCCGCCCTCCTCCAGCGAATCGACGCGTGCCGGTCCGTCCTCCAGTTCCACCCCGCGCTGGAGGGCAGCCTGCCGCTCGTGCGTGACTTCGCCCCGGGTGCGCACCGCGTACTCCCGCTCCAGCTCGAAGCGCGGGTGGGCAAAGCGGTTCGCCAGGTCGCCCGAGGTCGTGAACAGGAGCAGTCCGCTGGTGTTGAAATCGAGCCGGCCGATGTTGAGCCAGCGGCCGCCCGCCACCCGCGGCAGCTGATCGAAAACGCTGGGGCGGCCTTCCGGGTCGTCACGGCTCACGATCTCGCCTTCGGGCTTGTGATAGATCAGCACGCGCGGCAGCGCAGCCTGTCCGTGGCGCAGCTCGCGACCGTCCAGGCACACGCGATCGTGCGCCCCGACGCGGGTGCCGAGGGTGGCCCTGGCGCCGTTCACGGTAAGCCGTCCGGCGCGAATCCAGTCCTCCATGTCGCGACGCGATCCGAGGCCGAGCGATGCGAGGACCTTCTGCAAGCGTTCGTCCGGCGCGGGGGGTCGCTGCGCACGTGCGGGGCGCGCTGCCGTCCGACCCGGCGGGCGCGGCGCTGCTGCGCGCGGGCGGCGCGTCGGCCGCGGTCTGAGTGGCCCGGGGCGCGCTCTCACGGTGCGGGCCGCCGGTCCAGCACCGCCTGCGCCAGTGTTCCGCTGTCCACGTGCTCGAGCTCGCCACCGGCCGGCAGGCCCTGGGCGATGCGGCTCACCGTGCGGCCGCGGGCGCGCAGCATCTCCGCGAGGTAGTGGGCCGTGGCTTCCCCCTCGTGCGTGAAGTTGGTGGCGAGTATCACCTCCTGCACGGTCTCGTCCTGGGCTCTTTGCAGCAGTCGATCGAGGTGCAGCTCGCGCGGACCGACGCCGTCCAGCGGCGAGAGGCGACCCATGAGCACGAAGTAAAGTCCCTGGTAGCACTGCGCCTGCTCCATCATCAGCAAGTCGGCGGGCGTTTCCACCACGCACAGCAGCGACGCATCGCGACGCGGGCTTGCGCACAGCGCGCAGACGACCTCTTCGGTGAAGGTATTGCAGCGCTCGCAGTGGCGGATGCGCTGCAGTGACTGCTGGAGGGCGCCCGCCAGGCGATCTGCCCCATCGCGATCGCGCTGGAGGAGGTGATAGGCCATGCGCTGGGCCGACTTCGGGCCTACCCCCGGCAGGCAGCGCAGCGCTTCAGTGAGCTCCTGAAGGCTGGATGGAGTCTTCACAAAACACGTGAACGGTGTATCTCTTCTTATTGATTATCAGTCAGAATGGCAGCTTCATCCCGGGCGGTAGCTGCAATCCCGCCGCGAACCCGCCCATCTTCTCCTGCACCGTGGCATCGACCCGCCGCACCGCATCGTTGAAGGCGGCGGCGATGAGATCCTCGAGCATTTCCTTGTCGTCGGTCACGAGGCTCGGATCGATCGCGACCCGCTTCACGTCGTGGCGGCAGGTCATCACGACCTTGACCAGACCGGCGCCGGACTGCCCCTCGACCTGCACCGAGGCAAGCTCCTCCTGCACGCGCTTCATGTTCTCCTGCATCTGCTGGGCCTGCTTCATCAGTCCAGCGAGTTGGCTTTTCATGATCGATTCCTCTTGCAATGAGACCGTGCCTCACGGCAGCGGTCGGATGGATTCGGGAACGATGCGACCGCCCAGGTCTTCGACCAGCTCGCGCACGAAAGGGTCACCTTCGATGGCCGCGATCGCCTGCGACTGGCGAGCCTGTCGATCCTGGGCATCGAGCTCTGCCGGCGTGCTGCCGCCCGCGGTGCCGACCGCGATCACGACGCGGCGGAGCGCTGCCCCGAAGCGCTCCTTGAGCACGGAGCGCAGCTTTTCCTGATAAGCCTTTTCCATGAGGTGCCGGTGCGCCTCCGGCACGCGCAGTTCTACGCATCCGTCCGCGCAGGCGGCGAGCTCGCAGTGCTGCGCCAGCATACCCGCCATCCCGCCTACGCGGAGCGATTTCACGAACGCGGGCCAGTCCTCGATGTGCAGCGGTCCGGCGGGAGAATCCGGCGCTGGTGCCGGCGTCGGCACGGGAGCCGGAGCATCCTGGGGCGTCGCCTTCGCCGGCGGTGCGGGCGGAGCCGTTGCGCGGAGCACCCCGGCCGGCGGTGGCTGGGCGCGGGCACCCTCGGCACCCGTCGGTGCAAACGCGAGCATGCGCAGGAGCGTCATGGTGAAGCCCGCGTATTCATCGGGGGCCGCACCCAGGTCGGCGCGACCCTGCAGCGTGATCTGGTAGCAGAGCTGCAATTCCTCGGGCGAGAAGCGCGGCGCAAGCGCCTCCAGCCGTGCGAAATCGGGATCGTCGCGCGCCGCCGCCGCCGGCGCAAGCTGGAGCACCGCGAGCTCGTGCAGCACCGCGCCCAGTTCCTGCAGTGCGGCGTCGAACGACAACGCGCGGCTTTCGAGCACGTCGGCCTGCGCCATCAGGTTGGCCCCGTCACCGGCCGCCACGGCTTCCAGCAGTTCGAACGCATAGCTTCGGTCGACCGCACCGAGCATGGCGCGTACGCCGGCCTCGGCCACCGAGCCGCCACCGTAGGCGATCGCCTGATCGAGCAGACTGAGACTGTCGCGCAGGCTGCCCTGCGCCGCCTGTGCGATGAGCTGCAGGGCGGGTGCTTCGAACGGCACGCCCTCCGCACCCAGAACCTGTTCCAGCCGCGCGCGGATCTGCGGCACCGGGATCTGCTTGAGATTGAACTGCAGACAGCGCGAGAGCACGGTTACCGGAATCTTCTGCGGATCGGTGGTCGCGAGGATGAACTTGACATGCGCCGGCGGCTCTTCCAGGGTCTTCAGCATCGCGTTGAACGCCGAGCGCGACAGCATGTGCACTTCGTCGATGATGTACACCTTGAAGCGCGCCGCGGTCGGCGCGTACAGCGCCCCTTCCAGCAGCTCGCGCATGTTGTCGACCTGGGTGTTCGAGGCCGCGTCGAGCTCGATCAGGTCGACGAACCGCCCGCCGTCGATCTCGCGGCAGGCCGCGCACTGTCCGCACGGTTTGCTACCGACCCCGGTCTCGCAGTTCAGAGCCTTGGCTATGATGCGAGCGAGCGTGGTCTTGCCGACCCCGCGCGTGCCGGTGAAGAGGTAGGCGTGGTGCAGGCGCTGCTGGTCGAGCGCGTTCGCAAGCGCACGTACCACATGCTCCTGTCCGACCAGATCGTCGAAGCATCGGGGCCGCCACTTGCGGGCGAGAACCTGGGTCAACGCTCTAGAACCAGTAGCCGAGCCGGATCTCGTTGAAGTTGATGCCCTGATTGGGCGAGCAGATACCGGCGTTCGACAGATGCTGGTAGCGGTACATCAGCTCGAAGGCATTGCGCGGGCCGAACGTGATCCCCGCCCCCACGTGATCGCCAAAGGAAAAATTGCAGCCGAAGCGGCGATCCGCGCTGACCGACGTTTCGGAAAGGTAGTGGACGCCGATGCCGCCCTCGAGAAACGGCGAGATCATGCTCTTGTCGGTCTGCTGGATGCGCAGCACCGGCGTCAAACCCACGTTCCACAGGCTCGCATGGGTCGCGCGCGGGCTACTGTTGTCCCAGTAACCGACAGTGAACTCGACGTAGGTGCCGAGGTGCCAGTTTCCCAGCGGTAGCCATTGCACGCCGAAGTCGTACTGTACACCGCCCTGGTACATGTCGACGTCGGTGTTGCTGTCGTTGCTCCAGCCGTACTGGAAGGAACCGCCGAAGCGCTCGGCGGCCGCCGCCGTTCCCATCCCACCGGCAAGCGCGGCAACGCAGCCGAGGACCATCAGGTTCTTCTTCATTGCGTGGGCTCCTCGGGAGCTGTCGTGAAATAGGGGGGGGGGCGAGCCTGACCCCCGGCACTTGCAGAGAATAGCTGTGGCTGCTTCCTTCCGGACCTGACCAGGTTCACTACCGTGCAATGCGGGGAGGCCCGCCCGAGCTTCGAAAACGAACCGTGGAATCGCCGGCTGCCTCTAGCACCACGCCGGTTCCACGCAAAACGGGGCTCATTATTACCGGAAACCCGAGCGAACTCCACTCCTGCTCCATGGCAAGGGCCGTGCACCTTGCTTGACTCGACCTTGCGCGGTGCTACAATCGACCGACGAAAAAATAAGCAATGCTCGACGCTTAGGGCGCAGTCGAGAAAGGCCGCGCGGCATCGACGTAAGGCGCAAGCGCGGCGAGATCAGGGAATCGCCATCATGGAGACGGAGGTAATGTTGCTCCCCGGCGAGAATCGACTCCCGCCCCTGCCCATACCCCGGCATCCGCGCCCCACACCGGCAGCAGAAGATGATTCGAGGATTGGGCAGATTCGATCCCAATCCATTAAAGTCGGGCGATTTTTCCACTTGGAGGAGTGAGCATGTCGACGGCAATCCAATCCGTGATGCAAGAGAACCGGATTTTCCCCCCGCCCGCGGCATTTTCGAAGGGCGCCGCCGTCCCGAGCATGGAAGCGTACAACGCGCTCGCGAAACAGGCCGAGGACGACTACGAGGGCTTCTGGGGCAAGCTCGCGCGTGAGCACATCTCCTGGCACAAGCCCTTCACGCGTGTCCTGAACGAGGACAACGCCCCGTTCTACAAGTGGTTCGAGGACGGCGAGCTCAACGTCTCCTACAACTGTCTCGACCGCCAGGTCGAGGCGGGCCACGGGGACAAGGTGGCGATCATCTTCGAGGCGGACAACGGCGAAGTCACCAAGGTGACTTACAACGAATTGCTCGCCCGCGTCTGCCAGCTCGCGAATGCGATCACGGCAAAGGGCGTAAAGAAGGGCGACCGGGTGGTCATCTACATGCCGATGACCATCGACGGCGTGGCTGCGATGCAGGCGTGCGCGCGCATCGGCGCGACGCACTCGGTCGTGTTCGGCGGCTTCTCGGCACAGTCGCTGCGCGACCGCGTCCGGGACGCCGGTGCCGTCATGCTGATCACTGCAGACGGCCAGTTCCGCGGCGGCAAGGCGTTGCCGCTCAAGCCGATTGCCGACGAGGCGCTGGAGGCGGACTGCCCGTCGTGCAAGAGCGTGCTGGTGGTCAAGCGCACCGGTGGCGACGTCAAGATGATGGCGGGCCGCGACGAGTGGGTGCACGACGCGATCAAGGATCAGCCGACCACCTGCGAACCGGTCTGGGTCGGCGCCGAGCACCCACTCTTCCTGCTCTATACCTCCGGCTCGACCGGCAAGCCGAAGGGCGTGCAGCACTCCACGGGTGGTTATCTGCTGATGGCGATCATCACCATGAAGTGGACGTTCGACATCAAGCCAGCCGATGTTTTCTGGTGCACGGCCGACATCGGATGGGTCACGGGCCACACCTACATCACCTACGGCCCGCTCGCTTGCGGCGCCACGGAGATCGTGTTCGAAGGCGTCCCCACTTACCCGGATGCCGGACGCTTCTGGAAGATGATCCAGAATCACAAGGTCAACGTCTTCTATACCGCGCCCACCGCGATCCGCTCGCTGATCAAGGCGGCCGACTCGACCGCCGCGGTGCATCCGAAGCAGTACGACATGTCGAGCCTGCGTCTGCTCGGTACGGTCGGTGAGCCGATCAACCCCGAAGCCTGGATGTGGTACTACGAGAACGTCGGCGGCGGTCGGTGTCCGATCGTGGATACCTTCTGGCAGACCGAGACGGGCGCCCACATGATCACGCCGCTGCCGGGTGCCACGCCCCTCGTCCCCGGCTCGTGCACCCTGCCGTTCCCAGGCATTCAGGCGGCCATCGTGGACGAGACGGGTCACGACGTTCCCAACGGCCAGGGCGGCATCCTGGTCGTGAAGAAGCCATGGCCTGCGATGATCCGCACCATCTGGGGCGACCCGGAGCGGTACAAGAAGTCCTATTACCCCGAAGAGCTCGGGGGCAATCTCTATCTTGCCGGCGACGGATCGATCCGTGACAAGGAGACGGGCTACTTCACCATCATGGGCCGCATCGACGACGTGCTCAACGTCTCCGGGCACCGCATGGGCACGATGGAAATCGAATCCGCCCTGGTGGCCAATCCGATGGTGGCCGAGGCGGCCGTGGTTGGACGTCCCGACGATCTGACGGGCGAGGCGATCGTCGCGTTCGTGGTGCTGAAGCGCACACGGCCGACCGGTGAAGAGGCAGCCAAGATCGTCAGAGAGCTGCAGAACCACGTCGGGCGTGAGATCGGGCCGATCGCGAAGCCGAAGGACATCCGCTTCGGTGACAATCTGCCGAAGACCCGGTCGGGCAAGATCATGCGCCGACTCCTGCGCTCGCTCGCGAAGGGCGAGGACATCACGCAGGACACCTCGACGCTCGAGAACCCGGCGATTCTCGATCAGCTCAAGACGACGGTTTCTTAGCATAGCCTTCCCGGCGGCAGGGCGCGGGCGGGTCCGGATCGTTCCGGGTCCCCGGCGCCCTGCTCGTTCGCGCCATCGACCATGCGTTTTGCCCCTGTCCGTGACTTCGACCACGGCATCAGCGCCATCGATGCCGGCTTCAAGCGTCCGCTGCTCGCCTCGATCCATCTGCTGCGCGAGGGTCGCGCGGCGGCCGTGATCGACATCGGCACCAACCAGTCGGTCCCGAACGTTCTCGCAGTCCTCGCGGCAAAGGGGATCGCCCCGGCCGACGTTCGCTATCTGATCCTCACCCACGTCCATCTCGACCACGCGGGCGGCGCCGGCGCGATGCTGCGCCACCTTCCGAATGCGCAGGTCGTGATCCACCCGCGCGGTGCACGCCACATGATCGATCCGTCGCGGCTCGTGGCCGGGGCGGTCGCGGTCTACGGGGAGGCGGTCTTTCGCGAGGACTACGGTGAAATCGTTCCGATCCAGGCCGACCGGGTGATCGAGACCCGCGACGAATTCACGCTCGACTTCAACGGTCGGCCGCTCGTGTTCCTCGACACGCCCGGACATGCCCGCCATCACCATTCCATCTTCGACGCGCGCAGCCGATCGTTCTTTACCGGAGACAGCTTCGGCATCTCCTATCGCGAGCTGGACGTCGACGGCGCGGAGTGCATCTTTCCGACCACCACGCCGACCCAGTTCGACCCCGAGGCCGCGCATGTCACCATCGATCGCCTGATGAGCTACGCGCCAACGCACATGTTCCTCACCCATTACAGCCGCGTCGCGCATACCGAGCGCCTCGCGGGTGATTTGCATCGGCTGATCGACGCCCACGCCGAGCTGGGCGAGCGCGTCAAGGACGCAGGGGAACAGCGCGATCGTCTCCTGGAAGACGGGGTGCGCGAACTCCTGCTCCGTCATGTCGACGCGCACGGCTGTCGGCTCGCGCGCGACGAAGTGCTGGGGGTGCTCGCCCTGGACGTGACGCTCAACGCGCAAGGGCTTGCGGCATGGCTCGACAGCCGCCAGCCGGCCTGTGCCGCGTGATCTCCGCGTGCCGGCGAGGCGTGGCATAATTTCACCAACCCACCCCGAACAAGAGCGAGCGAACGGAAGCGGGCGATCCGGTCGACCATAAGAGCCCACCTGGAGGAGCGATGATCAGATCGGGGACGAAGGGGCAGCGCTTCGTGGCCATCTTCCTGCTGGGCTCCGTCGCGTTCAACTACCCCTTCCTGTACCTCTTCAATACCCGGGGCGAGATCTTCGGCGTCCCGCTCCTCTACGCCTATGTCTTCATGGCGTGGGCAGGCGTGGTGCTGCTGCTCGCGCTCGTGGCCGAAAGGTCGCGCTAACCACGGCCGGCGGGCAGGGAGAATCGCTTGCTCGAGGGCTGGGTAATCGTCGTCGCTTCGTTCGCGTATCTCGGCGTGCTCTTCGCGATCGCGTCCTATGCCGACCGCCGGGCCGACCAGGGGCGGAGCGTCATCGCCAATCCGTACATCTACTCGCTCTCGCTGGCGGTGTACGCGACGGCCTGGACGTTCTATGGCAGCGTCGGGCGGGCCGCGGGCGA
>JAEUMX010000411.1 GCA_016791285.1 Burkholderiales bacterium
ACCCGGTGATTGTCTACACGGTGGGCAAAGTGGGGTCGTCATCGGTTGCGGCAACGCTCGATGCGGCGCTCGATGGGCGGGGCGTTGCGCATGTGCATTGGCTGAGATCGGAGAATCTCCAGGCGGACGAAGCGCAGTACAAGAGCCGCGCCCGCGCGTATTGGGGCACGCGGAAGATGTCACGGTTCATGCCGCGCTACGTTTGGCTCGGCCAGCAGGTCGGCAACGCGGTCAGGTCTGCGCCGCCCGGCACGGTGTGGGATGTCGTGACACTGGTGCGCGATCCGGTCGCCAGGAACGTATCGTCCTTTTTTCAGGACCTGGAACTGATGTTCGATTTCTGGCCGGCGCAGGAGTTGAACGTCCGCCCTGTGGACGAAGTCGCTGCGCGCCTGGTCGAGATGTTTCTCGACTCCTATGTTGAAGGCAAGTCCCCGCTCGGGCTTGGCGGAGACCCGCTGACATGGTTCGATGCCGAACTGAAGCCGGTGTTCGGCGTGGACGTGTTCGCTACTCCCTTTCCGCTGTCCCGGGGCTACGAGATCTACGGGGGACCGAACTCACGGGTGCTGCTGATCCGTCTCGAGGATCTCGATCGCGTGGCGAAGCCGGCTCTGAGGAAGTTCCTAGGCACCAACGCGAACGTCATTCAGCAGAACGACGCTTCGGACAAGGTCTATGCGGAGGTGTACCGGCGGTTCAAGAAGCTTCTGAGGTTCCCGAGTGAGTATCTCGATCGACTGTATTCTTCCCGCTATTGCAGGCATTTCTATTCCCAGGGAGAGCTGGCCAGTTTTCGGTCTCGCTGGCAAGCCGTTCAGGGCCTGTTCGTCTGGCTCGGCTACGAGGTCTCTCGTTTTGCGTTGGATGCTGTTTGAGGGTCGCGGCGCATCCTTCCGTCGAAGTCGGGCCGACTGCTACGCCGCTCCGCAGGACAAGTCATCGGCCTGCGAGCGCCGATCCCTGGGCACCCCGTTCCTACCCGATCTTCCATGCTGACCACTATCGGCCGCCTACTCGCACTGCTCGACAGACGTGATCGCCTGAAGCTTGCGGTGCTGGTGTGCGTGCTCGTGCTGGTGGCGGCAGCGGAGATGGCCGGGATCGCGGCGATCATGCCCTTCATGGCTGTCGTGACCAATCCGGAAGTCATACACAGCAATCGCTGGCTGAATGCTGTCTACACCGGTTTCGGCTTCCCCAGCGACCGGTCGTTCCTGCTGTTCCTGGGTCTCCTCGTGCTCGCGTTGCTCGTGACGAGCAATGGCGTCAAGGCGACCGGCACGTTCCTCACGCTGCGCTATCACAATCGGCTGAATTACACATTGTCGCGGCGTCTGCTGGCGCGTTACGTCGCACGGCCCTACCAGTTCTTTCTGAAGCGCAACACGGCCGAACTGGGGTCGAACGTGATCACCGAGGTCACCAGAGTCGTGACGGGTGTCCTGACTCCGGCCACCACGATCGTCTCAAGCTCGCTCATGTGCCTCGCGATCATTACCCTCCTCGTCGCTGTGGATCCGATCGTCGCGCTAGCCATAGCGATCGTCCTGGGTACTGCCTATGGAACGATATTGCTCACGGCGCGGCGCAAGCTGAGCGAGGTCGGCAAACAGCAGATCACGGCCAACCAGGAAAGACACAAGGTGGCAGGGGAAGCCATGTGCGGGATCAAGGACCTGAAGGTCCTGGGGCGCGAGGTCACGCTCCTGCAGCGCTTCTCGGTACATGCGCATCGCCACGCCCGAAACAACGTCACCGCGGGCCTGATCGCACAACTGCCGCGCTATGCGCTCGAGACCATCGCGTTCGGTGGGATCCTGCTGGTGGTGATGTATCTCGTCAGTCGGGGCGAACGCGCGACCGACATCGCACCGCTGCTCGCCCTGTACGCCTTCGCGGGCTATCGTCTGATGCCGGCGCTGCAACAACTGTTCGCATCCATCACCACGTTGCGCTACAACGCCCCTTCACTCGATGTCCTCTATCACGACCTGGGCGGTGACCAGGGCGGCGATGCGGACAGCATGGAGCGGCTGGAGAAGGCGCTTCACGCTCCGGTTCTGCCATTCGTTCGCGAGCTGCGTCTGCGCCGCGTTTCGTTCCACTATGCGGATACGCCCACCCCGGCACTGCGCGATCTCGACATAGTGATCTCACCCCTCACTTCGATCGGTATCGTCGGACCGACAGGCTGCGGCAAGACCACGACCGTCGACATCATTCTGGGCCTGCTCGTTCCTACCGAAGGGCAGTTCCTGGTCGACGGCGTCGCGATAACTCCACACAACCTCGCGAATTGGCAGAAGAACCTGGGCTACGTGCCTCAGCATATCTACATTGCCGACGACACGATCGCCCGCAACATCGCGTTCGGCATGCCGGACGAGGATATCGACATGACTGCGGTGCGGCGAGCGGCGCGCATCGCGAACATCGCCGGGTTCATCGAGTCGGAGCTGCCCGATGGATACGAGACTGCCGTGGGGGAACGCGGCTTGCGTCTGAGCGGCGGCCAGCGCCAGCGCATCGGAATCGCGCGGGCGCTCTACCGCGACCCGAGCGTGTTGGTGATGGACGAGGCGACCAGCGCGCTCGACGGCATCACCGAGGAAAGCGTCATGGAGGCGCTGCACAACCTGTCGCGCAAGAAGACCATCATCGTCATCGCGCATCGCCTGACGACGGTGAGGGAGTGCGATGTCATTTATCTGCTGGAACGCGGCAAGATCGTCACGCACGGCAGCTACTTCGACCTCATGCGCGAATCGGCCTGGTTCCGGGCGGCGGCCGGCGAGTGACGGCATGGACCGGTTGCGGGCGATGGCCGCATTCGTCCTGTGCTCTCCCGGAACTCCAGCGGTGTACCGCGCTCGCGGGGGCCACACTGCCCCTCGGCCGAAGCGCGGCTCCATCCCATCCGACATTGTCTGGCGGGTCGAATCTCAGTTGGGACATCTATGTGGGATGTCGAGGCACTTCTCCTGCGGACCGCGCTGCTCGCGGGCTATGGTCGTGACGCGCAGCCGCTCGCGCGGCGTCTCGCTCGAGCGACGGCGGCAGGCAGCGCGCGCTCCTGCTTCGAGGCCGGCACCCCGATCCAGTTGAGCGTCGATGCGCCCGGTCCGCCGGCGTTTCGAGTGGGACTTCGCGTCGGCGAGCGCTTCGACGCGCAATCGATCGA
>JAEUMX010000026.1 GCA_016791285.1 Burkholderiales bacterium
CATGCGTTCCACGACGCGACGGTGACACAGCGGGAAGATCGGGAATCCAGGACTGGACTCGGCATAAGGCAACACTCCGGCCCAGCCTCCCATGTCCTGCTCGACGAAGAAGAGATCGAGAACCTGCAACGCGTTTGCCGCCGGCACCGATTCGAGCCAGGCACGCGTGACCGCCAACGTCTCCTCTTCCACCGGGCACGCGCAGAGGTCGAGCAGCCTTTCCGGCGTGATCACCGTCGTCTCGCTGTCGTCGTCACGCCAGTAATAGCCGCGTGCCACTTCTCCCGCCTGCCCGCCGAGCACCGCGTGCCCACCCGGCAGACGCTTGTACATGGTGGCGCATTGCCAACCCCGGATCTCACTGGTCGAGTAGGCGATCTGAAACATCCACTCCGCGAGGTCGTCGTCGGTCGCCTTTTGCATCGGCAGGACCAGGTATCGCAACCGGAACCGTTTCGCGATGCGCCGCGCCGTATCGCAGTCGATGGTCGAATTCTTGTCGCCAATGGCGCGCGTGAAGAGCTCCACCCGGTCGGCCACTCCGCGCGCACACGCGAGCAGCATGCGCGAGTCGAGGCCGGCGGTGAGCGGCAGATAAGTCGGCACGGCGCCCACCACACCGGCGATCTGCCGCTTCACGACGCTCGCGATCTCCGCCACCGCCTCTTCCACGGCGTGCGTTTCCACCAGAGGCCCCTTCGGCCAGTGGCGCTTCGTTCGCCAGTCGCGCAGATCCAGATAGTGATTCGGAAGAATGCGGTCGACCCCGTGCCGCGGGGTCAGTGTGAAGGGATACATGCTCTCCGTGTACGGAATCCCGATGGCGCGAGCGAGCTCCATACGATCTCGGGAGTGCTCGTCGTAAGGGATCAGATTCGAAGTGGACGCCACGATGCGCCGGTGCGCGCAGTAGACCGCCGAGAGCGATCCGCAAGGATCCACATAGAAGCGTGGCGACTGACCATCGAGCAGGGCCGCGGCGAACCGGCCGCCGAACGAATAGACGAACGTCTCGAACGCTTCGGGTGATGCGAGTGCCGGGGCGGGAACAACGAGCGATTCGCCGGGATCGAGAAGTCTGCCTGCCTCGTCGATCGGATACCCCAGCATCCAGCCGATCGTCCGCACGTCGTCGTCGATCAACCGTATCGCCGGCAGCGCAGGGTGGTGGGCCAGGCACCACGGGCCGACGTGGTCCGACAGCCATCCCGCTGGCGAGACACTCCGATCCGTACTGAGGACGAACTGACCGACCAGCCGCGAATTGCCGTACTTGGTTTCACCCGCCGCGGCCGCGGGTGCCAGGCGCAGATCCATCAGCGCCGCCGCCGGAAGAAGCGCGATACCTCGTGCAGCGATCCGCGCGCGAACACGAACGCGAGCGCAGCGTAGGTCGCGGCACCGATCCCGCCGAGCACGAGGAGCTCGATTACGGCGGCGGTACTCGACGGCAGTGCCGACCGGCAGCCGACGACCACGAGCGCCATCACTGCGGCGAACGCCATCGGGGTCAGGAGCGCGCGCAGGAACTGCGCCGTGCCCCTTCCCAGGACGCGCAGCACCACGCTGAAGGCAATGACCGACGTGACCACCGTCGCCACCAGATGACCCGCTGCAACGCCTTCCACCCCCCACTTCAGACCGATGATGAATGCCGGAACCTGCAGGACAACGCCTACGATGCCGAGATAAAAGAGGTAGTTGGTCCGTCCACGGGCCATGAGCACCGACCCGGTCGTGCACGTGAGCGAGCTCACGAAA
>JAEUMX010000061.1 GCA_016791285.1 Burkholderiales bacterium
CACGACCACGCTAACCCGCGGGCAATGTGCACCATTGCTACTTCGGTCTTCCCCGGCGCCACGTTCCAGCTTGCCACAGCGCCGCCACCCCTGTGTTTCTTCGGCACGATTTGCGGACGCGGGCCGATTACTTCGCTAACCAGGCCCTAGTCACCAAGTTTGTCCCGGCGCTCGCGCAGCCATTCCCAGATCCAGGCGCCGCTCGTCTCGCGGCCCCTCAACACGTAATCGGCCGCATTCCGGTTCGAGAGCACGAGCCCCTGCAGTGACGCTGCCTGCGACGTTCCGGCGAAAAGGATGCGGTCGCGCGTCGTGATGTGTGTGGTCGGTTCCGGTAGCAGAATCTCGCCTCCCAGCCTCACGAGCAGCAGCGGACGGCAGTCGAGCCACTCCTCGCGGTTGCCCGGATTGCGCATCAGGCGCGCGAGCGACAGCTGGCGCCGGCGCAGATGCCATGCGACCGCGGGCGCCGACTTGGCGTTGAGCTCGACCGTCCAGGTTGCGGGTACGAGCGTCCCCGCGCATTGCTTCAGGTGCTCCACCACTGCGTCCGCCCAGGCGTCGTCCTGTTGCTTGACGATCGCCAGGAAGCGCGCCAGTAGCGGCGTGGTGAGCACGGCGAGGCACTCGTGCGCGACAATCTCGCTCGGCACCATCTCGAGATCCGCGCGAAACGCCTCGAACAGAATGCGGTTCGATTGCAGGTTGCGCCTCAGCACCACGAAGAGCTTCGGATTGAGCTCCTTCGCCGTGACGGCGATGGACAGGTTGTTCACATCGTTGTCGGAAGCCGCCACGATGCCCACCGCGCGGTCGATGCCTGCTGCGCGCAGCGTTCCGGCTTCGGTGCCAAGACCCGGCACGCAGGGGTGCGCCTTCACCTGCTCGTAGTCCGGGTCGATGATGGTGAGGTCCATGCCGTGCTGATCGAGCTGGCCCGCGACTGCCGTCCCGAAGCGACCGAATCCCGCGACCACCCAGTGACCCTGCGGCGGCTCTGCCTGTGGCTTGAGCTCGGTGCCCGGGATGCCGGTGAGCCACTCCAGCAGTTGATAGCTGCCCGGCGAGCGGATCGCGAGCGCGAGATACTCGGCGAACTTCTCGAACGGGTTGATGATGTGATCCGTGCCGAACGACGCCATGTTGGCGGCGATCTCCTTGCTCTGGGTCCGGCACAGCACCGGGATGCGATCGTTCAGAAGCCGCACGCTCATGGCGACCGCCAGATTCGTGCTGTCCGCGTCGGTAATGGCGACGACGCCCAGGCAGTGGTGATGCTGCAGCCCCGCCATCAGCAGCACCTCGGGGTTGCCAGCGTCCGCCATCAGCGCGGGCACGTCACGCCCGAAGTCCTGCAGCTTCGTTTCGTCGATCCGCTCGGCGCGCTCGTCGATCACGACGAGCGCGATGCCCAGATGATCGAGGGCATGACAGACGAGCTTTCCCGTTTCGCCGTAACCGACCACGAGAAAGAACGGATCCGCCATCGCCCGCACCCGGCGCGCAAAAGTTTGCGTCGTGCGCGCACTCTGGAACGCTTCCTCGCGCAACAGATTCAACACCGTGACGATGGCGTAGGTCCAGCCGACGACGGTGAGATAAACGCACAACACGACCCACATGCGCTGGCCATAGCTGAAGGCTGTGGGAATCTCGCCGAAGCCGATCGTGGTGGCGGTATAGCTCACGAAGTAGAAGGCGTCGAAGAAGCCGAGCGGCGGCGCCGGCCTGCCCTCGGCGTCCACACCCGGAACCAGCGTGAGACCGACGATGGAGATGGCGTAGATCAGGATGATCGCGATCAGCGGCGCACGCATGCGCCGCAGCACGATGAAGGTGATTACCGTCATGCGCTGGTTCGTTGAACAATGCAGGCGATCTGGACTAGCGGCGAAGCATGACCGTCTCCACGATCAGGATGCTCACGGAGACGACGTTCGCGAACACCGCGCCCCCGGAGAGCGAAACCACGCTCGCCACGTGCTGGGGCGAATAGCCTTCCGACCACACGTGCACGGCCAGAGCCCACACCACGGCCGCCGCGATGAGCTGCAGATCGGCCACCAGACTCGTCGCGAGCTGGACGGCGCCGATCTGGGTGCGATCACCGAACTTGAGCACGGTCGCGATGAGGTTGACGACGACGGCGGCGAAGAGCTCGTATTCGTTGTGCAAGTCGGCATTCTGGATGTCGCCGATGAAGAATCCGAAGTTGAGCGTCGCGGCCAGGACGATGAAAAAACCGAAGAGGACCTTCTCCAGATTCATGGCTAGCTTCCCCTGCGTGACATGCAATTCCATTCGGAACCCGCCTCGGCGGCGTCCCAGCCCGAACCGATTCTACACGGACCCCCAGTCCGCGCGGCCCACGGGAAGTTGTCCCGCGGCAGTTCGCCGTGAATTCTTGCTAGGATGGCGGCGAATGCCACCGCCCTGTCTGCGCCGCCATTGCGGCGCGCCGCCCGGAGAACCACTCGTGCATCCGATCGCCGCCTGGCTTCGACTCCTCGTGCTTGCGTTCGCCGCTGCCGGATGCGCGACGTTGAGCGGCCTCGAAGCGCCCCGCGTCAGCGTCTCCAACATCACGCCGCAGGACATGACCCTGTTCGAGCAGAAGTTCCTCGTCACGCTTCGCATCCAGAATCCGAACGACGTTCCGCTCGGCGTGAAGGGCATGACCTTCAACCTCGATCTCAACGGCAAGTCGTTCGCGAGTGGACTTTCCAACCAGCAGGTCACCGTCCCGCGCTTCGGCAGCGAGTTGGTGGAGGTGGAAGTGTTCAGCGGGCTGACGGGAATTCTCAGGCAGTTCCAGACCTTCGCCGCAGGCGCACCGCCGAAGTTCACCTATCGCCTGCGCGGCAAGGCTTACCTCGACCAGCCGGCCGCCTTCACCCTGCCGTTCGACGAACAGGGAGAGATCGAACTGCCGACGCCTGCCGCCGAACCACGATAGTGACCTGCAAGGGCATGGTCGTCGCCGACAGGCGACATCTCATCGCCTCTATCGGTTGATTATTGCGCGAAGATGACATTTCACTGTCGCTGAAGCCCGACAGATGGTTGCCCGTTCGCCTCGCCGTACGAACGCTGCAACCATATGAACCACTTATTTTTTTCCTCGGTAGGCACGAGTGTTGATGAGCAGGACAGGCTAAAACAGAACACATCGTCGGCCGTCGGCCGCAGAAGCAACCTTGGGGGGGGGGAAGCAAATGAGATATCGCATCGCCATCCTGGCCCTTGCGGCCCTCTACTTCGGTTCTCCACCCACGCACATGGGTGAGAAGAACGCCCGCCAGGCAAGTCCCGAGCACCCGCCCACCGCGGCAGAACAGCCGCTCGTGAAGTCTCTCTAGAAGCCTCCTCCGAAGAAAGCTGTCCGCCAGAAGTGCGCGGCCGGCGTCGCGCCGCCGGCCGTGGGTGTCATCGTCTGTCGCTGCGCCGAACCTCTCTTCGGGCGTGAGGCGAGCGCATAAGCGAGGCCGAATTCGCGCTGCGCCGCAACCTCTCTTCCCTTCGCATCCCGCTCACCCTGCAAAAAGTTCTTGCTGCGTCGCATCACCGGGCGCGATTTGGGGTATACTTTTATTAATGAAATCATATAATTGATATAAGACAATTTTTACAGGACTCTCCCGGTACGGTATGGCTTCCCTCGGTTCTTCTGTCTGCCCGCAAGTCTGCACGCCGGCGCTGCCGCGTTCGATCCTCCGTCACGAATAAGACGCTGTCCGCTCAGGGAGCTTAGGGCGGGACTTCGTTCCGCCCTTTTTCTTTTTGGCAACCAAGGCGCTGGACAGTCACACGCGGTCGCTCAACGCACGCGTGCGAGAGCGTCGAGCTCGGGGTAGTTGCGCCAGATGTCGGCTTCGCTGAAGGGCAGGCGCCGCGGTGATGCGAGGTAGGCCGCCACGTTGCGCCGCGCGGCCACCCTGGCATGCAGCGCGTGCAGCCGGGGGTAGTCCGCTTCGACCGATGACATCGCACGTGGGAAGGCATAGTCCAGCCCGGCCATCACCTGGAAGATCGAGAGATCCACGTAGCTGATTCGGCCGCCTGCCATCCAGCCCCCGCGCCGCGGATTGCGCTCCAGCACGCCCTCGAAGTAGTCGAGGTACTTCCACAGGCGCGTGTGGAGGAAGTCGCTCGCACGGCGCTTCGCTTCCCGCTTCTGTTGCTCGTAATAGAGTCCGGCGGCAATGGGATGATGCGTGTCGTGGATCTCCGAGACGAAGTCGGCGATCGTAAGCTGGAGCTGGTGCACCCACGCGCGATCGGCTTCGGCGCGCGGCGCCAGCCGCAGACGCGGCCCGAGAAAAAACAGGATGTTCGCTGTCTGGCCGATCACCAGCCGGCCCGCCTTGAGGAACGGCGGTGCGAACGGTGGACGCTCGCCCCGCCTGCCTTCGAGAAACCGCAGCAGCGCCGGCATGCCCATACCGCGATGGGCGGGCATTCTCGCGACGTCGAGATAGTCGGCGGCGGCCTCTTCCAGCGCAAGCCGAACGAACTCTCCGCGGCCCTGGATCTCGGGCCAGTAGTAGAGCTCGTATCGCATCGGCCGCTTTCCGGGAGTGGTGGCCCCGCCGGGTTCGGGGCGCGCGGCCTAAGCCGCCTTGAATCCGATCTTCTTGTGCGAGCCGTCGCAGAAAGGCTTGTTGTTCGACGCCCCGCAGCGGCACAGGAAAGCCTCGGTGCCGGACCAGCGCTTGAGGCCGGTGCCGGCCAGGATCGAGAGATTGCCCGTGAGGTGCAGCGGTCCATCCTTTTTGCAGCGAATTGCCAGCGGGCCACCCTCGGCAGGCGCACCGGGGCCGACCTCGCCGACGGCGCCGTAGTCCTTGAATCCCGCCGCCTCGTGACTGTTGTCGCAGAACGGCTTGCTCTTCGACTGCCCGCAGCGACAGAGCGCGGCGCGAAAGCGCGTGCCTGCCATATCTGCCGGCGCCCCCTCCAGCGCGAGATCCCCCCGCACGAAGAGCGGCCCGTGATAGGTCACGTGCACGGTGTTACAGGCGGCGGGCTGCTCGCTGCGGCTTGCGTCCTTCACCTCGTAGACGAGCGCGCCGCTCGGGCAGCGCTCGCATACCTCGGCGACTTCGGCGACCGTGGTCACGTCCGGCTGGCACCATGGTTGTCGACCGCCGACGAAGAGATCGCCTTTGGCACGGCCGCATTCGCCAACATGAATGCACAGCCGTTCGTCCCAGGTCACGTCGACTGCCTGTCCGGGGTAGCGATAGATGGGGGAGGTGCTCATGAGATCGGTCTCCTCGGTTTTGTGACACCGTGCCAGCTGCCCGCCCCGGCACTATCGCCTGCCCTCGCGCCAGATGAATGTGTCGTTGTTGAGGTCGTTCAGCGCCTGCAGAATCTCGGCTCGCGAGTTCATCACGAAGGGCCCGTAGCGCGCAATCGGCTCGCGCGTCGGCGCACCGCTCACGAGCAGAAAGCACACCCCGGCACCACCGGCCTCGGCCCGGAAGGTATCGCCGTCGCTCAGCACGGCGAGCGCCGGACCGCCGATGCGCGCACCTTCGCCCGAGCGGTCCACACCCAGTCGACCGCTGCCCCGGTAGACGTAAGCGAACGCCGCATGCCCGGGCGGGATCGGCTGCTCGAGGCGCGCATTGGCCGCGAGCTGCACGTCGAGATAGGTCGGCTGCATCGCGATCTCCCGCACCGGGCCGCGCACGCCGTCGATTTCACCCGCGATGACCTTGATCAGCGTGCCGTCGTCGCGCCGCACCTGTGGAATTTCGTCGGCACGGAACTCCTGGTAGCGCGGCCGCGACATCTTCAGCCTGGCGGGCAGGTTCACCCAGAGCTGAAAGCCGTCGAGGCGGCCCGCAGCGCTGGAGCGCGGCATCTCCTCGTGCATCAGGCCGCCGCCCGCGGTCATCCACTGCACTCCGCCCGCATGCAGGGTTCCGGCACTGCCCGTGGTATCGCGGTGTTCGATCTCGCCCTCGAGCAGGTACGTGACGGTCTCGATGCCGCGGTGCGGATGCATCGGGAAGCCTTTCTCGAAGTCCGTCGGATCGTCGGAGCCGAAGTGATCGAGCAGCAGGAACGGATCGAGCCAGTCGATCTGCCTGCCCGCGATGAAACGGTGCAGGCGTACCCCGGCGCCCTCCAGCGTGGGTTCGGGGACGATCTCGCGGACAACGGTACGGGGTGTGGCCATGGCGGACCCCTGAGTGTGGAAGCTGGGAATCTACTTTGCCCGAGCGCGCGGCGCCCGCCAGTACGTCGCGCCGTGTCGGCCAGTATATCCGCCAGAAGACCCACGTCCACCCCCCGAGGACGCGACGCCCGCGCAAGCGTGCGCTCAACAGAACTTCGGCAGGACCGACTCCGACACTGTCATTGTCGTCGTGCGCCTTTAGCCGAACGGCGCCACCCCGATCAGCCACGCGTGCAGCCAGAAGGCGAATGCCACCCAGGCCACCACGCCGACTGCGACCGACACGGCACTGCGTACGGGTGTTCCCGACGGATACGTCGTGCCCGCTCCCCGGTCGCGCCGCCGCGCCGCCGCAAAGTCGACCACCGACCAGACCAGGAAGGCACCGAACAGCACCACGTCCGCCAGCATGCCATTCGCGAGGAGGTGCGCGAACGCCCACACCTTGACGCCCAGGACCATCGGATGCCCGACCGCAGCCTTGATGAAGTTGCCCTTGGGGCTCGCGGAGGCGAGCAGGATAAAGGCCGGCAGGTTGAGGAGTGCCGCCACGTGGCGCGTCCACACCGGCGGCGTCCAGAGCACGACGGGGTCCGCGCGCGCGAGACCGTATCCCCACACTATCAACACGAACCCCACCAGCGCCACCAGCGAATAGAGGTTCTTGTACCTGCGCAGGCCGAGCCGTGCCACCTGCTTCGCGCGCCAGTCGTCCGCGACGATGCGAATCGAATGCGTGCCGAGAAAGACAACGAGACCGATGATCAGGACGGTCATAACCGGATCCCGATTGGATGAGGGAAACCCCGACGCATCACTACCCGACTTTGACCCGCGCAAATCTGCGCTTGCCGACCTGCAGCACGGCCGTCGTCCCAAGGGCAAGCATCAAGCCCTTGTCGCTGACTTTCTCGCCGTCGATCCGCACGCCCCCCTGATCGATCATGCGCATCGCCTCCGAGGTGCTGGCGGTCAACGCAGTCTGCTTCAGCACCTGCACCAGCGCGATCGGTGCGCCCGCCGGCACCGCGATCTCCGGCATGTCGGCAGGCAGCACGCCCTCCCGGAACCGCGCTTCGAAATCCGCGAGCGCGCGCTCCGCGGCCGCTCGATCGTGGAAGCGCTCGACCATCTCCTGCGCAAAGGCGACCTTGATGTCGCGGGGATTGCGACCGCCGGCGACTTCATCCCGCCACTGGCGAACCGCGCCGACCGGCCGCGACGAGAGCAGCACGATATAGCGCCACATGAGCTCGTCCGAGATCGACATCAGCTTGCCGAAGATCTCGTTCGGGCTCTCGGTGATACCGACATAGTTGCCCAGGGACTTCGACATCTTGTTGACGCCGTCCAGGCCCTCCAGCAGCGGCATCGTGAGGATGCATTGCGGCGGCTGGCCGTAGTGCTTCTGGAGTTCTCGACCCATCAGGAGGTTGAACCTCTGATCGGTACCGCCGAGTTCGAGATCCGCCTGCATCGCCACGGAGTCGTAACCCTGCACCAGCGGGTAGAGGAACTCGTGGATGGCGATCGCCTGGTTGCTCCGATAGCGCTTGCCGAAGTCGTCGCGCTCGAGCATGCGTGCGACGGTGTGAGTGGCAGCCAGGCGGATGAGATCCGCCGCGGAGAGCTTGTCCATCCAAGTCGAATTGAACAGCACCTCGGTGCGCGCAGGATCCAGAATCTTGAACACCTGGTCGGTATAGCTCACGGCGTTTCGCGCGACATCCTCGCGGGAGAGCGGCGGCCGGGTCGCGTTCTTGCCGGTCGGGTCGCCGATCATGCCCGTGAAGTCGCCGATCAGAAACAGCGCGGAGTGCCCCAAATCCTGCAACTGGCGCATCTTGTTGAGGAGCACGGTGTGCCCGAGATGCAGATCGGGTGCGGTCGGATCGAAGCCGGCCTTCACGCGAAGCGGGCGGCCAGCCCTCAGCTTCTGTGCCAGTTCCTCTTCCACCAGCAAGTCTTCACAGCCTCGCTTGATGATCTCGAGGGCGTTCGAAACGTCGGTCATGGATCCTCGCTGGGCAGTAACGCCCGCGCCGGGCGTTGGCAAAACTCTAGCGGAAATAACGGTTTTTCATGGGCACGTTGTCTGCTAAGCTTCGCCGGACAACGAAAGCCTAGATAACCACAATGCACACCCTAACACCTTGGATTTTAGCGCAAATCGGCGACGGTGCCGGGGCGCGCGGGCGTCGTCGCTGGGTGGTCGCAGCGGCCACCGTTCCCTTTTTCGGGGTCCTGGCGGCGTTCGGTACCGCTCCCGGCACGATTACCCAGCCCGTTGCCACGGAGCAGATTGTCGAATCACTTTCGCCCCCGGAAGTTGCCGCGGTGCCTGCCGGTGAGCCGCACTTCTGGCGCGAGGAAACGATACGCCGTGGTGACACCCTCGCCAATGTGCTTGCACGCCTGCACGTGAGGGAGTCCTCCCTGCACGGGTACGTGCGCCAGTCGAAGGACGCAAAGCCGCTTCTGCAATTGACTCCCGGCCGCAGCATCCAGGCGTTGACGACGGAGTCCGGTTCTCTCATCGCGCTGCGCTATCGCACCGGAGCAGGCAAGGAGGTGCTCGTCACGCGCGGTGATGATGCCTATGCCACGAAGAACCAGGCGCTGGATCTGGAGCAGCAGCTGGTCATGAAATCGGCGACGGTTTCCGGGTCGCTCTTTGCAGCAATGGACGACTCGGACGTGCCGGATGCCGTCGCCAACCAGTTGCTGAAGGCTTTTTCCGGCGATATCGATTTCCACAAGGACACGCGTCGCGGCGACCGCTTCTCGGTCGTCTACGAAGGTTTCTTCGCGAACGGCACGCTGGTGCGAACCGGGCGTCTGCTCGCAGCCGAGTTCGTGAGCCGCGGGAAGAGCTACCAAGCTGTCTGGTTCGAGGGGGAGCCTCGCAAGGGTGCCTATTACACCCCCGAGGGCAGCACGGTCAGGAAGACGTACCTGCGCTCACCCATCGAGTTTTCGCGAGTGAGTTCCGGCTTCACCGAGGCGCGGTTCCATCCCATTCTTCAGAACGTGAGGGCGCACAGGGGTGTGGACTATGCGGCGCCGGTCGGCACCCGCGTCATCGCAGCGTCCGATGGCACCGTCGAGTTCGTCGGCCGCCAGTCGGGCTATGGCAACGTGGTCGTCATCGAGCATCGTAACGGCGTGAGCACGCTGTACGCCCATCTCTCGGGATTCGCAGCCGATCTCCAGAAGGGGCAGCGTGTGGAACAGGGCGAGCTCGTCGGCTACGTCGGGATGACGGGGCTTACCACGGGGCCCCATCTGCACTACGAATTCCGGGTGAACGGTGAGCACCAGGACCCGCTCGATGGGACGATTGCCCAAAGCCTTCCCATGACACCGCAGCTGCGCGCCGCTTTCGAGGCGGAGGCTGGCCCGCTCGCGCAACGGTTGGCTTTGCTGCGCGGGACGAATCTGGCCCGCCTCGAGTAGTCAGCCGCCCCCGCGGTCAGGACAATCTCAGGCCGAAAACGAAGACCCGCACCCGCAGGTAGAGCTGGCGTTCGGGTTCTTGATCACGAACTGCGCGCCCTCTAGCGACTCCTGATAGTCGATCTCTGCCCCCACGAGGTACTGGAAGCTCATTGGATCGATAAGGAGCGTAACACCTTCCTTGACCATCGACGTGTCGTCTTCGTTGACCGTCTCGTCGAAGGTGAACCCGTACTGAAAGCCCGAGCAGCCTCCACCCGAAACGAACACGCGCAGTTTGAGATCGGGGTTGCCCTCCTCATCGATCAGGTCGCGGACCTTTCGCGCCGCAGCGTCGGTGAAGTTGAGCGGCGCTTCCATCGCGATCGGTGCATTCATGACTTGACTCCTGAATTTTTAGCTGGACGGGGCATTATGTTCCGGGAGGCAGAGGGGGTCAAATCACGCAGTCCGCGCTACTCGCGGCTGCCGTCACGGCAGCAGTGGCAGCCCTTCGAGGCCGAGATCCTCCGCCAATCCGAACATCAGATTCATGTTCTGCACCGCTTGGCCGGACGCGCCCTTGACGAGATTGTCGATCACGGAAAGCACGACCACGGTGTCGCCACCCTGCGGGCGATGCACGGCGATACGGCAATGGTTCGCCCCGCGCACGCTGCGCGTATCGGGGTGCGCACCGGCCGGCATCACGTCGACGAACCGCTCCTTGGCGTAGCGCTGTTCGAATAACGCCTGCACGTCCACGTCCGTGACCAAGCAGGCGTACAACGTCGCATGGATGCCACGGATCATCGGCGTCAAATGCGGGACGAAGGTGAGACCGACGGGCTTCCCGGCGATGGCCTGCAGACCCTGGCGGATCTCCGGCAGGTGACGGTGACCCGGTACGCCGTACGCCTTGAAGTTGTCCGACGCCTCGGCGAAGAGCGTATGCGCCTCCGCCTTGCGACCAGCGCCGCTCACTCCCGACTTGGCGTCTGCGATGAGATGCGTCGAATCGACCACACCCGACTCGATGAGCGGCAGGAAGCCGAGTTGCACGGCGGTTGGATAACAGCCCGGGTTGGCGACGAGACGTGCGGATCGAATCTGCTCCCGATTTGCCTCGGGCAGGCCGTACACGGCCTCGGCCACGAGCGCGGGCGCGACGTGGGTCATGCCGTACCACTTCTCCCATTCGCCCACGTTACGCAAGCGGAAATCTGCTGCGAGATCGATGATCCGGACCCCGCGCCGAAGAAGGTCTTCCGCCTGCAGCATGCTGACGCCGTTCGGCGTGGCAAAAAAAACGATGTCGCAGCGATCGAGCATCGCGTCCTGCGGATCGCTGAACACGAGTTCGATGTTCCCGCGCAGGCTGGGGAACATCTCGCTCACGGCGAGACCGGACTCCTTGCGCGAGGTGATGGACACAATCTTCGCCTCGGGGTGGCGCGCCAACAGCCGCAGCAGTTCGACCCCGGTGTAGCCGGTACCGCCGACTATGCCTACCTTGATCAAGTTGGCCTCCGTGTCTTCTTGCTTCGATGGTCTTGCGAGGGGAAGCACCTGCAGACAAAAAAAGCCGCCCCGCGGCGGCTTTTCTCGACGAAGTCGACCGGCTACCGCTTGGAAAACTGCTTGCGGCGGCGCGCCTTGCGCAAACCGACTTTCTTGCGTTCCACCTCGCGCGCGTCCCGCGTCACGAGGCCTGCCTGCTTGAGCGCACCCTTGAGTGCCGCGTCGTACTCGATCAGTGCGCGGGTGATGCCGTGGCGCACCGCGCCCGCCTGACCCGATTCGCCGCCACCGTGCACGTTGACCTGGATGTCGAACGTGTTGAGGTGATCGGTAAGGGTGAGCGGCTGCCGAACAATCATGCGGCCGGTTTCGCGCGAAAAGAATACATCGACCGGCTTGTTGTTGACCACGATCTTGCCGGTACCGGGACGTAGAAAAACGCGCGCAACCGCCGTCTTGCGGCGGCCTGTTCCGTACTGATGCTGGGCAGGCATTCTCAATCCTAGAGCTGAACGGTCGTGGGTTGCTGGGCGCCATGCGGATGATCGGAACCCGCATAGATCTTCAGTTTGCGAAACATCGCCGAACCAAGAGGGCCCTTGGGCAGCATTCCCTTGACCGCATGCTCGAGCACCCGTTCCGGGTGGCTCGCGTGCAGTTTGGCGAAGGTCGTCGAATACAGTCCGCCAGGATAGCCGCTGTGGCGGTAATACGTCTTCTGAGCGGCCTTGTTACCCGTCACCCGCAGCTTGTCCACGTTGACGACTACGATGTAGTCCCCGGTGTCCACGTGCGGCGTGTACACCGCCTTGTGCTTGCCGCGCAGGCGGCTCGCGATCTGCGAGGCGAGTCGACCCAGCACCTGTCCCGTGGCGTCCACCAGCAACCACTCCCGCTTGGTCTCGTGTGGCTTGGCGGAGAAAGTCTTCATTGTGGCCATTCGAGTCGTGTCTGCGCGTACGCGAAAAGGCGCGAAGTATAGTGGGGCGCCTCGTTGCATGTCAACGCATTGCTATGCGTACGAATGCTGCAGTCGCGCGCAAAAAAAAAGCGCAACCGGGAGGCTGCGCTTAATTCCACCAAAGGAGGAAGATGGAGGAGACAACACGTAACCACTCAGGCAGAGCGATCACGTGAGGTCATTATGGCGCTGCAGCAACGAAAAATCAAGCTTTTTTTGTGCGCCGCAATGTCTCTCCCTCGAAGCCCCCTGAGCCTGGAACATATCTATGTTTAACAGCTAGATAACTCACTATCCCCTGCCTCGATAGTTCATCCTGACTGGGGATTCGTTCCCCTCTTGGCTTTGTTGAGAGGTTTTGCGTTGCGCTGCAACGAACATCGTCCGGGGCGCGGCGTGGTATCGATTAGAATTGAGGTCCATCATCGCCGATCCAGGAGGTCGCAATGAAGGCGCGCATCAAGTGGCTCGAGCAGGCAGCCTTTCTCGGCGAGACCGAGAGCAGCCACACCCTTGTCATGGATGGCCCCCCGGAGGGAGGTGGACGCAATCTCGGCCCCCGCCCGATGGAGACCGTGCTCCTGGGCACCGGCGGCTGCACTGCTTACGACGTGGTCCACATCCTCAAGAAGGGTCGCCAGCCGATCAGCGACTGCGTCGTGGAGATCGATGCCGAACGTGCGCCGGACGACCCGAAGGTCTTTACCCGCATCCACTTCCATTTCATCGTGAGCGGCGGAGGTCTCAGCGCCCGGCACGTCGAGCGCGCAATCAGCCTGTCGGCCGAGAAATACTGCTCGGCATCGATCATGTTGGGCAAGACCGCCGACATCACCCACGATTTCGAGATCGTCGACACGACCTCGCCCCCCACAGCCTGAAAAAACCTGCTCCGCCTGCTAGAACCTGGCACACCGCTCGCGCAGGAATTCGATCTCATCGGCAGAACTTCGGCATCGAAGGCTGGTGCCTTTGCGAACTACCGCTTCTGCACGACCTGCGGCACGCGCCAACTCGGCCCGAGCCAGAACTGCCGGATCCCGCCGGCGCACGGTGGCAAAATCAATCCTCTCAGGACTGTGAAGGATTGGAGGCTGCCGCATGGATCGCTTCCGCGGAGCTTCGTACCGCTTGTGCCGAGGTCCGGACGGCTTCGGCAGAGGCGCTGATTGCCTGCAGCCCGGACTTCTGCATCTCGAGGGTCTGAATGGTGACCTGGAGCATTCTCAGGTTCATCGAGAGCCAACCCTCGACCGCCTTCAGTTCCGTGATCTTCCGCTCGATCTCGGCAGGGTCCACTGTCGGCGTCAGCAGGCCCGGCAGCGGTATGTTGAGCGGGTTCCACATTTTCTGAATCAACTCGAACATTTCGGTCATGGTGGATTCGCTGGACATCGGTATCTCCTCGGGAAAGCGGTGGGACGAAAACGACATGCTGGGATAACAGCAGATATGGCCGCGCCGACGGTCGCCACGCCATTCGTGAGCGGAACCTCGATTCAGGTTGCAAACTGTTTCGATTCGAGGAGGTGACAGCCACTGATCCGCCAGCTTCGATTCGGCTGCCGCTCCATCGAAAAGACGGCGATGCTGACCGCGCCATCCAGCGCGATCACTTCAACTGGTTGGACAGGTGCGCCATCGAGCATCGAAGGCTTGAGGAACCGAAAAGCGCGCGGACGATAGACAGCGCTGTATTCGGTGCGCACCATGTCCATGAAGTCATCGGCGGATTCGAACACCCGCCGGACCCCGGGGGATGTCAGGGAGAAGGCAACGTCACCGTCGTTTAGGCGGAACGCGTCCATCTGCTTCGCGATCACAACCTGGATCGCCCGCCAGTCCCCTGCACCCAATCGCATCGATTTCGCGGCCGCGCCGCTGGCAGCTGTCAAGGCTGCCACTGCAACCATGCCAATCAGCAGGCGACAGATTCCGTTGGAAATGCGCAGAGCGGATCCCATGCATTGCATGGTAACCGTTTCCCTGTGAAGGGAAAAGACACGAGGCGCTTACGCGCCCTCACCGCCCAAGCGATCAATTCGAACTACGGAAGCGACGCGTGAGCAGCTGCCGGAGGCGTTCCTTCTCGGCGATCACCTTGCTTGCATACTGAGCGGTCGTATCCCAGGGCGAGCCGTTATACATCTGCAATCCGGTTTGCAGATTTCCGCCGCTGCGGCCAATGTAATCCTTCAGGACCTTCGCGCCGACCAGTACGTTGACACTGGGATTCAGAAATGACGCGTCCGACTGCGAGTCCGGCAATTTGTCGGCATGGTATTTCGGGATCACCTGCATGAGACCTTGGGCGCCTGCGTTGCTCTCCGCGATCGGATTGAATCGCGACTCCACGGCCATCACCGCCAGAATGAGCAGGGGGTCGAGGTTGACCTCGTGGCCCACCGCAAAAGCCATCTCGACCAACCGCTGAATGGCCTCGGTAGATACGAAATAGCGCTTGCCGAGATAGTCTGACATCGCGCGGATTTTTCGCTCTTCCGGCGCGGGAGCACGCGGTTCCACGGCAGGCGCAGCGGTGGCGACCACGGCAACTGGATCGGCCACGAAAGGCTGCAGCGGCACCGACTCCTCGACGACCGGCTCGGTGACCGCCACGCTTGGCCTGCCTTGCAGGCTGACCGCGAGAGCAATCATGCTCAGCATGAGTGCCGCCAAACTGGCAAAGGACGGGGCCTGGAAGCTCCCATACGGCGCGTACGACCACGAAATACCGCTGGACTCATTCGCCATCGAATGACCTCCTTTCTGTGTTCGAGGGTACGCGTATGAGCCGGATGGTCCGTAGGGGTTGGACCGAAAGGCTCAGGAGAGCGCGGACCCTGCGCGCCGGCGATCAACCGCCAGCGCCCCCGATCAGTCTCTGCGCAATCCTTGCTGCAGAGTTGTTTCGGGCTTCAGGAAAGCGCCTGCGGGACAGGCGGGCGAGATCTCTTATTGCATTGCAATATCACTATATTATTGTGTCCGGGACGTGCCATGTCAACCCTGGAGACTGCTCCCGGAGCGGATGGGCGGTCGCGTCTGGGCACTGCTGGGGGGGCGATGTCTCCGCGCTGCCGGGTGGGATGCGGCGCCGTTGCTTGATTCCCCGGGGGGCGGTTTCTATACTCGCCGGATACCAATGACGGGAGGGGAGCAGAGCATGCCCAAGTTTGGCACGGAGTCCATTCGCGCGATCGCCTTCGTGGGCCACGGCGGCGCTGGTAAGACTACCCTGGTGGAGGCGCTCCTGGCGAGCACGGGCGAGGTGCAGACCGCCGGCACAGTCGAGCGTGGCAACACAGTGTGCGACTTCGAGCCCATCGAGAAGAAGCACGGCCACTCGCTCTACTCCACGCTCGCGCACTTCACCCACCGCGATTCCCACGTCTACCTGGTCGACACCCCTGGTTATCCGGATTTTCTCGGCCAGGCCATTGGCGCGCTTTCCGCCGTGGACACGGCCGCGATCGTCGTCAATGCTCAGAACGGCATCGAGATGATTACGAGCCGCATGATGCAGTGGTCCGCGAAGCGCAATCTCTGCCGACTCCTGATCGTGAACAAGATCGACGCCGAAAACGTGGATCTTCCGGCCCTCCTCGCGAGCATTCAGGAGGCTTTCGGCAAGGAATGCCTGCCAATCAATCTGCCGGCCGCCGGGGGTAACAGGGTGGTTGACTGTTTCTTCAACCCTTCCGGAGACGCCGATTTCTCCTCGGTCGAGGACGCCCATCGGACGCTCGTCGATCAGGTGGTCGAGGTGGACGAGGACCTGATGTCCCTTTACCTGGATCAGGGCGAGATCAGCCCGGAGCAGTTGCACGCGCCGTTCGAACGCGCCTTGCGCGAAGGCCACCTGATCCCGGTGTGCTTTGTGTCCGCGCGCAACGGTGCGGGCATCCCCGAGCTTCTCGAGATCTTCTCCCGCCTGATGCCCAATCCAACCGAAGGGAATCCGCCCGTGTTTCTCAAGGGCGAAGGGGTGCAGGCGGAGGAAGTCGTCGCCGTTCCGGACCCGAAGAAACACGTGCTGGCCCACGTGTTCAAGGTCGTGGTCGATCCCTTCGTGGGCCGACTCGGCATCTTCCGCGTGCACCAGGGGACGATCACCCGCGACACGCAGCTCTATGTCGGGGACGGGCGCAAACCCTTCAAAGTCGGGCACATGTTCCTTCTGCAGGGGAAGGAACACGTGGAGACCGATCTGCTGGTACCGGGAGACATCGGTGCAGTCGCCAAGGTCGAGGAGATGGAGTTCGACGCGGTGCTGCACGATTCGCACGACGAGGATCACTATCACCTGCGTCCGCTCGAGTTTCCGCAGCCCATGTATGGGCTCGCCATCGAGCCCAAGCGCCGCGGCGACGAGCAACGCATCTCCGATGTCCTGCACAAACTTACCGCGGAGGATCCCTGCTTCAAGGTCGAGCACAGCAGTTCCACCCACGAAACCGTGATACGCGGGCTCGGCGAACTGCACGTGCGCTGCGTGCTCGAGCGCATGGCCGAGCAGTACAAGGTGGAGGTGGCGACGCACCCGCCCCGCATCCCCTACCGCGAGACGGTCACGGGCAAGGCGGAAGGCCACCACCGTCACAAGAAGCAGACCGGCGGCGCGGGTCAGTTCGGGGAAGTGTTCCTGCGCATCGAACCCCTGCCGCGCGGGGCGGGATTCGAGTTCGTCGACGACGTCTACGGCGGCGCCATCCCCAATCAGTTCATCCCGGCCGTGGAGAAAGGCGTGCGCCAAGTGCTGGCAGCCGGTCCTCTCGCCGGCTTCCCGGTACAGGACGTCCGCGTCATCGTGTACGACGGCAAGTCACACCCGGTCGATTCGAAGGAAGTGGCGTTCGTGTCTGCGGGCAAGAAGGCGTTCCTGGATGCCATTCAGAAAGCACGACCGATCGCTCTCGAGCCTGTCGTCGATATCGAGATCTTCGCGCCGGACACCAACATGGGCGATCTCGCCGGCGACCTTTCGAGCAAGCGTGGTCAGGTAACGGGTACCCAGAATCTGCGCGGCGGCATGGTGAAGATCAAGGGCCTCGTGCCGTTGGCGGAACTCAACAGCTACCACTCCCGGCTCAAGTCCATGACCGGCGGCCAGGGTTCCTACTTGATCGAGCTCAGCCACTACGAAGTGGTACCGCCGACGGTGCAGCAGCAACTCGTCGCGCAGAAAAAGGTGGTGCAGGAGGAGGACTGAGGAAATCCGGCAACTGCCGGCTAGCGCAGGCGCTTCGCCGTGTACTCGTCCTCGATGTGATCCCGGAAGTAGCTCACGATCGTCGGTGCCGCCATCAAGCGCCGATGCACCTCCGGGGGCACTCGGGAGTATTGCACCACCCTGCCATCGCTGAACTCGATCTCGAGCACCTGACCTCCCGCCTCATAGGCGATGCTTCGAATCTTGTCGGAATTCACTTTTTTGCGTTCC